>DATATA010000091.1:0-24582 GCA_036263775.1 Steroidobacteraceae bacterium | reverse complement strand
GTCGCTGTCATATTTCTCGCCAAACAGTGACATAGCGCCGGCTGCTTTCGCCTCATCGAGCGCCATGACGCGAGTTTCGACCGGCGAGTTCTCACGAATCTCCGAGTTGACCAGGTCCTCAACTTGGCGTAATTCGTCCGGGGAAACCGCCTGGGTATGTGAAAAGTCGAAGCGCAAGCGATCGGCGGCGACCAGCGAACCCTTTTGCTCCACATGCTTGCCCAGAATCTTTCGTAGCGCGGCATGCAGAAGATGAGTGGCGGAATGATTGAGCGCAATGTCCCTGCGTCGCTCTTGGTCGACCTGCGCCGCCACGGTATCGCCGATTCGCAGCTCGCCGCTTTCAAGGACGCCCACGTGCGAAAAAGATGCGCCGATTTTCCGGGTATCGCGCACGGTAAAACGCGCGTTCTTACCAGCCAAGATGCCGGTGTCCCCGATCTGCCCACCGCTTTCCGCATAGAACGGGGTGTGGTCCAGGACTACCTGACCTTCTTGTCCCGGCCGCAGCGCATCGACCACCGCACCATCAAATATGAGCGATGCAACCTGAGCTTCGTCCGCAAGGCGATCGTACCCGGAGAAATCAGTCTTGCCCGAAAGTTTAATAGAATCACGCGGATCGACACCGAATTTGCTCGCCGCCTGAGCTCGGCGGCGCTGCGCCTCCATCGCGACGTCGAATCCCGCCTGATCGATCGTAAGACCGCGCTCGCGCGCGATGTCTGCGGTCAGGTCCGCCGGGAATCCGTAGGTGTCGTACAGCTTGAACACAGCCTCACCCGGGATGACGGTCGTTTTGAGCTTCGCCGTTTCAGCATCCAACAACACCATGCCGGTGGCGAGCGTTTCCGCGAATCGAGTCTCCTCTTGCGCCAGCACTTGCGTGGCACGCGCTTCGCCGCTTACGAGCTCGGTGTAGTAGGAACCCATTTCCCGCACCAGACTCGAGACCAGCTTATGAAAGAAGGGTTGAGTCCGTCCGAGCTTATAACCATGGCGAATGGCACGCCGGATGATGCGCCGCAAAACATATCCCCGGCCTTCATTTGAAGGCACGACGCCATCGACTATCAGAAACGTGCACGCACGGATGTGATCTGCGATGACCCGCAGGCTCGATGATTCCAAATCAGCGGTTCCCGTGACATCGGCGGCGGCGCGAATCAATGACGTGAACAGGTCGATGTCGTAATTGCTGTCAACACCCTGCATTACTGCAGCCACCCGCTCCAGTCCCAAGCCGGTATCCACAGACGGTTTGGGCAATGGCACCAGCACGCCATCCGAGGAACGATCGTACTGCATGAACACGAGATTCCAAATTTCGACGTAGCGGTCGCCATCCTCGTCGGGCGACCCCGGTGGACCACCGGGAACATCCGCGCCGTGATCGTAAAATACTTCCGAGCAGGGGCCGCACGGTCCGGTATCGCCCATCGCCCAGAAATTGGATTCCTCACCCAAGCGCGTACAGCGGGTCGGGTCCACGCCGATTTCCTCGACCCAGATGCGCTCCGCCTCATCGTCGTCCGTGTAAACGGTCACCCATAGGCGTTCCTTCGGGATCTCCAGGGTGCCGGTGATGAAGTTCCAGGCGAAGTGGATGCCCTCGCGCTTGAAGTAATCGCCGAAGCTGAAGTTTCCCAACATTTCGAAGAAGGTATGGTGGCGCGCCGTGTAGCCGACGTTCTCCAAGTCGTTGTGCTTGCCGCCGGCGCGCACGCAGCGCTGCGCGGTGGCCGCGCGCACGTAGTCACGGACTTCCCTGCCGAGGAATAAATCCTTGAACTGCACCATGCCGGCATTGGTGAAGAGCAGCGTCGGATCGTTGACGGGAACGAGCGAACTCGACGGCAAGACCCTATGGCCATTCTTGCGGAAAAATTCCAAGAAGCTGGCCCGCACCTCCGCGGTCGTCATCGATTTCAGTTTGGTGTCGCGTTTCATGTCCGTTGTCTTCAATCAAGCTCTACGTCAAAGCCTAAGGCGATTCGAATCTGGGCGCCCGTGAAACCTCGGTAACTCAAGAATCTCGCTTGCAACCGCCTGTCTGCGTAATCTTGAGGCAATTTGGCGCCGAATTTCTTCGCCCGCGCCTTTTCAAGCTGCGCATTCCAATCCGGAAAAGTGTCGAGGTACTCCTCAACCGGCGATCCTTGCAGGCCGTGCCGGCGCAATTCCAATCGAATTCGAAGCGGCCCTTGGCCCCTTGCGGCGTGATAGGCCACAAAGTTTTCCAGGTAACGCCGGTCATCGAGTAATTTTTCGTCGCGCAGCGCATCGAGCAATGGCAGCACGACGGAGACATCGTAACCTTTCTCGAGCAGCTTGAGGCGTAAATCCTCGGAGGCGTAGTCGCGCCGCGCCAGCGCATCCAGCGCGGCGACCCGGGCCGCGCGTGCGTCTAGGGGCTCGACAGGCCGGCCGGCCAGGGCATTAGGCCTCTTTGACGTCGCCACCCCGATTCATCGTGGCCTTTTCCGGAATCAGCTTGGCGCGAACCTGAGCCTCGATATCCTTGGCGATCTCGGGATGCTGCTGCAGAAACACCCGGGCGTTGTCTTTGCCCTGCCCTATCCGCTCGCCCTTGTAGCTGTACCAAGAGCCGGATTTTTCCACCATGTTATGTAGGACGCCCAGCTCAATCAGTTCGCCTTCCTTGGAGATTCCCGTGCCGTACATGATCTCGAATTCCGTTTCCCGAAACGGCGGCGCCACCTTGTTCTTGACGACTTTCACGCGAGTCATCGAACCGACCACTTCCTCGCCGTTTTTGATCGCCCCGATTCGCCGAATGTCCATGCGCACCGATGAATAGAACTTCAGCGCGTTGCCGCCGGTGGTGGTTTCGGGGTTGCCGAACATCACGCCGATCTTCATACGGATCTGGTTGATGAAAATCACAATGGTGTTGGATCGTTTGATGTTGCCGGTCAGCTTGCGCAGCGCCTGGGACATGAGGCGCGCTTGCAATCCCATGTGTTGGTCGCCCATTTCGCCTTCGATCTCGGCTTTCGGCGTGAGCGCGGCAACGGAATCGACCACGACGACATCGACGGCTCCGGAGCGCACCAGCATGTCGGTAATTTCGAGCGCCTGCTCGCCGGTGTCGGGCTGCGACACCAACAGATCATTGACCTTGACGCCCAATTTTTCCGCATATACCGGATCGAGCGCATGTTCGGCATCGACGAACGCCGCAGTCCCGCCGTTGGCCTGCGCGGAGGCGATGATGGCGAGCGTCAGGGTGGTCTTGCCCGAGGACTCCGGTCCAAAGATTTCGATCACGCGGCCACGCGGAATGCCGCCCACGCCGAGTGCGATATCAAGACCCAATGAGCCCGTGGGGATCGAGTCCACCTCGTAGGTGGCGCCGGCATCGCCCAAGCGCATGACCGAGCCCTTGCCAAATTGTTTTTCGATCTGGCTCAAGGCGGCAGCGAGGGCTTTTTTGCGATTCTCTTCCATGGATATTCCTCAACAAAGTGTGGCGCTATTATTTCATATTCAGCGCGCGCCGCTCACCTCATATGCAGTGAATTCGCAGAGATTTCTAAACGAATTTAGCTTTCATACAGTAGTGGCCAGGTGTCGACTACTGTATATGCGGACTCAGTCCCGCCGGTATCGGACCGAATCAAACTGAAGCTCGCAGCGCGCCAAGATATTTGGGACATTGCTGGCAACACAGGGGCTTGCGTAATCTTTCTCGCAAGCGTGACATGCGCACGAAATGGCGATCGGGACAATCCAATCGCATCGTGTAGGCGCCTCCAAAGCTCGAGCAATGGCGGCGGGATTTCGTGCGCAGCAGCGACCACAACCTGCGACCTGGCCCAAAACTCGGCCGACGCGCCGCGCACATTGAAACCAGGCGCGCGCATCGAGCGGCCAATCCGGCGCATCGCCGCGAGCTCGGCATCGGGGACCTCGCCGATGAAGGCCACGGTCAAATGATAGTTGCAGGGGTCTACCAGGCGGCCGCGGCCCGCGAGCTTCAGCCGGCCGGCAATATCGGCCAGCTGTCGCCTGATGTCCTCGTCGGGCCAGAGCGCAAAAAATAGTCGCACGATATGCCTCGAATCCACACCCGGCGCATCAACGTGTCAGCAGTCCTTGCAGCGCGGCGCGGACGGTCTTGCGCCGCACTGACTCGCGGTTGCCGCGGAAACGCCGCAGCTCCGTGGCGACCCGCACTGCTCCACCGCGACGCGTGGCCCATCCCAGCCAAACGGTTCCCACGGGCTTGCCGGGAACGGCACCGCCGGGCCCGGCGATGCCGGTTACGGCGACCGCGACCTGCGCGCGGGCGCGCCGCAGTGCGCCCGCAGCCATGGCTCGAACCGTCGCTTCGCTGACAGAACCATACTTCGCCAACACGGCACGCTTCAGGCCTAGTCGCCTAACTTTGGATTCGTTACCGTACGTAATGAATCCCTCCAGGAACCACGACGAGCTGCCGGCGACGTCCGTCAAGGCTTTCGCAATCCATCCGCCGGTACAGGACTCGGCGGTCGCCGCCTGACGCTGCTCGCGGAGCAAGCGCCGCCCGACTCGCGCCGCGAGACGCTTCAATGCCGCGTCGCTGGTTGTCATGGCAGTGAGTTTACTGGTTTGGTTTGCTGCCGTCAGGCCTGAGAGTCAAAGGCAACTCCACCGATCGCATGGAATCGATTAATGCCGAAATAACTGATATTTTCGAGATATGAAATTCGCCCCTGATCGCCACTGACGGTAACGGTCGCACCGGCCGCGTCCTCGATTTATCCCGTGATACTCCGCATCGTCCATCGTACCAGCCAGCTGTCGGATGGGAGGTATGGCGAGGGCCCTACACCCGACGCGCAGCGCACCGGCTTCTTTGATCTGCGATTCCTTGGACTCACGGCGGAAGGAAGGCGGGTGCGCGCCAAGGGCACCGGCGATCGCGACCCCGGCTGCGATTTTTGGCGACCGCTTGACTTCGCGGCTGACGATGCGCTCAGGTCTGAGCTTCGAATTTCATGAACGATCAGCTTAGACTTCGCGCCGCATCAGACGCCTACACGGCCGGGGATTGGAGTAAGGCAGCGGAGATTTGCGCTGCGATACTCGAATTCCGCGCGGACAACTTCGAAGCCCTGTATCTGTTGGGAATCATCAAGGCTCAGACGCAACAATCGCGGGAGGCCGCGCAGCTTCTGCGCCGCGCCGTTGCGGCCGCACCCGATGACGCGCGGGCGCACGATAGTTATGGCAATGTGCTGCGCGATTTGCAGCAGTACCGCGAGGCGGTGGAATGCTATGACCGGGCTGTCCGCATTCAGGCTGCGTATCCGGAGGCCTACAACAATCGCGGCGGCGCGTTGCTGGCGTTAGGGCGTGTGGAGGATGCGCTGCTGAGTTACGAACTGGCATTGCGTTATCGAGGCGATTTTGTCGAAGCGCGCTACAACTGCGGCGTGTTGCTGCATCAACTCGGGCGCTTCGATGAGGCGGTGCGCAGCTTCGAACAAGCTCTGAAACTGCGGCCGAATTATTTGGAAGCGCAGTACAACCTGGGGAATTCGTACTACGATCTGCGTCGCTTCGATCAGGCGCTGCAGAGCTACGTTCGTGCCTTGCAGATCAAGGAGGACTTTGCGGAAGGCCACAACAATAAAGGCAATGCCCTATTGGAATTGGGCCGGTCTGAGGAAGCGCTTGGCAGCTTCGAGCGTGCACTGCAATTGGCGCCGCGCCTCGCCAATGCCCACTACAATAGCGGTAACATTTTGCTCGCCATCGGGCGTCCGCTGGAGGCTTTGGCGGCGTTCGAACGCGTGCTCAGCCTCGATCCCGAACCCCGCTGGGCCTTCGGCATGCGCCTGTACTGCAAAATGCTGTTATGCGATTGGGGCGGCATGGATGCCGCGGTCGAGAACCTGCGCGATCAGGCCGCATTCGGCAAACGTCTCTGTCAGCCCTTCGTCGCACTCGCGTTGAGCGACGACTTGACGCTACACCGTCAGCTTGCCTCGATATCGGGCGACACCCGCGATTACGTCAGCCGTGCGCTGCCGCCAATCACAATGCGGACAAGAGCGCCGCCTATCCGCATTGGCTACTACTCCGGCGATTTTCGGAATCACGCGGTGGCCCACGCGATGGCCGAATTCTTCGAACTGCATGACAGGCGCAGGTTCGAAGTAACCGCTTTTTCCTTCAGCGGGGATCGGCAGGATCCGATGCGACAACGGCTGCAAAAGTCGTTCGATCGATTCATCGATGTGCGAATGAGTTCGGACCGCGAAGTGGCCGTGATGTCGAGAGAGCTCGGCATAGACATTGCCGTCGACCTTCAAGGCTACTCTCAAGGCAACCGCATCGGCATCTTCGCGCACCGCGCAGCGCCCCTCCAAGTGAATTATCTCGGATATCCTGGGACGCTCGGCGCGCCTTATATGGACTATATTATTGCCGATCGCGTCTTGATAACCCGCGCCACCCGGCCGCAATACGCCGAGCGCGTCGTGTATCTGCCGCACAGCTATCTACTCAGCGATCGAAGCCGCCGCGTCGCCGAGGAGGTGTTGAGCCGATCTCAATTGCAGCTGCCGGAGCGCGGATTTGTCTTTTGCTGCTTCAATAACGTCTACAAGATTACCCCCGCCACATTCGATTCGTGGATGCGGATTTTGCGGCGAGTGGAAGGCAGTGTGCTGTGGCTCAAGGCAGAACGACCGCCCGCCATCGCCAACCTGCGTCGAGAGGCGGAACATCGCGGCGTCAGTGCGTCACGGCTGATTTTCGCCGGGCCGATGCCGTTGCTTCAGCACTTGGCGCGGCATCGCGCGGCGGACCTTTTTTTGGACACTTTCCCCTACGGCGCGCACTCCACCGCCAGTGATGCGCTCTGCACCGGGCTGCCGATAATTACGCGTACCGGCCAATCCTTCGCTTCTCGCGTAGCTGCGAGTTTGTTGAGCGCAGTGGACATGCCAGAGCTGGCTGCGGAGACCGAGCAACAATATGAAGCGTTGGCGGTCGAGATCGCCACCGATAAAAATCGACTGGCATTGCTCAAGGCGCGATTGGATGGAGCGCGCCAGAGCGCGCCGCTCTTCGACACGCCGCGCACGGCCCGGGCGATCGAAGAGGTATTTCGTTTGATCCACGAGCGGCGTCATTCGAAGCTGGAGCCGGCCGATCTATGCATCGAAAATGACCTGTTGCACCGGTTTCTGACGGCAATAGAAGACGCCTAGCTTAGCCCCATACTTCGAGCGGCCGCTCAACGGCATCCAGTTCAGCGTGTTCCCAGCCCTTTTTTGGTGTGCTTATCCCCATCCTTGTAGCGGGCAATCCAGACTTGCAGGGTCTTGCCATCGCGCTTTCGCGGGGGCGGAAATTCTTACCCCCAGGTAAACCGAAGAACGTAATTTTCCGATGGTTTTGACATAATAAAGTGTCTAAATCCTTTAAATACAGATACTTTGAGTGGAATCGTGACGACTATCCCTGAACCCGAAAAGGCCCCTCAACACAGCTTACTAATGCAGCAGTACCTGCGCATCAAGGCCGAGCACCCCGACGTGCTGCTGTTCTATCGAATGGGTGATTTCTACGAGATGTTCTACGACGATGCGCGCCGCGCCGCCGAGCTCCTCGACATTGCATTGACTCAGCGCGGCGCCTCCGCAGGCGCGCCGATTCCCATGGCCGGGGTGCCGGTGGTAACGCTGGATGGTTATCTTGCGAAACTGGTGCGCAAGGGCGAATCGGTTGCCATCTGCGAGCAGCGCGGCGATCCGGGCAAGACCAAGGGCCCTATGGATCGGGAAGTGGTCCGTATCGTCACGCCCGGCACCATCACCGATGAGGCGCTGCTGGAAGAGCGGCGCGACAATGTGCTGGCCAGCGTTTGCGGGCAGGAAGGCCGTTACGGCCTGGCGTGGCTGGATCTGTCGGCGGGACGTTTCAGCGTCATGCAGCTCGACAGTCTCGCTGCGCTCGAAACGGAGATCGAGCGGTTGCGTCCTGCGGAAATATTGGCGCCGGATGGCGCGCAGCCCGAGCTGGGCCGCTCCGCGGCAACGGCAGAACGCCCGTGGCGGATCCGAGCGCCCTGGCATTTTGAGATCGATTCCGCTACGCGCGGCCTCACCGAGCAATTCCGCACCCGCGACCTGGCAGGTTTCGGTTGCGCGGACAAGCCGCTGGCCATCGCGGCGGCCGGCGCATTGCTGGCGTATGTGCGCGAGACGCAAAAATCCGCGCTGCCGCATCTGCTGTCGATCACCACCGAGGAGAAAGACGCCGCGCTCATCATGGACCCTGCCACGCGCCGCAACCTCGAGCTCGACGAGAGCATCTCAGGGTCGCCCGACCTGACCCTGGCGGGAGTCTTCGACCGAACCACGACCGCCATGGGCGGCCGGCTGCTGCGCCGCTGGCTGCATCGCCCGCTGCGGGATCGCGAGACGTTGCGCGCCCGCTATGAGGCGGTCGCGACCCTCATCGATCAAGCGCAGGCGGCGCAAACAAGCGAGGCGCTTGCGGCAATCGGCGATCTGGAAAGAATTCTGGCCAGAATTGCGCTGCGCTCGGCGCGGCCTCGCGATCTCGTGCGATTGCGCACGGGCTTAGGCGCAGTCCCTGCGCTGCGGCGTCTGCTCGCCGGCGCGCCGTCGGCCTTGCTTCAGGAACTCACGCGCGCCATCAGCGACCATCAGGAGGAGCACGCCCTGCTTCACCGCGCAATCGAAGCGGTGCCGCCGCACTACCTGCGCGAGGGCGGCGTGATTGCCCGGGGCTATGATGCGGAGCTGGATGAGCTGCGCAGGCTCGGCAGCAATACCGAGCAATTCCTGGTCGATCTCGAACAGCGCGAACGTGAACGCAGCGGTCTCTCTAGTTTGAAGTTGGGCTTCAACCGCGTGCAGGGTTTTTTCATTGAAGTGAACCGCAGCCAAGCGGACAAGGTGCCGGCCGAGTACCTGCGCCGGCAGACGGTTAAATCCGCCGAACGATTCATCACGCCGGAATTGAAGTCCTTCGAAGACAAGGTATTGGGGGCGCGCGAGCGTGCGCAGGCTCGCGAGCGGATGCTCTACGAGGCGCTGCTCGATCGTCTCTCGGAACATTTGCCTGCCCTGCAGGCGAGCACCACGGCGATCGCCCAAATCGATGTCTTGGGCTGCTTCGCCGAACGCGCCACGGCGCTGCAGTGCACGCAGCCTGAACTCGTCGATCAGCCGACGCTGCTGATTGAGGGCGGCCGCCATCCGGTGGTCGAACGGGCGAGTCGCGAGCCCTTCATTCCGAACGACCTGCGCCTCGATGAGGCGCGCCGCATGCTCATCATTACCGGCCCCAACATGGGCGGCAAGAGCACCTACATGCGCCAGACGGCGCTCATCGTGATTCTCGCGCACATTGGCTGCTTCGTGCCGGCGCGGCGCGCGGTATTGGGACCTTTGG
The DNA here is from genome assembly GCA_036263775.1 of Steroidobacteraceae bacterium. Taxonomy (GTDB): domain Bacteria; phylum Pseudomonadota; class Gammaproteobacteria; order Steroidobacterales; family Steroidobacteraceae; genus Bog-1198. The sequence goes on along the minus strand of DATATA010000091.1, from coordinate 15,138 downwards.
ACCGCATCTTTACCCGCATCGGCGCCTCCGATGACCTGGCGGGCGGGCGTTCGACCTTCATGCTCGAAATGACGGAAACGGCCAATATTCTGCACAACGCCACCGACCGCAGCCTGGTGCTCATGGATGAGGTGGGCCGCGGCACCAGCACGTTCGACGGGCTGTCGCTCGCCTGGGCCTGTGCCGCGTTCATCGCCGCCAAGATCCGCGCCTTCACGCTGTTCGCCACGCACTACTTCGAACTCACCAGCCTTGCGAGCGAGGCGCCGGGGGTTGCGAACGTGCATGTCGAAGCCGTCGAGCATGGCGAGCGGCTGGTGTTCCTGCACAGCGTCAAGGAGGGCCCCGCCAACCAGAGTTATGGATTGCAGGTGGCCGCGCTGGCGGGAATCCCCAAGTCCGTGACGACCCAGGCGCGGCGCTACCTGACGGAGCTGGAGCGAGAGCGCGATGCGCTGCGAAGCCATAACTCACCCCAAGGTGAATTGCCCCTGTTCGCACCGGCGCCCGCACCGGTTCAAGAATCAGCCGCCTTGCAAGCGCTGCGCGCGGTAGACCCCAATGCTTTAAGCCCGCGGGACGCCTTGGACGTGCTGTTTCGTTTGAAAAATCTCGACCGCGGCGAGACCACTTAGCCTTCGAATTTTCCGGACCGCAAAAATACGCCGATCTGCCGCGCGACGGCCTTCGAGAGCGGGAGCCCCGTGTGGCTGACGGGCAGAATCAAGTGTTGGGCGATACCTGCGAGCCGCGTTTCCTCGACAAAAATCGTACCGTCGCTGGGCGCGCCGAATGCACCCACCAGCCTTCCCAGCCCCAGGCTCAAATTGCCGGCGATCACCCCGAGCTCGCGCTGCCCTTGCCAGCGGCGCTCGCGCGGGATCAGCAGTTCTTCGTGAACGCCCCGCCCCAGGAGCATTCTGCCGAAAGGAACGCGCGCCAGATTTTGCGCGGCGCGGCTGCCATTGAGCGGCGAACCCAAGAAGACCATACGTCCCGGCGGCAGCCGCGCACCCGCACCCTGCTCGAACATCTTCAAAAGCACCAAGCCACCCAAGCTGTGGCCGACCAGGTGCAGCGTATCCGCATGCAGCTCGCTTAAATATCGGGCGAGCGCAAATGCATTGGTGTTGATGCTTGAGGTGACCGAAGGGTACCTAAAGGCGCGTGTCTCGGCATTCAGGTCCCTCCCTAAGCGTTTCCGCAAGAAGCTGCCTTCGATGCCGGTGAGCCAAAGTCCATGCACATACACGACCACCGTGCTCACTGGACCCAGCCTAGAAACGCAGCTCGGCAATCACGTTGCGGTTGGTGCTCGAGGACACCGTCTCGAGTGCTTCGAGCGCCGGCACCCAGCGATACTGCACATGCTCGCTATCGCTCATTCTCACGGGCACGGGTCGCGGCAGGCGCAACGAAAACGCATGTTCGAGATTGCGCGTGATGCCGGGTGCATAGCGCTTGCCGAAGGCCGGCAAAATTTCGTACACCTGAGTCCATTGCAGATTGACCAGGACGCCGTGGGCGATGCCGGTTTCCTCGACCACCTCGCGTCTCGCCGCGGCATCCGCCGCCTCGCCCCATTCAAGACTGCCCGTTACGGACTGCCAGTATGCCGGCGGCCGGCGCCGCTCGAGCAACAGGAACTCTCCGTTGTCGGTATAGATCACGATCAAGACGGATTCGGGTCGGCGAAAAGACTGCAAGAATTACTCGATCTTGGGAGGGGTGCGCACGCGAATATGCAGCTCTCGCAGCTGCGCCTCGCTCACCTCGGTGGGGGCATCCATGAGCAGATCCGCCGCCGTCTGCGTCTTCGGAAAAGCGATCACATCGCGGATGCTGTCGGCGCCGGCCATCAGCATCGCCAAGCGGTCGAGGCCGAAGGCGATGCCGCCGTGCGGTGGGGCACCGAACTTGAGCGCGTCGAGCAGGAATCCGAATTTCAGGCGCGCTTCGTCGGCCGAAATGCCCAACAAGTCGAATACCGCGGACTGTAGTTCCTGATTGTGGATTCTCACGGAACCGCCGCCGATTTCCGAGCCGTTCAAGACCATGTCGTAGGCCTTGGCGGTCGCTTCGCCCGGGTTCGCCGAAAGCACCGCGGCGTCCAAGTTGGCCGGACTGGTGAAAGGATGATGCATGGCCTGCCAGCGCTTTGCCTCCGCATCCCATTCGAACATCGGGAAATCCACGACCCACAGCGGCCGCCAGCCCGCGGCCACCATTTTGAGGTCCTGGCCTACTTTGAGGCGCAGCGCGCCGAGTGCATCGCTCACGACTTTGGCGGAATCGGCGCCGAAGAAAATCAAATCGCCGTCCTTCGCGCCCGTCCGCTCGAGAATTCCGGCAATGGCCGCGTCGCCCAAGAATTTCAAGATCGGCGACTGCAACCCATCGCGCCCCTTCGCAAGCTCGTTGACCTTGACGTAGGCGAGGCCCTTCGCACCGTAGCGCGCGACGAACGCCGTATAGTCGTCGATCTCTTTGCGCGACAGCTTTCCGCCCTGTGGCACGCACAGCGCAGTTACCCTGCCGCGAGGATCGGCGGCAGGTCCCGCGAACACCTTGAAGTCGCAGCCCTTGACGAGGTCCGCGACATCCACCAATTCCAGCGGCACGCGCAGGTCCGGCTTATCCGAGCCATAGCGGCGCATGGCCTCGGCATAGCTCATCCGCGGCATGGGACTGGGCAGCTCGGCGCCCAGCACCTGTTTGAACAGCTCATGCACCAAGCCTTCCATGATTTCCTGGATCTGCGCTTGATCCAGAAACGAGGTCTCGATATCCAGCTGTGTGAACTCCGGCTGCCGGTCGGCGCGCAGGTCTTCGTCGCGAAAGCAGCGCACGATCTGGTAGTAGCGGTCGAAGCCGGAAATCATCAGCAATTGCTTGTAGATTTGCGGCGACTGCGGCAGCGCAAAGAATTTCCCCGCATGCGTCCGGCTCGGCACCAGATAATCGCGCGCACCCTCGGGCGTGGCCTTCGACAGCATCGGCGTCTCGATGTCCACGAATCCGGCATCGTCCAGATGGCGGCGCATCGCGCGGGTGATCCGGTGGCGCAGCAACAAGCGCTCGCGCATTTCCTCGCGCCGCAGATCCAAATAGCGGAAACGCAGCCGCACTTCCTCGCTCACGCTCTCGTCCAGCTGAAAGGGCAAAGGTTCCGAGCGGTTGAGGATCTCCAAGTCCTGGCACAGCACTTCGATGTGGCCGGATTTGAGGTTGGGATTGGCGGTGCCCGGCGGCCGCGCCCGCACCAGACCCGTCACCTTCAGCACGAATTCGTTGCGCACGCGCTCAGCCAGGGCGAATACCGCCGCCTTGTCCGGGTCGAAGACAACTTGCAGCAACCCCTCGCGATCGCGCAAATCGACGAAAATGACGCCGCCATGGTCGCGGCGACGATGGGCCCAGCCGGCCACGGTGACGGACTTACCGGCCAAAGTCTCATCGACCCGGCCGCAATAGTGAGTGCGCATAAGCAAAATCAACCAAATGGGAAGCGCGGGATGCTAAGGCTTTAGGGCCCGCCCGGGCAAGCCCAAGCTTCAAATCGGCTGGAAAGCTGATCGTCCAACGTAGCCAAGGGCGGCTTTCAAGCTGCAAACCGTCGCCTAGCGACGCCGTTTGACCTTTAGCGATTTCTTTTTTGAGCGCGAGCCTTTCGATGAGCCTTTCCCTGGAGGCGCGTTCCCACCACCGCGGCCGGACTGTTTTTGGGCGGATCGGTCGGCCGCCGTATCCTTGCCGCCGGTCGATTCTTTTACAGAAGTTGCATCCGATGCCTTGGTCTCGGTCTTGGCGTCCTTGCTGTCCTTGCCCTTCTCGTCCGTCGGCTTAGGTTCCGCTTCCTTGCTGTCCTTGGGCGTATCCTCCGGCCGATCCGCCAAATTGCGCTGAGCATCCTTGTTCTTGAAATCTGTCTCGTACCAGCCGCCGCCCTTGAGCCTGAAGACCGGCGCCGACATCAACCGCTTGAGCTGCGACTTGCCGCAATCCGGGCATTTCTTGAGGGGCGCGTCGCTGACCTTCTGCATGGCCTCCAACTCGTGGCCGCAGTTTTTGCACTGATACTCGTAGAAAGGCATGGAATTCCTCTTGAAGGGAAGCGCTGCGAAGTATAACGAACTTAAGATCCCTAACCTCGCAGCGCTCAAAGCTAGTGCAGGCGTTCCTTTTCGAACACCAACGCGTCGCGCTTGATCTTGCCGATCACGCGGTCGCCGGCGGTAAAGTCGCCGCTGAGAATGCGCTGCGCCAGCGGATTCTCGATCTGCGACTGGATGGCACGCTTCAAGGGCCTCGCGCCGTACACGGTATCGAAGCCGGCTTCGCCGATCTTGTCGCGCGCGTCATCATCCAAGCGCAGCGTGATATCACGCTCCGCAAGGCGCTGTCGTAAGCGCCCCAACTGGATGTCGACAATGGAGCGAATCTGCTCGCGGCCCAACGAGTGAAATACCACGATCTCATCGACGCGATTGATGAATTCAGGCCGGAAATGCTGGGTCACGACCTGCATCACCGCCTCTTTCATTTTGGCGTAGTTCGCCTCGCCCGCGAGCTCTTGGATGACTTGAGACCCTAAGTTCGAGGTCATGATCACGACGCAATTGCGAAAATCCACCGTGCGTCCCTGGCCATCGGTGAGGCGCCCATCGTCCAGCACTTGCAGCAGGACATTGAACACATCCGGATGCGCCTTTTCGATTTCATCCAGCAGAATTACGCAGTAGGGGCGGCGCCGAACCGCCTCGGTCAAATAGCCGCCTTCTTCATAGCCCACATAGCCGGGAGGTGCGCCGATCAATCGTGCCACCGAGTGCTTCTCCATGAACTCCGACATGTCGATGCGGATCAACGCATCTTCGGTATCGAACATGAATTCCGCCAGCGCCTTGCACAGCTCGGTTTTGCCCACGCCCGTGGGGCCTAAGAACATGAACGAGCCGCTGGGCCGATTGGGATCCGACAATCCTGCCCGGGTGCGCCGAATGGCGTCCGCCACGGCCTTGACGGCTTCTTCCTGGCCCACGACACGTTTTCCCAGCACTTCTTCCATGCGCAGCAGCTTTTCGCGCTCGCCTTCCAGCATCCGCGACACCGGAATGCCGGTCCATTTCGAGACGATCTCGGCGATTTCCGCTTCGGTGACCGAGTTGCGCACCAGCTGATTGGGTTTCTGCTCGATCTCGAGCGCCTTCGCCAATTTCTGCTCCAGCGCCGGGATGCGGCCGTACTGCAGCTCCGACATGCGCGCCAGATCCTGCGCGCGCCTTGCCGTGTCGACATCTTGGCGCGCTCGCTCGAGCTCTTCCTTGATGTGCGCGGCGCCTTGCACCGTCGCCTTCTCGGCCTTCCACACTTCCTCGAGATCGGAGTATTCCTTCTCCAGGCCGCCGAGAGTGTCGTTGAGCGTGCTCAGGCGCTTGCGGGAAGCCTCGTCGGTTTCCTTCTTCAGCGCCTCGCGTTCGATCTTCAGTTGAATGATGCGCCGATCCAATTTGTCGAGCGCCTCGGGCTTGGAGTCGATTTCCATGCGGATCAAGGCGCCCGCCTCATCGATCAAGTCGATGGCCTTGTCGGGCAGCTGCCGGTCCGCGATATAGCGATGAGACAGCGTCGCGGCGGCGACAATGGCGGGGTCGGTGATTTCGACGCCGTGGTGCACCTCGTAACGCTCCTTCAGCCCGCGCAGGATCGCAATGGTGTCCTCCACCGACGGCTCGTCCACCGTGACTTTTTGGAAGCGCCGCTCCAGCGCCGCGTCTTTCTCGATGTACTTGCGATATTCATCGAGCGTGGTCGCGCCCACGCAATGCAGCTCGCCGCGCGCCAGCGCGGGCTTGAGCATATTGCCCGCGTCCATCGCACCCTCGGCCTTGCCCGCACCCACCATGGTGTGCAGCTCATCGATGAACAGAATGACCTGGCCCTCTTGTTTTGCCAGATCATTGAGAACCGCTTTCAACCGCTCTTCGAATTCGCCGCGGAATTTCGCGCCCGCGATCAGGGCGCCCAGGTCGAGCGCCAGAATGCGTTTGTTGCGCAAGCCCTCCGGCACCTCATCGTTGACGATGCGTTGCGCCAAGCCTTCGACGATGGCGGTCTTGCCGACCCCGGGCTCGCCGATCAGCACCGGATTATTCTTGGTGCGCCGTTGCAGAACCTGGATGGTGCGGCGAATTTCGTCATCGCGTCCGATCACCGGGTCGAGCTTGCCCGACGCCGCACGTTCGGTCAGATCGATGCTGTACTTTTCGAGCGCCTGGCGATTCTCCTCGGCGCCCGCATCCTCGACTTTGGCGCCGCCGCGCACTTCCTCGATGGCCTTCTCCAGGTTGGCGCGCGTCGCGCCGTTTGCCTTGAGCAGCCGGCCCAGTTCGCCGCGATCGTCGCAGGCGGCGAGCACGAACAGTTCGCTGGAAATGAATTGATCGCCGCGTTGCTGCGCCAGCTTGTCCGTGACGTTCAAAAGCTTGTTGAGGTCGTTGCCGAGCAGTACCTCGCCGCCGGTTCCGTCAACTTTGGCGACGCGATCGAGCGCCCCGGCCAACCCTGAGCGCAGCTTCGGCACTTGAGCGCCGGCTTTTTCCAGCAGCGGCCGCGCCGTGCCGCCCTGTTGTTCGAGCAAAGCCGCCATCAGGTGCACCGGCTCGATGTACTGATTGTCGCGACCCACAGCCAAGGACTGGGCATCCGCCAGTGCCTGCTGGAACTTGGTCGTCAACTTATCCATTCGCATAGCTTATCCCTCGAGAAAACGCTCAGAATGAATCAGGAAATGGGGACCGAAAGTGCTGAATTCAACGGCATTTTCATCCTTCCCGCCAGATCAGCGTGGCTTGCCGCCCGGTGATGCCGTCGCGCCGGTGCGAAAAATAGCGCTCCCGCTGAGCATAGGTACATTCGCCGCCTCCATAGATGCGGGTCACCCCGAGCTTTTCCAGCCGGCGAACCGCGAGCGCGCCCAAATCCGCCATGAATCGGCCCCGGGGGTTCGGCACGAAGGCGCCGCCGGCCTCGGGGTCGCTCTGCAAGAAGGCATCCCGCACCTCTGCGCCCACTTCGAAGTGCAGAGGTCCGATGGCGGGTCCCAACCACGCCATGAGGCGCGCAGGGGGCACGCCAAAAGCGCGAACCGTGGCCTCGAGCACGCCCGCCGCCAGGCCACGCCAGCCCGCGTGCGCGGCCGCCACGGCCTCTCCGGTATCCGCGGCGAAAACCACCGGCAAGCAATCAGCCGTGAGAATGGCGCATACCTTGCCGGCGCGGCGCACGATCACTGCATCTGCAGGACCCGTGAGCGGTTCCGCATCGAGATCCGCGACCGTGGTTCCATGCACCTGGGACAGCCACGCAGGCTCGGACGGCAGCTTGGCCAGGGCCCGCAGGCGGCGCCGATTCTCGGCCACCGCGGCCGGGTCATCGCCGACGTGGGCGCCCAGATTGAGATGTGCGTACGGCGCCTGACTGGCGCCGGCACCGAAGCCGCCGCGCAGCGTCGACAACACGTGCACGCCGCGCGGCGCCGGCCAGACCGCCTCGAACCACGGAACCCTCATCGCACCCGCTCGAGATCTGCCGCCGCGCGCGCGTCCTCGCGCAGTGCGCTGAGCAGTTTCCCGAAATCATCCGGCACCTCACTGACAAACCCAATTCGTTTGCCGGTGCGCGGATGGTCGAACGCAAGTTGCGCGGCGTGCAGCGCCTGTCGCTTGAAGGTGCGCAGCGTATCCACCAGCGCCGGACTCGCGCCGCGCGGCTGGGCGAATCGCCCGCCATACACCGGATCCCCGACGATGGGGTACTTCAAGTACGACAAGTGCAGCCTGATCTGGTGAGTTCGGCCGGTCTCGAGCTGCACCGACAGGTAGGAATGCGCCCTGAACCGCTCGATCACGCGGTAATGCGTCACCGCCGGCCGCCCGCTCTCGCGCACCGCCATACGCAGCCGGTCGCTGCGATTGCGTGCGATGGGCGCGTCGATGGTGCCGCCTGCCGTCATAACGCCCACGCACACCGCGAGGTAATTGCGCGATATGGTGCGCGCCATCAGTTGCCGCGACAGCGCCGTCTGAGCCTCGGCGCTCCGGGCCACCACCAGCAAGCCGCTGGTGTCCTTGTCGAGTCGATGAATGAGGCCCGCGCGCGGCAGCATGGCCAGCGACGGATCGAGCCCCAATAGGGCGTTTTGCAGCGTATGGCTCGGATTTCCCGCGCCGGGGTGGACCACCAGCCCGGCCGGTTTGTCGATGACCAGCACATCCGCGTCTTGGTGAGCCAGCCGTAGTTCAATCGCCTCGGGCTGTATGGTGCGCTCAGGCTCTTCGCGCGTGACCTGCACCCGGACACGAGCCCCCGCTTCCACGGGGTCCCGCGGCTTGGGACGCTGCCGGCCCACCGACACCGCGCCCTGCTCGATCCAGCCCTTGATCCGAGTGCGCGAATGCTGCGGCAAGAGGCGCGCGAGCGCGCTATCCAGGCGCTGACCGGCCAATTCCGGCGGTATCTCGAGGTCGATCACTTGGAACTCTGCGGTCATAAGGGCACTCGAAGCTACCGTCGGGGCATCGGGTATACTGCCGCGCTTTTAGATCCCCCAGCGGGACCCCATTGTAAGGAATCGCCTGTGAGACTGCGTGATCTTGTCCAACCGACCCGAGTTCTGCTCTTGAGTCTCGGCCTGTTGATGCTGGCCACCGGCTGCCGCAGCCACCGCGCCCAGGATGCCAAGTCCGGCCCCGAGCAGATCTACTCCAAGGCGCAAAAGGCCATACGAAATTCCAACTTCGCCGAAGCGGTCAAGCAGCTCGAAGCCCTGCAATCACGGTTTCCCTTCAGCGAACCGGCCCGCCAGGCGCAGCTCGACCTGATTTTCGCGTACTACAGGAGCCACCAAGTCGACCCGGCGGTCGACGCGGCCGATACCTTCATTCGCGAAAATCCCACCAACCCGCGGGTGGACTATGCCTACTACATGAAGGGCCTGGTCTACTTCGAACGCCAATCGAACTGGTTGGAACGGCGCTTTAAAGTCGACCTGTCGCAGCGGCCGCCCGTCAATGCGAAGAAATCATTCGATGCCTTCCAGCAGCTCATCGAGAAATATCCGCACAGCCAATATGTGGGCGACGCGCAGCAGCGCATGATTTTCTTGCGCAACCGGTTGGCCGATTTCGAGTTGCACGTGGCGCTTTACTACATGCGCCGCGGCGCCTATGTCGGTGCGCTCAATCGCGCCAAATACTGCGTGGAAAACTACGACGGCGCGCCCGCGGTGAAAGACTCGATGAAGGTCATCGTGAACGCCTACTACGATCTCAACATGGTCGACCTGGCGAAGAACGCCGAGCGGGTGTACGCCGACAACTATCCCGGCTCAGACCGGGAACTCGAACGAAAAAAGCACTGGTATCAACGCATCTTATAGGTTGACCGGAGTGGCAGGCTGATACCGACCCTAGTGCGACTTGTAGCCGCTGGTGATCGGATAGCGCCAATCGCGGCCGAATGCCCGGCCGCTCACGCGAACTCCCGGCGGGGCCTGGCGGCGCTTGTATTCATTGCGCTTCACCAAATCGAGGATGCGTCCCACCGTGGCCCGATCGAAACCGCGCGCGGCAATCTGACCGACCGACAGGTCCTCCTCGATGAACGCCTCGAGAATCGGATCGAGAATTTCGTACGGCGGCAGACTATCGGTGTCTTTCTGATCGAAGCGCAGCTCGGCCGAGGGCGGCCGATCGATCACGCTGGCGGGGATGACCTCGGACTGCGCGTTTCGCCAGCGGGATAAGCGATACACCAGCAACTTGCTGCAATCCTTGATGGGTGCGAATCCGCCCGCCATATCGCCGTATAGCGTGGCATAGCCCACCGCCATCTCGCTTTTGTTGCCGGTGGTGAGCAGCATTTTGCCGGTTTTGTTCGAGATCCCCATGAGCAGCACGCCGCGGCATCGCGATTGAATATTCTCCTCCGCCGTATCGGGCGCCCGCCCCGCGAACTCCTGTTTCAAGGCAGCCAACGTCGCCTCGAACATGGCTTCGATGGATATTTCGCTGTGTTTTACGTGCAAATTTCTGGCCTGCAGCGCGGCGTCGTGCTTGCTCATTTGCGAAGTGAATCGCGACGGCATGGCGACGGAATGCACCCGATCGGCACCCAGCGCGTCGACCGCAATCACCAAGGTGAGCGCGGAATCAATCCCGCCCGACAGTCCCATCACCACGCCGGGAAAGCGGTGCTTGGTGACATAGTCGCGCGTGCCTTGCACCAGCGCGCCGTACACGCTTTCCGCTTGGCCCTGCAGCGGTACGATGTCGGCGGGGATGGGCAGGACCTCACCGGACGCGTCTACGGCCAAATCCACCACATAGAGCCCCTCGGCAAACGCCGGTGCGCGCTGCGTCACGGTGCCCTGCGCATCCATGACGAAGGAATTGCCGTCGAACACCAATTCGTCCTGGCCGCCGATCAAATTGCAGAACACCACCGGAATGCCCGTTTCTCGGATGCGTTCCCGCACCACCTGCCGCTCGCGCTGCGTCTGTTTGTCAACCTCGTAGGGCGAGGCGTTGATGACCAGCAGCACCTGCGCGCCCGCCTCTCGCGCCTGACGCGCGGGGTCCGAATCCCAAGCATCCTCGCACACCAGCACGCCGGCCTTCACACCATGGATTTCGATGATGGTCGGAGCGGTGCCCGGCGTGAAATAGCGCTTTTCGTCGAATACGCGATAGTTGGGCAGGCAGGCCTTGCGGTGATTGGCCAGCACGGCGCCGTCACGGATCACGATGGCCGAATTGAATATCGTTGCGCCCGAGTATTCGGGATAGCCCGCAATCAGGGTGATGCCGCGCACTTCTTGCTTGAGCCGGTCCAGCGAACGCGCGACTTGCAGGCGCATCCCAGAGTGAAACAGCAGATCTTCCGGAGGATATCCCGAAACGGCGAGTTCCGGCAGCATGACCACGTCGGCGCGGCAGCGATCCCGCGCCTCATTCGCGGCCGCGACGATACGCGAGGTATTGCCGTCGACATCGCCGACCACGAGGTTGAGTTGCGCCATCACACAGCGGACTTGCCGCTGCGCACTCAAGTGACTGCCCTCATTTCGGGCGCCGAGCGCGGCGCCGCGCGGCGAGTTTGGCCGGCTTCTTTTTCGCCGGCGGCCGACGCGATTTCTTCAGCCGCTTGGCCATGGCGGCACCCATGTCCGCCGGCGAGTGCACCGTGGTGATGCCGGCCGCCTCCAACGCCTCGAACTTCGCGGCCGCCGTGCCCTTGCCTCCCGCCACGATCGCGCCGGCATGCCCCATGCGCTTGCCGGCAGGCGCCGCCACGCCGGCAATGTACGCCACCACCGGCTTAGCAACGTGTTTGCGGATGAAAGCGGCGGCCGCCTCTTCGTCGCTGCCGCCGATCTCGCCCACCATGACGATGCCTTCGGTCCGCGGATCCGCTTCGAACAAGGCCAGGACATCGATGAAGTTCATGCCGCGCACCGGATCCCCGCCGATGCCGACACAGGTGCTTTGGCCCAAGCCGTTGTTCGTGGTTTGGAACACAGCTTCGTATGTGAGGGTGCCGGACCGGGAAACAATCCCGACCTTGCCCTTCTTGTGGATGAAGCCCGGCATGATGCCGATCTTGCATTCCTCCGGCGTGATGATGCCGGGGCAATTCGGACCGATCAGGCGCGCCCTGTAGCCGGCGAGCGTCGCCTTGACGCGCACCATGTCGTTCACCGGGATGCCTTCGGTGATGCACACGATCAGTTCCGCGCCCGCGTCCGCGGCTTCGAGGATGGCGTCCGCCGCAAAAGGGGCCGGCACGTAGATCATACTCACCGTTGCGCCGGTTTTCGCGATCGCCTCCCTCGCCGTATCGAACACCGGCAAGCCCAGATGCCTCGCCCCGCCCCGCCCCGGTGTCACGCCGCCCACCAACTGGGTGCCGTAAGCCAGGCATTGCTCAGAATGAAAGGTGCCCTGTTTGCCGGTAAATCCCTGGCAGATCACCTTCGTCCGTCTGTTGACGAGAATGCTCATGCCGCAACTCCCGCCATGCGCACCGCCTTCACCGCCGCGTCGGTCAGGTCGCTCGCCGGAGTGATCGCAAGGCCGCTGCCGGCCAGCAGCTGTCGCGCCAGCGGGGCGTTCGTGCCTTCCAGGCGGACGATGACGGGCATGCTGACGCCGACTTCCTTGACCGCCGCGATGATGCCCTCGGCGATGATGTCGCAGCGGACGATGCCGCCGAAGATATTGATCAGAATCGCGGTGACGTTCCGGTTCGAGAGGATGAGTTTGAAGGCTGCGGCGACCCGTTCCTTGGTGGCACCGCCGCCGACATCCAAGAAATTGGCGGGCTTGCCGCCGTGCAGCTGGATCAAATCCATGGTCGCCATGGCGAGACCCGCGCCATTCACCATACAGGCAATATTGCCGTCGAGGGAGACGTAGTTGAGGTCGTGTTCGGCCGCCTTGCGTTCCATGGGATCTTCTTGCGAGGCATCGCGCCACGCGGCCAGATCCTGGTGGCGAAACAGCGCGTTGTCTTCGATGTTGATCTTGGCATCCAAAGCCAAGAGATCGCCGTCGGCCGTGACGATGAGCGGATTGACCTCGACCAAGCTGGCGTCCCGCTCCAGATATAGTTTGTAGATCGCGTGGGCAATTTTCCCGAACTGCGCGATCTGCGCGCCTTTTAACCCTGCACCGAACGCCAATTGGCGGCACTGGAAGTCCTGCAGGCCGGCCGTCGGGTTCACGGTGATGCGAATGATTTTTTCGGGCGAGTGCTCAGCGACGTCTTCGATGTCCATCCCGCCGGCCGCGGAAGCAACGAACGCCAGGCGACCCGCATCGCGATTCAGCACCAAGCTCAGGTATATCTCGCGCGCGATCTTCGAACCCACCTCGACGTACACTTGCTGCACGGGCAGGCCTTCGGCCCCGGTCTGGTGCGTCACCAAGGTGGTTCCGAGCATGGCCTTGGCAGCCGCTCGGACCGCCTGCAAATCCTTGACGACCTTGACGCCGCCCGCCTTGCCCCGGCCGCCGGCGTGGACCTGGGCTTTCACGACCCACAAAGACCCGCCAAGATCCTTGGCAGCAGCCTCGGCCGCCTCGGGCGAGTCGGCAACCTGGCCTCTCGGGATCGGGATGGCGTACTGGGCGAACAACTCCTTCGATTGATACTCGTGCAAATTCATCAATTGTCCCTAAGTGCCGACCGCGTCGCGTAAGGCGCGCTATTCTGAATTAAGCTTGCGGGCAGCGCAAAGAGAGCTTCACATCACTTGAATCGCCTATTCGATCGACGCGTTGATCCCAATACCGGGCGCGACCCTGCCATGGTGTGGCGCGTGCTCTCCGTCCTCAATTTGTACCGGGTTTTGGTGCCCTTGGTGCTGTTGGGTCTTTACTCCTTGGGCGGGGCGCGCGGCTTCGCCGTGTACTCATCGCAGGTTTTCTTCGGCGCGACGGTATTTTATTTTTGTTTTGGTCTCGTCAGCGTGATCTTCGTCCGTCGGCGACTGGCAAGTGCGCAAGCGCAAACCATCCTGCAGGCATCGGTTGACATGTTGACGCTGATTCTGCTGTTGCATACCTGCGGCGGCGTTGCCAGCGGTCTCGGCGTCTTGTTCTTGGTTCCCGTCGGTGCATTGGCATTTTTGCTGCCGGCTCGCAGCGCCCTGTTTCTGGCCGCCGTTGCTGCCCTGGCGATCCTGGTAGATACGATTTGGCTGCAGCTCGGCGGCACAACCGACATCAATTCGTATGCCACCGCCGGATTGCTGGGCGCCGTACTGTTCGCAACTGCCGGCGCCGCCTCCTTCGCCGCGGGGAGTATGCGTGAAAGCGAAGCGCTTGTGCGGCAACGGGATGTCGACCTCGCGAATCTAGCAGAGCTCTCCCAATACATCGTGCAGCATTTACGCGAAAGTCTTCTGGTGGTTGACGCAGGGGACAAGATCCGGCTCATCAACGAATCCGCAGCCGGGATCCTCGGCGACGACCATGCGGTCCCGGGCGCATTGGTCGGCGAGGTGTCGCCTCGCCTGCTGTACTCCTTGTCGACGTGGCGGCAGCGCGACCAAGGTGAAGCTTCGCCATCCAGTTTTGTCGCTGCCGACGGTGCGCGGCTGATTCAACCGCATTTTGCGCCGCTTGGCGCAGAACCTGGGCCGACGCTGATCTTTCTAGAGGACACCAGTCTCCTCGCCGAACGCGTGCAACAAGGAAAACTTGCCGCACTCGGTAGATTGTCCGCGAGCATTGCTCATGAAATTCGCAACCCCGTCGGAGCTATGAGCCATGCCGGCCAGCTTTTGGCTGAAAGCCCGCAGATCGGTGCCGACGAGCGCAGGCTGACCGACATCATTCAAAGCAACTCCGAGCGCGTCAGCACCATCATCAACAATGTGTTGCAGCTGTCGCGCCGCGAAGCCACGAAGCCGACACGCCTGCTGCTCGGCGATTGGCTCGAGGATTTTCTGGAAGAATTCTGCGAAACCATGCAAGTCCGCGAAGCCCAGATTGGCGTTCACGAGTCTACGGAAGATTTGGAAGTGAGGTTCGACCCCGGTCATCTGCATCAAGTGGTTTGGAATTTGTGCGACAACGCGATGAAGTACGGCGAGGCTCTCGACGGCATCAGCTTCGACATCCAGCTCGGCCGTTTGAATCCGAGCAATCGACCCTACCTGGAGGTCTCGAATAGCGGACCGGGCATCGAGCCAACGTCGGTGGACCGCATATTCGAACCGTTCTTCACCGGCCGCAAGGGTGGTACGGGGTTGGGGCTATTCATTGCCCGCGAACTGTGTCAGCTCAACCGTGCTATTTTGCTCTACGATTCTCGCGGCGGTGACGGCAGCGTCTTTAGGATCGTGTTCAGTGATCCGCAACGCTGGGAGGACTAAGGTTCATCTAAAGCGACTTAAAGCGGTAGACGTGTGGCTGTCAGTCAGCGCGTAAATGACCTAGATATTTGCCGCGAAATCCGTCTAGTCGCGCTGCGAGGAATGATCAAGGCCGGCCCTCGACAATGCTCGCGGTTGCGCTAGCAGCCGAAGAACTAGTGTCGCAAACTTACGAATGCACCATTGAGTATCTGGCA
>DATATA010000043.1:0-5842 GCA_036263775.1 Steroidobacteraceae bacterium | reverse complement strand
AGGTCTGAACCTCGAGTAAGACATCTCGAGACTGTCGTCGGTTGGGGACATTCGAGGACGGGATCTGCCGGCCGTTGCAGCGCAAGAAAAATCCACCGGCCCGGCGCAGATGCAGTATCTTCTGAATAAACAGCTCGTTATTCGCGGAGAGCGCCTTGATTCACCCGCCGCTTCGGTTGCCGCTGCCCTTTACCAGCACCCGCCAAGTCGTGCCCGAAGAGATCGACGAGTACGCGCACGTCAACAACACGGTGTATCTGCAATGGCTGGACTACATTGCCTGGACACATTCCGCCGTGCTGGGAATGCCGCTGGCGAGCTGCCTCGCGCTCCGGCGCGGCATGGCCGTCCGCCATACCCGCATCGACTACTTGGAAGCCGCACTGCTCGGCGATGCGCTGTTGCTCGCCACCTGGCTGGTCGCGTGCGACGGCCGCCTGCGATGCACGCGGCGCTTCGAGATCCTGCGCCTGTCCGACGGAAAACGCGTTGCCGACGCGGAGATCGAGTATTTCTGCTTGAACCTTGATACCGGCAAGCCCTGCCGTTTTCCCCGCGAATTCGTTGAATGCTACACGGTGATACCGGAAGTCGCCGCGGCCTATGAGAAGCTGCCGAGCGAATTGCGTCACGTTGGCTACCATAAGACCCCGACACTTCTGCCGTGAGCGACATCGTTTTGATGGATGCCAAAGCCTTGAGCAAGGCGATCCATTCGCGCAAGGTGTCATGCGTCGAGGTGATGAACGCGTACTTGGATCACATCGGCCGCGTCAATTCCAAGGTAAACGCCATTGTCGCCTTGCAAGACCGAGAAAATCTGATTGATTTGGCGCGCGAGCGCGACGCGCAACTGGCGCGAGGCGAATCCATGGGGCCGCTGCACGGACTTCCGCACGCCGTCAAGGATCTGCAGGCCGTGAAGGGCATCCGCATGACACTGGGGTCGCCGATCATGAGGAACTTTGTTCCTGCGGCTGACGGGCTGATGGTTCAGCGCCTGCGCGCTGCCGGAGCGCTGTTCATCGGCAAGACGAATACGTCCGAATTCGGCTTAGGCTCCCATACCTACAACCCCGTTTATGGCGCCACGCGCAATGCCTACGGCAGGACCTGGTCGGCCGGCGGAAGCAGCGGTGGGGCGGCGGTATCGCTGGCGCTGCGCATGCTCCCCGTCGCAGACGGATCCGACTACGGCGGCAGCCTGCGCAATCCCGCCGGCTGGAATGGCGTCTTCGGTTTTCGCACGAGCATCGGCCGCGTTCCGAATGATGCGCATGACGCCTGGCTGCCGTCCATGGGCGTCTCGGGACCCATGGCGAGGAATGTTGCCGATCTTGCCATGCTGCTGTCCGTGCAGGCGGGTTTCGACCCACGCGTACCCTTGTCGCTGGAGGGCGATGGCTCGGTATTTCTGCAGCGGTTGGAAAGGCCCTTCAAAGGCACGCGCGTGGCATGGGGTGCGGACTTCAACGGTCATACGCCCTGCGAACCCGGTGTACTCGAGGTCTGCAACGCAGCAATGCGGACGTTCGAATCGCTTGGTTGCATCGTCGAAGAGGCGGCACCGGATTTCGATTTTGATGCGCTGTGGCGAGCGACCGTTCGGCTTCGTGGTTGGCAGCAAGGTGCCTCGATACTGGCGTATTATCGCAATCCAGCCACGCGCGCTTTGCTCAAGCCGGAGGCGGTGTTCGAGATTGAAACGGGCTTGCGCCAGTCGGCTCAGGACATCACGGCCGCGTCCGTCCTGCGCACTGACTGGACGCAAACTATGCGTCGCTTCTTCGAGCGCCATGATTTCTTCGTGCTCCCCACTGCGCAAGTTTTTCCATTCGATGTCGAGCAGCATTGGCCGCAGGAAATCGCCGGGCAGAAAATGCAGACCTACCACGAATGGATGAAGGCGGCGCTGCTGGTCACGATGTCAGGCTGCCCTGCCCTCGCAGCGCCGGCGGGTTTCGACGATCGCGGCCTGCCGATGGGCATTCAGATCATTGCACCGAATCGGCAGGAATTGAGTTGCCTGCAACTGGCCTACGCCTACGAAAGCGCGCTGGAGCCGGCAAGGCGTCGATTGCCGGCTATGCTTGGCGAAGCCTAGCGCGATTGGTGCTGCAAAACGCCGAGCGCGTCGCGCAGTGCCTTGGGATTGGCCGCTGCGTCCGCTTCGATTCGCTGCAGCAATTTGCCGTGATCGTCGGCAACCAGCACCGTGGGCACGTCGTTGACGCGAAACTCTCTGAATACGGCTCCCGACGCATCCAAGGTCAGCGGAATGGTGAGATTGTACTGCTGACGATATTTCCGTAGATCATTGGTATCGGCCCACAGACCTGATGCCACGCCGAGCCATCTCACGCGTGGGTCTGCGGCCAACTCGCTCACTTGCGATCTCATATTGCGGCAATTTTCCGCAACACTCGGCCGCGAGGTGGCCAGATAGGACTCGCACCACGGCGACAAAAATACGAGCGCGGTGATCGGCCGGGCGGAACCGGTTCCCCGCAATAGAAAATGCCTTCCATCGATGGTGCGCAGCGACTGCGCAGGCAGCTGAGCGCCGATTTCGACGGCGGGTGAGTCACGAATTGCCAGCTGCGCGGCGGGCGCGGCCGCGCGCGCAGATTTCACCGTCAAACCGCGGGCCTCCTGCAAGGCGGCGTCCAAGTGCTCGTCCGCCAAGTGCCCCACATACAGAATTCGGCCATCGCGGCCGATTACAATATGTGTCGGCGTCACGCGCACATGGAGCGCGGTGCCCAAGTGTCCGTCATCCATCACGATGGGCATTTTGATGCCGAGCTTCTTCCGATAGTCCTGGATCGCCTCGAGGGACTCATTGAATCCTACATCGATGGCAATGACGGCCAAATCCGGACCCGCTGTTTCATAGGCATGCTCGAAATGCGGCATCTGCTGGCGGCAAGGCACGCACCACGTGGCCCAAAATTTCAGGTAAACCGCCTTCTTGCCGTAAAGGCTGCCCAGATCGATAGACTCGCCATCAATGGTTTTGAGCGTCGTGCGCGGCGCGGCCGCGCCTAGGATCGCCAGTGCTGCGCTCTTTGCGCGCACCTCGCCGCTGTCGTCCGCCTGCGCCGACGCGGCGATCAGGCAGCACATCCAAGCTAGGCAGCCCGCAACTTTCAATTGATCCACTACGGTGTCGCGGCGCGCGTGGTCGGAGCGCCCTTGTCCTTGATGATGAAGACCAAGAAGGTGGCGGGCCGTGTCTGACTGGCATTGGCCGACACGGCGTGCATGTCGGTCGGGCTCTCGTAGAAAGTCTCTCCGGGTTTGAGCGTCACCTTGGGACCGCCCTGCACTTGCATGATCAATTCTCCCTCGAGAACGTATACAAACACTTGGGCGTCGTGACGGTGCGGCGGCGAGGCACCTCCGGGCGGGTAAGTCACCGTTGACATGAGCACCTCTTTGCCGGCTAGACCCGCAAGATCTTTGATCATGAGCTGCTTCGCGCTCGCGGCGGGCGGATTGCCGTCAGCCCGCGCAATACTGCCGAAAAGTACGGAAAAGCCCAAAGTCAGCCCTATAAGAAAATAGCTGTGTCGACGCATTGAACGACCCCCTCGCGCTTGCCGCGTTCTAGCATAGCGCGTCCGAAATCAAATTTACGGAAGCGCTTTACAAATCTTTACCTGCGCTTCAAAGACGGCTAACAGTCGGCGCTCAGACTGTCGCTGCTCGCCGATGCGTCGCGCGAGCTGCGCACGCCCTTGGCGGAAGTCGAACAAATATTTACGCCTTTCTATCGGCGCCGCAACAGCACCGGCAATGGCTTCCGCATCACGCTCTTGCTTGAAATCAGTGGGCTGCCGCGCCGCAGGCTGCGGCTCGCCCCAACAGCAAAGAGCGTTCGCGTGCGTTTTGCGCCAGCGCCGCGGCCCGCGTGAATTCAGTGCGTGCCTCTTCAAAGCGCCCGAGCTTCTCTAATAGATCGCCGCGCACGCTGGGCAGCAGATGGTAGGCACTGAGCCTGGCATCGGCTACCAGCTCGTCCACGATTTCCAGCGCCGCATCGGGACCGAACGCCATGGAGATCGCTACAGCGCGATTGAGCTCGACCACCGGTGACGGTGCAAGCTGGGCGAGCGCGTCATACAGCGCGACGATGCGCACCCAGTCCGTATCCCCGGCACTGCGCGCCCGTGCATGACAGGCCGCGACCGCGGCTTGCAGTGCGTATGGACCGAGAGCGCCGCCCAGGGCTTCGGCGCGCTGCAAAGCGGTAAGTCCCCGACGAATCAGCAGATGATCCCAGCGCGAGCGATCCTGATCGAGCAACAGGATGGGTTCGCCGGATGAGCCCGTGCGTGCAGCGGCGCGCGAAGCCTGAATTTCCATGAGCGCGATCAATCCGTGTACTTCAGGCTCGCGCGGTGCAAGTTCAGCGAGAATCCGCCCCAATCGCAGCGCCTCTTCGCACAGGGCCGGACGCATCCATTCATCGCCGGCGGTCGCGGCGTAACCTTCATTGAAGATCAGGTAGATGACCTCGAGCACAGACGTGACCCGGCCGGCAAGCTCTTCGGCGCGGGGCAATTCGAAGGGTACTTTTGCCTCGGCCAGGGCCCGTTTGGCGCGCACGATCCGCTGTCCGATGGTGGGTTCCGGCACGAGAAAGGCGCGCGCGATTTCAGCCGTATTGAGGCCGCCCAGCAGGCGTAATGTCAACGCCACGCGCGCCTCGGTCGACAGCACCGGGTGACACGCGGTGAAGATGAGGCGCAGCAAGTCATCGTCGATGTCTTCGGATTCCTCATCCGGCGCCGGCGGCTTGGGCTCGAGCAACTCGGCGTCGTATGCAATGGTCTCGTGCTTGCGCTGCAAGAGCTTGAATCTCCGCAGCTGATCAAGCGCGCGATTCTTGGCGGTCGTCATGAGCCACGCTCCTGGGTTGTTCGGCACGCCGGACACCGGCCACTGTTCGAGGGCCGTCACCAGCGCGTCTTGGGCCAGTTCCTCGGCAAGCCCGACGTCGCGCAACATGCGGGAGAGCTTTGCAATGATCTTGGCGGATTCCATGCGCCACACCGCTTCGACGGTCTTTTGAACGTTGGACTCAGCCATGCGGATGCGGTCCAGCGTTACTCAAAGCAAGGCCCGAGTTCACGGACCTCGATGGTGGCCCATGTCGCGACGGGACACTCAGCCGCGATCGCAATGGCCTGCTCGCGTGTCTCGCAGGTGAGCAGAAGTATTCCGCCGATCATCTCTTTGGCTTCGGCGAAGGGGCCATCGATGACCGTGGTTGATCCCGCGCGCACCTTGACGCGCGCGCCGCGGGTATCTTCCTTCAAGGATTGGCTCATCGTCAGCAAGCCACGTGCCTTTAGCGTCTCACTGTAGTTCACCATGCGGTCATAGAGCGCGCGGCCCTCCGATTCAGTGCGTGTCCGACGTTGGCCGGTGGGTTCGACGATCAACAACATGTAACTCATTGCAGCCTCGATAGCGTCCGTTGATGCGCAAAGTATGACCGATTCCTAGCGTGCCTTCATTGGAAGTCTTCCATTTCGAACAGCGGTCGAATCTCGATCTCCGAGTCGCCCGGCATGGGATTCGGGCAGCGCTTGACCCATTCCAGCGCTTCATCGACCGATCTCACCTGCCAAAGCCAGAAACCCGCGACCAATTCCTTGGTCTCCGCAAACGGCCCATCGGTCACGCTTCGATTGCGGCCCGAGAACAGCACGCGCTTGCCTTGAGAACTGGAGCGCAGGCCTTCCCCGGCCAACATCACGCCGGCCTTCACCAGCTCTTCGTTAAACTTGCCCATTTCGGCCAGCGCGGTTTGGGTCGGCATCACACCGGCTTC
>DATATA010000041.1:0-29115 GCA_036263775.1 Steroidobacteraceae bacterium | reverse complement strand
TGTTCCGATGTTGGTGATGCCGGTGACGCCCGCGCCGACCCGGGTCTGATTGATGAAACCGCTGTCATAGAGTTTCCATCCGACCATGCGCAGAGCGAGCACGCCATCAATGATCGGCAAGTTGACCTCGCCGTTGATATTGTAGTTGCCGCTTGCGTGCGAGGTCTGCGAGCCTTCCATGGTCACATAGCCGCCAAGCGTGGTGAGGTCCGGGGAATTGGGAACGAAGCGGATCGTACCGCTCATGGAACTGGCGCCGTACAAGGTGCCCTGGGGTCCGCGCAATACTTCGACGCGATTCAAGTCGTACAATCTGAGGTCGGATTCAAAGCCGCCGCCATCATCGGCATTCGAGCCGCTGATCACCGCCTCGCCGTAGTACACACCCGTCGTTGCATCGCCGGTCGAGTTGATGCCGCGGATCACGTATTTTTTGTCGCCGGGGCCCAAGTCTTGAATCGAGAGGCCGGGCACCTGGCCTGCAATGCTCATGATCCCGGCCGCGCTCTGGTTCTGCAAAGACTCGCCGCTGATCGCTTGGATCGATACCGGAATATCCAGGACTTTCTGGGCGTTGAGCTTGTTGGCGGTGACGACGATCTCCTCGAGACCGGTGGAGCCGGCGGCAACCGTCTGGGCCAGCGACGCGAGCGGCGCGCCCAACGTGGCGGCAATGCCGGCGCTCGCGGCAAAAAGCCGGATTACGAACGCTGACTCGGCGGTCAAACGCCGTCCAATTGTCTTATTCATCGCAGATTCTCCCGTGATTGAGCGATCCACAATATGAGTTATCATATGAAATATCAATTAAATGCGGGCCAACCGTCGCGCGCGGCGGCCAAGCGTTGCGCGCGATCCACAGAACGCGTCATTTTTAGCTGCGCATGTTTCGGCTCAAGCGGCGCATCAGCGCGAACGCCGCGGCAGCCTGTGGAGGTGAAAAGCCCTCCAGGAGGCGCTGTTCGCGGCGCCTCACCACGACATTCAAGGAGTTGAACAAGGCCCGGCCCTTGTCGGTCAGGTAGACCTCGACGCAGCGCGCATCGTCGCGGCGCAAGATTCGGCGCACATAGCTTTCTTTCTCCATGCGCATCAACGCGCGGCTCAAGGCAGATTGCTGCACCATCGCGCGATCGATGATCTCCTTGATGGTGATCCCGTCAGCCATCGAAAGAACAGCCAAGATCCGCCAGCGCGTCACATTGATGCCTTCGCGCCGCAGCTTCTCCATCAAGTCGGCGTTGAGCTGATAGGCGAGCCGCGCGATCAGATGCGGCAGGAAATCATCGAACAGCGGACGATCCTTCGGCGTAGGCGTCGAGCTCGCCTCGCTTGCGGAAACCTTGGTTTTTCGTGACGTCATGTTCTTAAAATGGGCTCTGGCCGCTTAAGATGCCGGCCAGTCTCGCGGCGTCCAGATTGCCGCCGGAGATTATACAGACGACGTTGCCCTGCCCCGCCTGCCCGGCCATGGCGGCGGCCAGCGCCACCGCGCCGGCCGCCTCGGCGATGATGCGATGCCGGCCGACCAGCAAGCGAATGGCGGCGGCGATTTGCACGAAAGATACGCATGATGCCGCATCCGCAGTCTGGCGCAGCAGCGGCCACATTTCCTCGAGCACCGTCGTGCTGCCCATGCCGTCGACGAAGCTCTGCAAATGCGGCACCTGTATCGGCCGGCCGTTTTTGAGCGCCGCTCCGGCCGGTTGTGCCGCTTCCGACTCCACGACAACCATGCGCACGGCAGGCTTGAGGCGGCGCATCACCGAGCCGATGCCGCAGATCAGGCCGCCGCCGCCGAATGGCACGAGCACCGTGTCGCACTCCGGCAGCTGCTCGAGTATTTCCGCGCCGATGGTCGCATTGCCGGCCAATACGGCGGTTTCCGCTACCGGATGTATGAAAGTGCCCTGTTCTCCGGGGCAGTGGCGGCTCGTGAGCACCGACCACCATTCATCGAAAGGCAATCGAATCACCTTGGCGCCGAGCTCGGTCAGGGCATCCAGTTTGGTCTGAGAGGCACCATCGGGCACGGCCAACGTCGCCGGTATGCCCAACAGGCGCGCCGCAAAGGCGAGTCCCTGCCCAAAGTTACCCGAGCTCGCGCTCAAGACCCCCTGCCGAAGACGGATCGGATCCATGGTCTTGAGCGCATTGACGGCCGGACGAAGCTTGAACGAGCCCCACGGCTGAAGATTCTCGAGCTTAAGATAAATCCGGGCACCGGGCACTTCGGCATTCAGCGCAAGCAGCGGCGTCCTGATCGCTATGCCGCGAATATTGTCGCGGGCAGCCGCGACTTGGGCGCTGTCCGGCAAGGTAAGCGGGTCAGAAATCAATCACCTGCCCGGTGCCGGCAGCGCGCGCCTTCTGCAATACATGGTGCGCCGAGGCCAGATCCTGCGGCGCAATTCCCAGCGATTTATACAGAGTCGTATCGAGCGCGGAGCGGCGCCCTTCCTTGGAACCGTTGGCGACCTCGCCGATCTCCGCCAGGATGTGCTCCGGCGTGATCGCGCCCGCGCGCAACGCGCGAAGATACTCCCCGCCTTCATTGATGGCCGAGTTGCGGCAATCGACGAAGAAGCGTGCCTTGACGACTGTGGGCGTATCGATCTCGGCCGCCGCGGCGATGCTCGAGCCCACCAAGTTGAGGTGCACGCCCGGCCTCAGCCAATCAGCCAGCAAAATCGGTTCGCGCGCCTTGGTCGTGGTGCAGATGATATCGGCGTCCGCGACAGCGTCGCGGACACTGCCGGCAATCTCGATCGAGATCCGATGCCGAGCCCCTTCGGCCTCGGCAAAGGCTTTCGCCTTGACTGCGTCCCGCGCCCAAACGCGAATGCGGCGCAGCGGGCGCACGCACAGCATCGCCTCCAAATGGCTGCGCGCCTGCTCGCCCGCGCCCAGCAGCGCGAGGTCTCCCGCGTCGCCGCGCGCCAGCAGCCGAGTTGCCAGTCCGCTGGCGGCGGCGGTGCGAATGGCAGTGATCTCCGCGGCGTCGAGCAGCGCCACGGGCCGGCCGTGCTCCGCTTCGAACAGCAGCACCAAACCTAAGTGCGATGAATACTGCGGCGGCTTGTTGCGCGGCATCAGACTGACCAGCTTCACGCCGAAACACTCCGGATCCGCAAGATATCCCGGCATCATGCCCATCATGCCGCGATCGCCCGGCATCACCAATATCGAGCGCAGCGGCAAGACCACCCTTCCTTCGGAAACCGCGATCATCGTGGTTTGCATCAGGTCGATGCATTCGGCCATGGGCAGCAGCCGGCGCACCTCGGAGCCGCGCAGTACCCGGATCTCCATGCTAGCGCGGTCCGAACGCGGCGCGCAGCTCTTGCATCGAGGCAATGAAGGATTCGACATCGTCTTCATTGTTGTAGAAATGGAAGCTGGCCCGGACATTGTCGTCGCGGTGGGAGGTGACTATGTCGTGCTTCATGAGTTCCGCCGACAAACCTGCGCTGTCGCGCGAGGGCACCGCCACGGTGGCGCCGCGCCGCTCATCTTGCGGAGGGGTGATGCTGGGCCAGCCGATTTCCCCGAGTCTTTGCATACAGCGCCGCGTCAGCGCGTAATTCCGTTTGGTGATTGCCTCGGTGCCGATGCGCAACAGCATCTTCAATCCTGCTTCGGCGGCGTAGCAATTGGCCACCGGCGGTGTGCCGGCCTCGAACCGGCGCGCATTCGGCGCCGGGCGGTTGGCGGTGATGTCCATCGCCGTGATGTTTGCCTGCGCGAACCAGCCGCTGTTGGTGGGCAACAGCGAGCGCACGCAGGAATCCTTTGCATACAGGAAACCGATGCCCGCGGTTCCCAGCAAGTACTTCAGCATGCCGCCGGCCGCAAAATCGATATCCAACGCCTTGACGTCGATGTCGAGCGAGCCCACGGATTGATAGCAGTCCAGCAGCACCTTCGCGCCCTTGGCGCGGGCGATGCGCACGATGCCGGGAATGTCCAGCTTGGCGCCGTTGCGAAAACAGACGTGCGTGATTGCGACGAGTTGCGTTTCCTCGTCGATCGCCTTTTCGAACATCTCCGCCGGAATATAGCCGTCCGCCGCACGCGGCACGTGCACCACTCGCGCCCCGCGCGGCTCTTGTGCGTGCCAGATTTGCGCATTGGTGGGAAATTCAAAGTCGCTCACCACGACCTTGTTGCGCGGTCCGGTGAACTGCAGCGCGCTGGCCAGCGCATTCAATCCGGCCGAAACAGAAGCGGTGACGGCGATCTCATCGGGCGCGGCGCGCAAAAGCGTCGCGGTCAAGTTCCGCACCGACTCGTTCTTCATCACCCACACGTCCCAGTTGGCGCCGACCAGCAGCCGGTCCTCCATGTAGGCGTTGAACGCGGCTCTCACCTCGTTCGCGAGTGCGCAATAGGAGCCGCTGTTAAGATAGGTCTTTCGCTGCAGAACCGGAAATTCCTTGCGCAGTGCCTCGAAGTTTTGTTCCATGTCGAAGTGTTCCTGTCCGCAAGAAATTCAGGCGCCGAATTATATGCACAGTCATATAAACATGCAATTATGTACGTCATGCCCAGGCCGCCGCCTGCGCATCCGCCGCGAGGACTTTTAAGTGTTCGCCGAAGTGAGACCCGTAGGGATCGCGCAAATCGACGCGGCGCGCGAGCGTATCAAGGATTTGAGCTTCATCACTCCGCTGGTCGGATGCGACGCACCGCGGGATAAAATCATAAAGCTCAAGCTGGAAAATCTGCAGCCCATCGGCTCGTTCAAGATTCGCCCCATCGCCAATGCGGTTCTGTCGAGAAATCTTTCCGACTTGAACGCGGGGCTCTACACCACCAGCTCCGGCAACAGCGCGCTCGGCGTCGCTTGGATGGCGCGCCGCTTAGGGGTGGGCGCCACTGCCGTCGTCCCGACCAACGCGCCGCAAGCGAAGCTCGAAAAACTACGGCGGTTGGGCGCGCGCATCGAAACCCGCTCCCAGCAGGCTTGGTGGCGCGCCATCGAGACCGGGACGCTCGAGGATCAAGCCGGCGTTTACATCGACGCCGTGCGGGATCCCGCTTCGCTCGCGGGCGATGCCACCCTTGGGATCGAAATCCTCGAGCAGTGGCCCGAGGTGGAAGCGATTCTCATCCCCTTCGGCGGCGGCGGACTCGCCTGCGGCATCGGCTGTGCGGTGCGCGCGCTCAATCCCAAGGTGAAGATCGTCGCCTGCGAGCTTGCCGGCGCGCACCCGCTGCAGTCCGCATTCGCCGCGGGCCGTCCGGCGCCGACCGCTCACGATGCGGGCTTCGTCAGCGGCATCGGCTTCGGGCAAGTCCTCCCGGAGATGTGGCCGCTCGCGCGTGCCATGATCGACGAGGTCATCACGGTTTCGCTCGCTCAGGTGGCCCAAGCCATCAAATCGCTCGCGGAGAACAACCGCATCGTTGCGGAAGGCGCCGGCGCCGTGTCCGTTGCCGCGGCGTTGGCCGGACAGTATTCATCGTCCAAGGTTTGCGCCGTCATTTCCGGCGGAAACATCGACACCGATGTGTTCGCCTCAATTCTGCAAGGACACGTGCCCTAGGAGCCCGTGCCCGCCTTCAATGGCGCGGCCGACGCCACGGCATTGCGCGCGATGCGTGCGCGCGTGATGAAGTAGCCCACCGATAAAAGGACCAGCCACGGAATCCCTACGACCCAGGAGATATACCAAATCTCCCGATCCAGTCCCATGGTCACCAATATCGCCACCAGCAAGGCAAGACCGACGAGTTGCACGATCGGGAATCCGGGCGTGCGTACCGGCAGATCCGCTGCTTTATGCCGCCGCCTGAAGCTCAGGTGACTCAAGAGAATGATGATCCACACGATCATGGCATCGAACAATGCCACGCCGAATAAATAACCATAGGCCTTCGGCGTGAGCTTGGAGAGTCCCGCAGCCGCGAGGATGCACGTTCCCGACACCAAAATAGCGGCGATAGGCGTGCCATTCTTGCCGAGCCGGCCGAGAAACTTCGGCGCGAATCCGCCGCGCGACAGGGAAAACAACATCCGCGAACACAAATACACATTGGTGTTCATGCTCGACAGCGCGGCGCTCAACACGACGAAATTCATGATGCCGGCGGCATGCCGGATGCCGGAGTGCGCAAAGATGCGTACGAATGGGCTTTGCGTCACGACGGTTGCACCGGTTTCCGTCCAGGGAACAAAGGTGACGACGATGGTCAGTGCGAGTACGTAGAACAGAAACAGCCGCAACGCCATGCTGCGCAACGCGGCGGGAATGGTTCGCACCGGATCCTTGGCTTCGCCGGAAGTCACCGCGATGACCTCGATGCCATTGAACGACAAAACCCCCAAGATGACCGCCATCCAGACGCCGCCGAAGCCGTTCGGCACGAAGCCGCCCGGAAGGCCGGTGAGATTGTGAAATCCGACCGGCTCGGTCCATAAACCGAAAATGGCCGCCACCCCTAAGATGATGAAGATGACGATCGCCACCACTTTGATCAGCGCAAACCAATACTCGATGGACCCAAAGTTGTTGACCGAGCGCGAATTGAAGTAGAGCAATACGAATGCGAAGCCCAGCGACCACATCCAAACAGGCGTGCCGGGAAAATAGAACGTCATATACAAGCCGGCCGCCACCGCCTCCGCGCCCACCGCAATGACTTGCGCCATCCAGTAGGAGTAGCGCGTGATGATTCCCGCCCAGGGATTCAAGTAGATCTCGGCGTAGGTGCCGAAGGAGCCGGCGGTCGGGTGCATCACCGCCATCTCGGACAGGCTGAGCACGATCGCCGCCGCGGCAATCGCCGCGATCGCGTAGCTCAAGATCACAGCAGGGCCTGCATAGCCGATCGCTTGGCCGCTGCCCATGAAGAGACCCGTGCCGATGGCGCCGCCCAATCCAATCATGATGAGCTGCCGGCGGCTCAAGTCTTTGTGCAGGCCGGCCTCGCGGCTGGCGATTGCCGATGCGTCCAATCGCTGCCTCGCTTGCGGTGATATATTCGAGCTCATGAACAGTTTAGCACGCGAGTGATTACCCCTATGAACCGAGAATCAGTCTATGCCGACATGGCAGGCGGAAAGAATCTGGATTACGAAACCTATTTGAACACGGCCGATCTGCTGGCGTGCCAGAAACCGTTCGACAAATTCTGCAACAAGGACGAGCTGCAATTCCAAGTCGTGCATCAGGTGGAAGAGCTATGGATGAAGTTGATCGCCTACACGCTGCTCGATATCGATGAGTATATGGAGCAGCAAAATGCCTTCCGTATCCTGACGCTGTTCGAGCGCTGCAATCGCACCGTGCGGCTCATGACCGACCAGCTCGAGCTGCTCGAGACCATGTCGCCGAAGGAATATCAGGAAATCCGTCTGCAGCTCGGCAACGGCAGCGGCCAGGAATCGCCGGGGTTCCGCGTCTTGCTGAAGATAATTCCCAATATTTGGCGCACATTCGACGCGGTTTACCTGAAGAGCCGCAACTTGACGGTCGAGCAGATCTACGATTCGCACTACGCGCACGACGATGTCTACGCCATTGCCGAAGCGATGGTCGACTTCGATGAGCAGTTTCAGAAATTCAGGCAGTACCACATTCTGTTGATTCAGCGCTCCATCGGCATGGGCGCGGCATCGCTCAAGGGACGATCCGTGGACCTGCTGCAGGCCGGCGCAAAGAACCGCTTCTTCGGGCCCCTATGGGATATCCGCGCCGCCATGACCGACCGCTGGGGCGGAAGCTATGGCCGCGTTCGCGACAGCATCAGCAGCGCGCCCGAAGCCAAAGCCTAGCGGAAATTCAGGCCGCCTGATTGCGGCCTGATTTTTTTGCGAACTGCAGCTGCTGCTGAGCTCTCTGCAAGAGATCCGACGGATTCTCATCGGCGCCGGGCGTGGCTGCGCACACTCCCACGCTGATGCTGATGTAGCGCAGCACCGCGGAGCGAGGATGATGGATACGCAGTTCGCGCACCCTTTCGGCCATGAGCTGCCCCACGCGCAGGGCCTGCTCGGTCGAGAGCCCCGGCGCGAATGCGATCAGGCTGCCGCCGTCGATGCGGGCAGTGACGTCGCTCGAGCGGCGCAGGCATCCCGACACCACATGCGCGACGCGCCGAATGGCCGAATCGCCCGCGGCACGTCCGAAGGTCGTGTTGTACAGGTCCAATGCGTCGATGTCGACGGCGAACACCGCGATGTTGCGTTGCTCGCGGTGTGCCACCGCCCAGTCGCGTTTCAGCAGTTCTTCCAGGTACGGCAAGGTATACAGACCGGTCAAACGGTCGTCGCGGACCGCAATGGCGGTCGGCTGATGCGCGCCGCTCAAGCTGTCCTTGGCGGCTTTGAGATCGATGCGCAAGCGCTCGCCGGCATCGCGATGGTGACCGGCATAGTGCGTGACGCAGCCGTCCGGATGACGCAGCGGCATGACCGTCATCTCGTTCCAGAACAAGCTGCCGTCCTTGCGGTAATTTCGCAGCAGCACGCGGCAGGTATCGCCGCGGCTCAGGGCATCGCGCAACCGGTGGCGCCCATCCTGCTCCCGATCGTCCGCCTGCAGCAGGCGCAAGTTTCGCCCTTTGAGCTCCGCTGCCGAATAGCCGGTCAGCGCCTCGAAGGCGGGGTTAACATAAACCACGGGGTGATCCGGACCTTGCGCATCGATCAAGGCCACGCCCTCGGGCGAGCTCTCGACCAGGCGCCGGTACAAATCCGCATCAAATGCCGTCATGACTCCCCTCCGTCAGCACCAACGGAGGCGTAGCCGAAAGGCTTGCGATTGACATGACGGTTTGCTGCCACTGCCGGTCTGCTCCAAGATTGCTCGGCGCCTCTCCACGCGCCCTCATTCGTACCACTCGGGCCTGCGAGGCCGGCGAGCCTGAATCCGGCCCAAAGTGATCGAGCACAGACTTTACCGCTTGTCTATCGTTGCAAATGGGGAGGACGTCGCAACCTGCAGCAAATGCCAGCTCCGCCCGCTCAATCACACCCCCAAAAGCAGCCGCGCCGGCCATGGACAGATCGTCGGCAAACACACAGCCATGGAATCCCAACTCGCCGCGCAGCACCCCGGTGATCCAGCGCTTGGACAGGCTGGCCGGGAGGGGGTCGACCGTGGGGAATACGACATGCGCCCCCATGATGGCCGCCACATTGTTCTCGATCAGCAGCCGGTAGGGCCGGATATCAGGCTCCAAATCGACGAAATTGCGCCGATCCACGGGTAGGGCGACGTGAGAATCGGCGATCACCGCACCATGGCCGGGGAAATGCTTGGCCACCGCTGCCATTCCCGCCTCGCGCATTCCGGCCATATAGGCCACCGACAGGGCCCCTACGGCATCCGGATCGCTGTGGAAGGCTCGATCACCGATGATTTCACTGACCCCGTAGTCGAGATCCACACAGGGGGCAAAGCTGAAATCGACCCCCACGGCGCGCAGCTCAATGGCCATCAACCAGCCCGCCGAATGGGCCAGCGCCAGCCCTTCGCGCCGATCCTCATCGTAACGGCGGCCCAGCGCGCGCGCCGGCGGCAGCCTTGTGAAGCCCTCACGAAAGCGCTGCACGCGTCCGCCCTCATGATCGACCGCAATCAACAAATGGGGGCTGCGCAACGCGCGGATGGCCGCCGTCAGGGCGGCAACCTGCGGCACGTCGCGATAATTGCGGCTGAACAGAATGACGCTGCCCACCAGCGGGTGCGAAAGAATCTGAGTGTCCTCGGCGGTGAGTTCGGTCCCGGCGATATCGACCATGAGGCGACCCAGGCTCATCGGGACTTCTCGAAGACCGCGATCGATTCGACGTGTGTCGTATGCGGAAACATGTCCATCACCCCCGCTGCGATCAGCGTGAATCCGTAGGTTCCCACCAAGATCCCCGCATCCCGCGCCAAACTGCCCGGATGGCAGGAAATATACACGACCCGCCGCGGCCGCCAATCGCCCATGCGGGTCATCAGCTCGGCAGCGCCGGCGCGCGGCGGATCCAGCATCACCAGTTCGTAGCGATCGTCCGCCCAGGCGCCAAAGCCCTTCGGCTCGAACAGATTCTCCACTGCGAACTCGGCGTTGCCGAGCGCATTGCGCGCGGCGTTGGCGCGCGCTTTGGCCACCAGCGCCGCATCGCCTTCCACGCCCATAGCGCGCCGGGCGCGTCGGGCCAGCGGCAGCGTGAAGTTCCCGAGTCCGCAGAACAAATCAAGCACTGCATCCTCATTCCCAGGCTGCAGCAGACCGATAGCCGCGGTCACCATCGATGCGTTGACCTCGCGGTTGACCTGGATGAAATCGACCGGACCAAATTCAATCACGACCCGGCCCTCGTCCACCGCGTAGGTGAGCGGCGCATAGTCATCGCGCAGCGGCCGCACGGTGCCGAGGCCCCCCGGCTGCAGGAAAATCTGCAAGCCGCTTTTCTCGCCGAAGGCGGCAAACCTCTGAAGGTCCGCGGCGCCGGGCGCTTCGAGCACGCGAAACACCAGCGCGGTCGCGCTGTCTCCGGCGGCCACTTCCACCTGCGGCAGCTTCTCGCGGATCTCGAGCGTCTCGACCAACGCCGCCAGCTCTTGCGGCAACAGCGCGAGCGATGCCGGCAAGATCTCGCAGCGCCCGATATCGGCGATATACGGCTTTTCGCGCTCGCGAAAGCCTGCCAGCACGCGGCCTTTCTTGTGCACGTACTTGACTCCCAAACGCGCACGCCGGCGATAGGCCCAATCCGGCCCGCGCAGCGGCTCGAGCACGCGCCCGGGTTGAACATTGCCGGTGCGCTGCAGATTCTCCAGCAACTGGCGTTGTTTCGCCGCCAGCTGAGCGGCGGGAGAAAGATGCTGCAAGGAGCAGCCGCCGCAGACGCCAAAATGCCGGCAGCGCGGCACGACGCGATCGGGGGATGCGGTGAGGACTTCCACCAGCCCCGCTTCATCCATGTGACGGCGCCGCTTGTGAATGCGCAGCCGCACGCGCTCGGCGGGCAGCGCGCCGTCGATGAACACGGCTTTGCCGTCGATTCGCGCCACGCCGCGGCCGTCGTGCGCCAGGTCGACGACATCGGTCTCCTGAACGGCGCTTAAAGCGGGAGCCACGCTGCTGCGAATTCTTTGAGATGGGCCGCGCTCGCCTCGTCCAGCAATTTGCGCACCCGCGTGAGTTCGTGCGCGTGTTCGGCCGCGTCTAAATGCCCGCGTATCAGCTGGAACCGCAGGTAAATGAGATAGGTGTTCAAGACATCGGTTTCGCAGTAGCCGCGGATGCGCGCCAAACCGCCTTGCAAATACGCGCCCCACACCTCCGCGCCATGCATGCCTAATTTTCCGGGAAAGCCCAGCAACATCGCGATGT
This sequence comes from Steroidobacteraceae bacterium, assembly GCA_036263775.1. Classification (GTDB taxonomy): domain Bacteria; phylum Pseudomonadota; class Gammaproteobacteria; order Steroidobacterales; family Steroidobacteraceae; genus Bog-1198. The sequence continues at coordinate 17,778 of DATATA010000041.1, read as the reverse complement.
CCTGCAGGCTGGCCCGGCCGCGGCCCTGGAAGCCCGACAAAATGTCCATCAGGTCCATATGCCGCCAATGAAAGCGGCTCAAGTAATTGCTGTACCTGAAGCTCTGATCGGAATCTCCCAGCTCCCAATAACGGGTGGCGGACACGCTGTGCAGCAAGCTTCGATAGTGCAGCACCGGCAGATCGAAGCCCGCGCCGTTCCACGACACCAGATCCGGCGTGAATTTATCCAAGCCGTCGAAGAAGCGCTCGATCAGATCCTTCTCCGATGAGGACTCGTCGCCCAAGCTCCACACTTTCAGCGATTCGCGCGTGCGCATGACCACCGAGATGGCGACGATGCGCTGCTGTTCATGCGACAGGAATTCGCTGCCGGTCTCCTGCCGCCGCTTGGTGAACATGATCTGCGCCACATGCTCGTCGGACAGATCGCGCAAGCCATAGAGGCGCCGCCCCAGGCTCGTATCGGGCACGGTCTCGATGTCGAACACCAGGGTATTCACGTCGATGAGCGCCGCATGAGAATGGCGACGGCAACGACCAGGCCGGCCTCGTCGGTCAGCGTGACATGGCCCTCGCCGATGCCTAAGCCGTCGCGCACTTTGGCGCCGCGCTCCGAGTAGATCACCTCCGGCTTGCCCCAGGAATTTTGCACGATGCCCACGTCTCGAATCCACACACCATGCGCGAACCCCGTGCCCATGCCCTTGACGATGGCTTCCTTGGCGGCAAAGCGCATGGCGAGAAACCGCACCGGCCGCGCCGTGCGCTCGAGCTGCGCACGCTCCTCGGGCAAGAGCAGATGCCGCACGAAGCGCTCGCCGTGTTTCTGGAACACGCGTTCGACTCGATCCACTTGCAAGACGTCGATGCCGATGCCGAAAATCACGGAACTTAAGATCCGGCTCGGGCGCAGCGCATCAATTCCTTCATGTCGCGCACGGCCTTGGCCAATCCGTCGAAAACCGCGCGGGCCACGATGGAGTGGCCGATATTGAGTTCGATGATTTCAGGGATGGCGGCGATCGGTCCGACATTGTGGTAGTTGAGGCCATGCCCCGCGTTCACGGTCAATCCCAACGAGGCCGCAAACTTTGCCGCGGTGCGCAGCCGCTCGAACTCCCGGGCGCGGGCGGCGCCGGCAGCGTTCGCATACGCGCCGGTGTGCAGCTCGATCACCGGCGCGCCGGCGCCGCGCGCCGCTTCGATCTGCGCCACATTGGGATCGATGAACAGCGACACACGTATCCTGGAAGCCGCCAGCGCCGCGACCGTGTCCCTGACCCGCTCCTTCTGCCCCAAGACATCGAGCCCGCCCTCGGTGGTGACCTCTTGGCGCGATTCCGGCACCAAGCAAACATCCTGAGGCCGCACCTGCCGCGCGATGCGCACCATTTCGTCGGTGACCGCCATTTCCAGATTCATGCGGGTCTGCAGCGCTTCGCGCATCGCGGTTACGTCGCGGTCCTGAATGTGCCGCCGGTCTTCGCGCAAGTGCAGGGTGATGCTGTCGGCGCCCGACTCCTCGGCCAAGAGCGCCGCGTACATCGGGTCCGGATAGCGGACCCGGCGCGCCTGGCGCAGCGTCGCGACGTGATCGATATTCACGCCCAGCGCAATGCTGCCGTGCAAGTCACGCTCGCTCACGAGCCCTCCGGGGAGCCGGCCTGGGTATTCACAGCGGCTCCTTCAGCGGCCCGATGGCGCAATGCCAGCATGACCTCGCGGGATTTCAACGCGCGGCCGTCCAAACAGACATCGATCGCCGCACGCAGCAGGCGTTTGGCGTCGCGCAGCGAACGGGCGTCCTCGAAGCTCTCGGTCTGCAGATCGGCGAGCGACCGGCCATAGACCGCGCCCGGCGCCTCGGCAACGCACAACTGCGGCCCGCTTTGCAGGGCGAAGCGATAGTACTTGTCCTGCTGCACCGGCAGCCCATCGCCGGTCTGCGTCAATTCCAGCCCGTAGCCCAATTCATTCAGCAACCGCTTCTCGAAGCGGCGCAACGTGGGTTCTTCCGCCTCGCCATGACACAGCGCTTGGACGCAGCTTGCGTACGCGAAGAAAATCTCGGGGTGCGGATCGCGCCGCTCGGTCAGCTTGAGCAGCAGCTCGTTCAAATAAAAGCCGCTCATGAGCCGTTCCGGCGCGAGATTGGTGATCGAGCCGTCGGTTTCCGCCGTCACCATCGGGCATGCCTCCGAGGTGCCCGACCAGGACACCAACAGCCGCTGAAACGGCCGCAACACCCCCTTGAGCGCCGATTTGGGACCGTTGGCGCCGCGCGCGAACAAAGTGAGGCGCCCATGCTCGGCCGTGAACAGCTCCACGATGCGGCTGGTGTCCCGATAAGCGTACTGGTGCAATACGTAGGCCGGTGCCAGCCATACGCGCCGCCCGGCCGGCCGGCCCGTGCTTTTCACAATGTGTCGTATCCAAATTGGCGCAAAGCCATTTCGCTGTCGGCCCAATTTTCCTTGACCTTGACCCAGAGCTCCAGATGCACGGAGCGCTGCCATAGGTCATTGAGCTCGATGCGCGCCAGCCGTCCGATTTCCTTCAAGCGTTCGCCGCCCTGACCGATCACGATGGCCTTCTGGCCGGCGCGTTCGACCCAAATGACCGCATTGATCATAATTCGATTGTCTTCATCCGCAAAGCGTTCGATCTGTACGTTGATGCCGTACGGCAGCTCCTCGCGCAGCTTCAAAGTCAGCTTTTCACGCACGATTTCGGCGGCGTGAAACGGCTCGTCGCGATCGGTCAGCACATCCGGCGCGAACAGGGGCGGCGATACCGGCAGCCGCGATCCCACCAGATCCACCAGCCGATTGAGATTGTCCGACTGCAGCGCCGAAACTGGAATGATTTCGGAGGCCGGTACCCGCGTGGTCAGTTCCTCGAGGAAGGGCAAGAGCTGGTCCTTCGGGAACACTCGGTCGACCTTGTTGACGACCAAGAACAGCGGCTGCTTCAAACCGCGCACCCGCTCCCACACCCACATGTCTTCCTCGGTCAATCGCATCGCTTCGATCACGAACAGGAGGACATCGGCATCCTGCGAAGAGGAAATGGCCACGCGATTCATGTATTGATTCATGACGCGGCGGGTCGATTCGTGCAGCCCCGGCGTATCGACCAGCACCAGCTGCGCCTCAGGGCGGTTGACCACGCCCAGAATGCGGTGCCGCGTGGTCTGCGGCTTGGCCGTCACGATGCTTACCTTGCGTCCCACCAAGGCATTGACCAGCGTGGACTTGCCGACATTGGGCCGGCCGACGATGGCCACGTGGCCGGCCCGAAAATTGGATTCGCTCATGCGTCTGTGCGTATCTCGGCAGGTAAAAGGTCGATGAGTTTCGCCGCGGCCAATTGTTCCGCGCGGCGGCGGCTGGCACCCTCGCCCACCGCGGCGACGCCGAGCACCGGAACCTCGCAGCTGACCGTAAAGGATTGCGCATGCGCATCGCCGCTCACGGCGGTCAGGGTGTAGACCGGCAAAGCCAGCCCGCGTGCCTGCAGCAGCTCCTGCAATCGTGTCTTCGGATCCTTCAGGGAGCCGGCGGCCGGAAGTTCCGACAGCTTGGCTGCGACGATGCGCGCCACGGCCGATGCCGCCGCATCGTATCCGGCGTCCAAGAAAATCGCCCCCAGCATCGCCTCCAACGCATCCGCCAAGATCGAGGCACGGCGGAAGCCGCCGGCTTTCAATTCGCCCGATCCTAAGTGCAGGTATTCTCCCACCCCCAATTCCGCTGCGATTTGCGCCAAGCTCTCGCCGCTGACCAGGGACGCCCGCAACCGCGACAAAGCCCCCTCGTCCGCCTGCGGGTGCGCGTCGTAGAGCAGCCGCGCCACGGCGCAATTGAGAACCGAATCGCCCAAAAACTCCAAGCGCTCGTTGTGATCAGGGCCCGCGCTGCGGTGAGTGAGTGCCGTGTGGCAGAGCGCAGGTGCCGCAAACACGTGGCCGAAGCAGCGTTCAACCCAGTGCGCAAGAACATCGGGCTTTGCCAGCGGAATCACCGCACCTTCACAGTCTTCTCGAAATGCACGCTGAGCGACACATTGGCCACGTAGGGCACGGCGTCATCGTAGGCCACGTGCATTTGCACGCCTCCCTCATCCTTGGTGATTTCGATATCCTTGGTGGTGACGCCCGTCGGATCCTCGATGTTGAAGTGCCGATCGATCGCAATGCGCATCGCCGCCGGATCAGGGCTGTCGCCTTTCGCCTCGGCGGCCACGGACTCCATGGTGCGGGCGATTTTCAGGTAATTCAGATACAGGGGTGCGAGCCGTATCCCGGCGTAGACGACCACGCCTGCCAATGCGAGAACGCATAGCAATCCGATGAACGTCATGCCTTGCTGGTGGTTGCGCATAAAACCTCCCTAAAAGAGCCCCTATTCAATCTTATTTCCGACCCTTCTCCAGAGAGGTCCGTCACGAGTATCAAGATTAAGCCAAATTCGCACCGCTTTTCCGACTAGATTCTGCTCCGGAACGAATCCGGGCGCATCCGGCTCATCGAGCCAGCGGCTATCCTTGCTGTTATTGCGGTTGTCGCCCATGAAGAAGTAATGCCCCGCCGGCACCACCCATTCCCCGGTTTTGACGCTGCCGTTGTTGGCAAACATGATGCGATGGCGCTTGGTGTCCAACTGCTCGAAGGCCGTCCCGGCATTCGTATAGTTCCACAGATCCTGCTTGGGTCCCGCGTACGGCGGACCCTGCGTCTGCGGCATCAGCTTACCGTTGACGTATAGCAGGTTGTTCTCATCGACTCGGATGCGGTCGCCCGGGAGGCCAACCAGGCGCTTGATGTAGTTGATCTTCGGGTTCGGCGGCAGGCGGAACACGATCACATCGCCGCGCTGCGGCTCGCCGGTGGCGAGTATCAGGGTGTTGGTCACCGGCAGGCGCAATCCGTAGGAGTACTTGCTGACGAAGATGAAATCGCCGTCGAACAGCGTCGGCATCATCGAATCGGACGGAATGCGAAACGGCTCGAACAGAAACGAGCGGATGACCAGCACCAAAATGATGACGGGAAAGAAGGAGCGCGCATATTCCACCGCCAAGGGCTCGCGGATGCGCTCCGCGGGCGTTCCCGCCGATGCCGCCCCGGCTTGGCGGCGGCGCGCGAAGAATGCGGCATCGGCCGCCCAAATGATGCCGGACACCGCGCCGACGACGACCAGCATGAGGCTGAAATCCACCGCCTCGTACCGAAACAGCCTCCACAGCATGCCTAAGGCCAGGCCCACCAGCGCATAACTGGCCAATCGGGGCAGCAACGGTTCCTCGGCGCTGGTCGCGCCCGGGTCGCGCCGCGGCCGCAAGAACCATCCGTCGATCAGTATCACCAGCACGCAAACGGCAGCGGCGCAAAGCAGCGCGAAAAAAATGCGATCACCATCAGTCACGAAATACCCCCAACGTCATCGATAATGGAAAGGCCGGATCAATTGGCCTTCTTGCCGACCTGCAGCACCGCGAGAAAGGCCTCTTGCGGTATCTCGACCTGGCCGACTTGCTTCATGCGCTTCTTGCCCGCCTTTTGTTTCTCGAGCAGCTTGCGCTTGCGCGTAATGTCGCCGCCGTAGCACTTGGCCAGCACATTCTTGCGCATCGCCTTGACGCTGGCGCGGGCGATGATGTGGCTGCCGATCGCGGCCTGGACGGCGATATCGAACATCTGACGCGGTATCAGCTCCTGCATCTTGTCGACCAATTCCCGGCCGCGCGCATACGAGTTGTCGCGATGCACGATGAGCGACAGCGCATCGACGGGATCGCCATTGATCAGCACGTCGAGCTTCACCAGCGGAGCTGCCTGAAAATGGCTGAATTCATAATCGAACGAGGCATAGCCGCGGCTCGAGGACTTGAGCCGATCGAAGAAATCGAGCACGATTTCGGCGAGCGGCAATTCATACTGCAGCGAGACCTGGCTGCCCAAGAACAGCATCTTTTTTTGCACGCCGCGCTTTTCGCTGCACAAGGTCAGCACCGCGCCGACGTGATCCGGCGGCACCAATATGTTGGCGATGATGATGGGCTCGCGCAGCTCTTCGATGCGATCCGTCGGCGGCAGCTTGGTGGGATTGTCGACGTTGATCACCGAGCCGTCGGTGAGCAGTAATTCGTAGATCACGGTCGGCGCGCTGGTGATCAGATTCAAGCCGTACTCGCGCTCCAGGCGCTCTTGCACGATGTCCATGTGCAGCAACCCTAGGAATCCGCATCGGAACCCGAACCCCAAGGCGGTCGACACCTCCGGCTCGAAATGCAGCGCCGAATCGTTGAGCTTGAGCTTCTTGAGCGCATCGCGGAACTGCTCATAGTCGTCCGAGCTCACCGGGAATAACCCGGCGAAGACCCGCGGCTGGACCTGCTTGAAACCGGCCAGCGGCTCCTTCGCCGGATTGTTTTCCAGCGTGATGGTGTCGCCCACCGGCGCGCCGTCGATCTCCTTGATGCCGGCGATGACGAAGCCGACTTCGCCGGTTTCCAGCGATTCTCGGGTGACCGGTTTCGGCGAGAAGCGGCCGAGCTTGTCGATCTGGTGGCTGCGCCCCGTCGACATGACCCGGATCTTTTCGCCCGTGCGCAGCGCCCCGTTCATCACCCGCACCAGCGAAACTACGCCCACGTAATTATCGAACCAGGAATCGATGATCAATGCCTGCAACGGACCCGCCGGATCGCCCTTGGGCGCGGGAATGCGCTTGACCAACTGTTCCAGCAGCGCATGCACCCCCTCGCCGGTCTTCGCGCTGACCAGCGCCGCATCTTCCGCCGGTATGCCGATGATCTCTTCGATCTCGTGTATGACCTTGTTTGGATCTGCGGAGGGCAGATCGATCTTGTTGATGACCGGCAGCACCTCCAAACCTTGCTCCAGCGCGGTATAGCAGTTGGCGACGCTCTGGGCCTCGACGCCCTGCGCGGCATCGACCACCAGCAGCGCGCCCTCGCATGCCGCGAGCGAGCGCGAAACCTCGTAGGAAAAGTCCACATGTCCCGGCGTATCGATGAAATTCAGCTGATACAGCTCCCCGGTGGCGGACTGGAAGCCCAGCGTCACGCTTTGCGCCTTGATCGTAATGCCGCGCTCCCGCTCCAGGTCCATCGAGTCGAGCACCTGCGCCTGCATCTCGCGCGCATCCAGTCCGCCGCATTCCTGGATGAATCGATCGGCCAACGTGGATTTGCCGTGGTCAACATGAGCGATGATCGAGAAATTGCGGATATTCTTCATCTATTGGAGAGCCTGCCTGCTTGGGCAAACCAGGCATTATACCGGCCGGCGATGAAAGCTGACGGTCTTATCCACCTCTTCCGCGTCCAGGCGTCCGTGACACAGCAATTCTCCGGCCAAGACAAGTACGGGAATTTTGTGCCCGTAGCGCGCCCGGGCAGCAGGATCGCGATCGACATCGACGACATCGATGGGAATCCCTTGCGCGGAGGGCAGCGCCGCGAGCTCGTTCAGCATTTCCTCGCATAGGCCGCACCCAGGGCGTGAGTACAGCAAAAACCGCATGATTCAACGACGCGGAATCTCGTCGCTGCTATAGATCTTTACCGAGTGCGCAATGAATTCGACCGTCTGCGCCGGGACTTCGCCGACCGCGGTCACTTGGTGGCCTTGCACGACCGTGGAGAATGCGTATCCGGATCCCACTCGAGCCAGTCCCTGCATGGGCGCTTGAGGTTGGGAATCCGGCGCCACGGCCACTCCAGGGGCGGAGGATTTTTGCTCCTCGACGAACACCGACACCGTCGCCAACCCGTCTGAATAAACCAAATGGCTGGCGGGCGCCGAAGCATCCCCCAATGTCTGAGCGCCCTGCACCGTCAGGCGAAAACCGGGGGGCAGTTGACTGGCACGGTAAGCCGCCAATGGGGAAGATGCACTGTCCTGCGAGGGACCTTGGCGCACCCAACGCATGCCGTCGGTGTGGACCGTGGGCGCCAAATCACTGTCCGGAATGTTCTCCGGCATGTCCAGACGTGCGAAGAAGATTTGCTCGATGACCTGCCCGCGCGAATCGCACAGTTGCGTTTTCAGGGGCATGGCAGTGGTTGCATCGAGCCACAGGCGGTAGCCAAAACGGAACTGATCCTTCGGGTTCACGGCAATCACCTTGGTCGGACGGCCGAGAATATGCGTCGGCGGCAGCGCCTCAATGCGGTAGAAATCGCTCACGGTCGAGTCAAATTGCGGTAGCGAACCCAAGAAAGGCCCCCGATCCTGACGCGGCTCGACCAGCACGGTATGCTGGTCCGGCAGGTAGCAGGTCAATTCGCCGTTGGCGCGCACAAATTCGCGCCCCGAACCGTCCAACGACTGCAGCCGCTCGCTGACTCGCCCCGAACGCACCCGGTGGACGATGCGCATGGTCTCGACCCGGCCGCCGCTGATATGAAAAAAAGTGCCGTCATAATTGCGGGTCGCAAGCGCCTTGTTCATCCGTTCCAGCCAGGCGCGTGGGTCATCGGCGCCGCTGGCGGGCCGGGGAACCGTCGCCAGCAGCGCGCCGAACAACGCACAGGGAGCCAGCCAATGGGCGAAGGCAAGCCGGGGCTGCGTCATGGAGCGACGCGCACTTCCGGAGCTGGAGGAGTTGGTGCAGCCCGTTGGATCGGGATCAGTTGCGGCTCATCGTCCTCGATCAGCAAGTCCGCCAGCATGCCGCGCTGGCCCAAGCCTGAGGAGTATTGGCTGTGCGCAAATATGTAGTTGGTCAATCGGGCCGGCGATATGGCGGCCGGCGCATCCAGGGAAGTCGCCGGCACGGTATAAGAGAGCGCTTCGCGCGGACCGCCTCCTCCCTGGGCGGGAGACTGAGTCGCCGACGCCGTCAGCGGCAGGGCCGCAGTTTGGGCAGGCTGGGCGGTGTTGGGCGCTGCGGCGCGCAGGCCAGGCGAAATCGCCCGTTGCTGCAGGGCAATGATCGCGACCGTCGCGACGCCCGCGGCCACGGTGACCCCGGCGAGGGGCCGCCACCACCGGCCCGGACGAGCGGCGTGCGCCTGTCCGGGGACTTGCGCCGGCTCGCCGTCGATCGCCAGGTTCACCCGAGAGGCGAAGCCCCGGGTCAAAATTTGAGCGTCGCCTCCGCGCAACGCCTCGCCGATCAGCGCATATCGCCCGAAGCTCTCGCGCAACTCGCCGTCCCGAGTCAAACGCTTCAGCAGCAGTTCGGTTTCGCTATTGGGCAGCTCGCCGTCAAGAAACGCCGAGACTTGTTCACGAATTTGTTCGCTCATGTGTCCTCAGGCCTTCCTAATCCGCCATCAAAAATCGGGCGCAACTTTTTGTCAATCGCTTCTCGCGCTCTGAAAATGCGCGAGCGCACGGTGCCCACCGGACAGTCCATCGTCTGCGCAATGTCCTCGTAGCTCAATCCTTCCAACTCGCGCAGTACGATCGCTGTGCGCAGATCTTCCGGTAGATTCTCGATCGCTCGGTTCACGGTTTCACGAATCTCATCGGTGAGGAGCAGCCCCTCCGGCGTCTCGGATTCGGCGAGCCGCGCATGCAGATCGTATTGCTCGGGATCTTGCAGATCCAAGTCGTAGTCCATCGGGCGCCGCTTCGTCGCGACGAGGGCATTCTTCGCGGTATTGATGGCGATCCGGTAGAGCCATGTATAGAACGCGCTATCGCCGCGAAACGACTGCAGCGCGCGGAAAGCCTTGACGAAAGCCTCTTGTGCGATGTCTTCAGCCTCAGTTGCATCGTGCACGTAACGCATGATCAGCTTCAGCACCTTGTGCTGGTATCGCAGTACCAATAAATCGAACGCCGCGCGCTCACCGCGCTGGACTCGCTCGACCAGTTTGAGGTCACTCTCCTCGACGCTCATGGGTGATCACAAACCGGCGAGCCTAAATCTACGCCTGTCGCGATAGACCGACCGCGCGAGGAAAAGTTCGACAATTCCCGCCCCAAGGCGATTAAACGTGAATTTGCGCACACGATGAATTCTATCAGCCGCGCCCGGCGGCGCTAGGAGCCAGTCTGAGTATTCCGCATGGCCGCGAGCGTGACGGATTTGCCTTCAGTCGAGGCGGAGCCGAGGACGTTGGGTTTGCTCCCGCTTGCCCGTGGAGCCCACCACGGGCTGCGCCGCGCGCCTGGCATCCGCTCCCTTGCAGAGCCAACGCGGCTCACGCGGAATACTCAGACTGGCTCCTGGCAATCGGCAGGCGGGGCGGCGGTAATTCGTCCGATCAGGTCCGCGAGGTGCTCAGGGTGCCTCGCCTGACCGAGACAATAGGCATAAATGACCGGATCCGGGCTCTCCAACAGGCCCCGGAACGCCTGCTGCTCCGGCGCGGGGGCTGACGTATACCGCTCGTCCATATAACGAGTGAGCAGCAGATCGAGTTCTTTCATTCCCCGCCGGCAATGCCAGCGCAGTCTGCCATGCTCTGGAATCATCAGTGGCGCCGCCGCACCATCATTTGTTTGATCTCGCCGATCGCCTTGGCGGGATTCAGGTCCTTGGGGCAGCTCTCCGTGCAGTTCATGATGGTATGGCAGCGATACAGCCGGAACGGGTCCTCGAGATCGTCGAGGCGCTCGCCGGCCGCTTCATCGCGGGAATCCATGATCCAGCGATAAGCCGCCAGCAACGCGGCCGGCCCGAGGTACCGGTCGCTGTTCCACCAATAGCTTGGGCAGCTGGTGGAACAGCAGGCGCACAGAATGCAGGCGGAGGGCCGGTCGACCTTCTCCTGGTCCTCTTTGGACTGCAGCCGTTCGCTGTCCGGCGGCGGCGGAGTCCGGGTCTGCAGCCAGGGTTTGATCGAGGCGTATTGGGCATAGAAATTGGTGAGGTCGGGCACCAGATCCTTGATGACGGGCATGTGCGGCAAGGGGTAGATCTTGATGTCGCGCTTGACGTCGGCACAGGCGCTGATGCAAGCCAGCACGTTCTTGCCGTCGACGTTCATGGCGCATGAGCCGCAGATCCCCTCGCGGCAGGAGCGCCGAAACGTCAGCGTCGTGTCGATCTCGTTCTTTATCTTGATCAGCGCGTCCAGCACCATCGGACCGCAATGATCCATGTCGACCTCATAGGTATCCATGCGCGGATTCTCATTCGCATCGGGATCGAAACGGTAGATCTTGAAGACTCGAACGTTCTTCGCGCCCGTCGGTGCCTTGTAGACGCGCCCATCCTTGCGGATCCTGGAATTGGGCGGCAGAAAAAACTCAGCCATCAAAGCTCCTCAATAGGTCCGCGCCTTCGGCGGAATCGATTCCACCTCGTCGGTCAAGGTCTGCAAATGCACGCCTCGATAGTCGAAGCGGCTGTTGCCCGTAGGATCGACCCAGCAAAGCGTATGCTTCAGCCACTTCTGGTCGTCCCGGTTGGGAAAATCCTCGCGTGCCTGCGCGCCGCGGCTTTCCTTGCGATTTTCCGCCGAATGCAGGGTCGCAATCGCCTGTCCCAGCAAGTTGTCCAATTCCAATGTTTCGATCAGATCGCTGTTCCACACCAGCGACCGATCGGCGACCTTGACGTCCGCGAACGACTCGAACACCCGCGCCAATTTGCCTTTCCCCTCGATCAAGGTTTCGGCGGTGCGAAATACGGCGGCATCGCTCTGCATGACGCGCTGCATGTTCAAGCGGATGTCGGCGGTGCGCTGCGAGCCTTTGGCATTGCGGAATTTTTCCAGGCGCTCGACGCTAAGCGCCGCCGCGTCGGATTTTAGCGCGCGGTGCGGCGCCCCCGGTTTCAACACCCGCGCGCAGTGCTGCGCCGCCTCACGGCCGAACACCACCAGATCGAGCAGGGAGTTCGACCCTAAGCGGTTTGCGCCGTGCACCGACACGCATGCCGCCTCACCCACGGCCATGAGCCCCGGCACGATTTTCTCCCCGTCCGTGGTCCGTGTCAGCGCTTCCCCCTGCACGTTGCACGGGATGCCGCCCATGTTGTAGTGCACCGTGGGCAACACCGGTATGGGCTCCTTGTTGACGTCCACGCCGGCGAAAATTCGCGCGGTTTCGGCGATGCCCGGCAGGCGCTCCTTGATTACCGCAGGGCCAAGGTGCTCCAAATGCAAATCGATATGATCCTTTAGGGTACCGACGCCCCGGCCCTCGCGGATCTCGATGGTCATCGAACGGCTGACGACATCGCGCGATGCCAGGTCCTTGGCATTCGGCGCGTAGCGCTCCATGAACCTCTCGCCCGCCGCATTGGTGAGATAGCCGCCCTCGCCGCGCGAGCCTTCCGTGATGAGACAGCCGGCGCCATAGATGCCGGTGGGGTGAAATTGCACGAATTCCATATCCTGCAGCGGCAGGCCGGCGCGCAACGCCATGCCGCCGCCGTCGCCGGTGCAGGTGTGGGCCGAGGTGCACGAGAACCATGCGCGTCCATAGCCCCCGGTCGCCAAGATGACCTGGTGTGCGCGGAACCGGTGCAGCTTGCCGTCGGACATGTCGAGCGCCACCACGCCGCGGCACTCGCCATTTTCCATGATCAGATCAAGTGCAAAGAACTCGATGAAAAAGCTGGCCTCGTGCTTCAAGGATTGTTGATACAGCGTATGCAGCATCGCATGGCCGGTGCGATCCGCCGCGGCGCAGGTGCGCTGCGCGATTCCTTTGCCGAAGTGCGTGGTCATGCCGCCGAACGGCCGCTGATAGATCTTCCCATCCTCGGTGCGTGAAAACGGTACGCCGTAATGTTCGAGTTCAATGACCGCGGACGGCGCCTCCTTGCACATGAACTCGATGGCGTCCTGATCGCCGAGCCAATCGGAACCCTTGACGGTGTCGTACATATGCCAGCGCCAGTCATCGGCGCCCATGTTGCCGAGTGCGGCAGAGATGCCGCCTTGCGCCGCGACGGTGTGGCTGCGCGTCGGAAACACCTTGGTGAGGCACGCCGTCGACAGTCCCGCTTCGGCCAAGCCAAACGTGGCGCGCAATCCTGCGCCGCCGGCGCCGACCACCACCACATCGTAGGCGTGATCAATGAACTTGTATTCGCTCATAGCCTCGAAAATCCGAACACGACGCGCAGAATCGCAAAAATCGCGGCACCGCCGGCCAGCACGTACAAAAACCGCAGCACCATCAGACTGAGCACTTTCATGCCGCTCGAGGCCACATAGTCCTCGACGATGACCATGGTCCCTAAGTAGGAGTGATAGGTCAGCACCGCAACCAGCAGCACGGCCAAAAAACCGGTGATGGGCACCGAAGCCCAAGTTCGTACGGTTTCATAGTCGAGACCCGGCAGCGTCAACAGCGACACCACGAACCACAGCGTGAGGGGCAGCAGTGCGACCGCGGTGACGCGCTGGCCCCACCAATGCGCGGTTCCCTCCTTGGCGGATCCCAGTCCCAACACTCGGCCCAAGGGGCTGCGCAAGCTCATGAGAGGTGCGGCCAAACCCAGGCCGCGGCGCACACGGTCAACGCGATGGCGCCGAACACCACAGCCCAGCCGCTTGCATGCCGTTCCCTGCGCCCGAATCCTTTGCCTGCATCCCAGAAAAGATGACGCACGCCGTTCAGCAGGTGATACAAAAAAGCAAAGGTCCAGCCGAGCAGCAGCAGCAGTCCGATCGGACTTGCGAACAGACGCGCGGCCGATGCATAAGATTCCGGGCCGCCCGCCAAGCACACGAACCAGTAGCTCAACGCGAGCAACCCCGCCGCCAGCGCGGCGCCGGTCACGCGGTGCAGGATCGATAGCGTGTTGCCGATCTGCCATCGATAAATCAGCGCGTGAGGTGAAGTTGGACGGATGCGTGGCGGCATCATTGCTCCTTGCGGCTAAACGAGTAGGCGCAAAGCGCAGTTAAAAATCGATGCAGCGGCCACGGAGTTCCCAATCGCCAAAGCGCGTCGGCTCGGGACCATCGCGTCCGCCGACCTCGGCGGGAGGCTTCGCGGCAGCGGGAGCGGCGTCCGCGGGTGGCGTCGAAGGCGGCAGATCATCTGGAGTCAGCATCACAAGTGAAAGTTTGCCAGAAAACAGTGACAAACGGTGCATTCACCGGGGCTTGACATCGAGACTGCCGCTCCCATCTTATATCCAATGACCATCGCCCCGGCAGCGTCGGCCCGTCTGAACCATTTGGGCATCTTGCGATTCAGCGGCGCGGATGCGCTCGGTTTCCTGCAGGGGCAGATTTCCAACGATGCGCAGCGCTTGGCCGAAAATATTCCGGTTTTTGCGGCCTATTCCAACCCACAAGGGCGCGTGCTGGCGCTCATATATCTGTTGCCGCACTCCAGCGGCGTGGCGGCGATACTGCCGCGCGAAGTCCTGCAGCCGACATTGGAACGCATGCGCAAATACGTCTTGCGCGCAAAAGTCCGCATCGAAGACGCGGGCGATTCCCTGGTGGTGGCGGGTCGATTCGGTGCCCAGCCCGAACCGGCCCCGGGCTTCGTGGAACGCGACGGCATCGGCACGGCACCCGTGGGCCGCGATCAGAATCGCTGCTGGATCATCGGCGCGCCCGGCACGATCGAAGCTGTGGCCGGGACGACCGACGCGCCCGACGCGGCAAGCTCAGCGCGCTTCGAGCAAGCATGGCGGCTCGCCGATATTCGCGCGGGCCTGCCGCAGGTTTACGCCGCCACCAGCGAAGCTTTCGTCGCCCAAATGCTGAATCTCGACCTGCTGGACGGAATCAGCTTCAGCAAGGGCTGCTACACCGGCCAGGAAATCATCGCCCGCACCCAGCACTTGGGCAGAATAAAACGCCGCCTGCATCGCCTGCAGCTGCCATCGGCTGCATGGCATATCGGACAGACGGTCAACTTGAGCGATGGGCGCCAAGGCCGCCTTACCGAAGTGAGCGAGAGCGACGGGCGCGTCGAGGCGCTCGCGGTGCTGAACATGGAACCGAATCCGCCGGCCGCCGGCGAAGCCGCGGGCGCGGATCTCGTTGATGCCGCCGAGCTGCCGCTGCCTTATAAAGTCTGACTATTGCGGCCGCAGGCTATTCAGCCCCGGACTATTCCGGCCGCATGTGCGGGAACAGCAATACGTCGCGTATCGAGGGCGAATTCGTATACAGCATCACCAGGCGATCGACGCCCAACCCTAAACCCGCCGCAGGCGGCATACCGTACTCCAATGCGCGCACGTAATCCGCGTCGTAGTACATGGCCTCTTCATCGCCCGCGTCTTTGCGGGTGACCTGGTCCTTGAAGCGCTGGGCTTGGTCCTCGGCATCGTTCAACTCGGAAAAACCATTCGCGAGCTCGCGCCCGCCGACGAAGAATTCCCATCGATCGGTGATGAAAGGATCATGGTCGTTACGCCGCGACAAGGGCGAAACTTCCGCAGGATAGGCGTACGCGAAGGTGGGTTGGATCAGCGTGTGTTCGCCGGTCTTTTCGAAGATTTCGATCTGCAGTTTCCCCGGTCCGTCACCGGCCTTGTAAGGAATCTTCATTTGATCGCACACCCGGCGCAGATACGCCGTGTCGCGCAATGACATGGGATCCAAACCGGCGTTGTTCGCCAGAATGATGTCCTCGATGCTCATGCGCGCGAAACTCTTCGACAGGTCGAACTCGGCGCCCTGATACTGCAGCTTGCGTGACCCTATCAGCGCATCGGCGAGTCCCTGGAACAGCGTTTCGATCAGCTCCATCAGATCCGCGTAGTCGGCGTAGGCCTGATAAAGCTCCAGCATGGTGAATTCGGGATTGTGCTGCGTCGAGACGCCCTCATTGCGGAAATTTCGGTTGATCTCATACACCCGCTCGAAGCCGCCCACGGTCAGGCGCTTCAGGTACAGCTCGGGAGCGATGCGCAGATACATGTCCACATCGAGCGCATTGTGATGGGTCTTGAAGGGGCGTGCCGCCGCCCCGCCCGGAATCGGATGCAGCATCGGCGTCTCGACTTCGAGAAATCCGCGCGCATCCAGGAAGGCGCGCAAGTAGCGCACGATCGCCGTGCGCATCTCGAACACGCGCCGGCTCTGCTCGTTCATGATCAGATCGACATAGCGGCGCCGGTAGCGCATCTCCGTATCGGCGATTCCATGCCATTTGTCGGGCAGCGGCCGCAATGACTTGGTCAGCAGCACTATTTTTTCGGCGCGCACCGACAACTCATTGGTCTTGGTGCGGAACAAGACGCCTTCGGCGCCGATCACATCGCCGACGTCCCAGGCCTTGAAGTCGTCGTATGCTTCGCCGAGCGCGCTCTGTTGCAGAAATATCTGAATCGCGCCGCTCGAGTCCTCGAGTTTCGCGAAGCTCGCCTTGCCCATCACGCGCTTCGCGCGCATGCGGCCGGCCACACTGACTCGTATGGCAGCGGCGTCGAGCGTATCGCTCGATTTTTCCCCGTAGGCGTTCAGCAGGTCGCCCGCCAACGCATTGCGTCGAAAGTCATTCGGAAAGGCCGTGCCGCGCTCGCGCAACTTGGCCAGTTTGGCCCTGCGCTCTGCGATCAGATGATTCTCGTCGTTGTCGCTCATAGACCCTTAGGTTACAGACCCTGCTTCAGGCTGGCTTGCATGAATTCATCCAGCGCGCCGTCGAGCACGGCGGTGGTGTTGCCTATTTCCACACCGGTGCGCAAGTCCTTGATGCGCGATTGATCAAGGACATAGCTGCGAATCTGATTGCCCCAGCTGACGTCGGATTTGGAATCCTCGAGCACCTTCGCGGCCGCATTGCGTTTGTTGAACTCGAGCTCGTAGAGTTTGGCTTTGAGCATTTTCATCGCCGTCGAGCGGTTCTTGTGCTGGCTGCGTTCGCCTTGACAGGCCACCACGATGCCGCTCGGAACGTGCGTGATCCGCACCGCCGATTCGGTCTTGTTGACGTGCTGGCCGCCGGCGCCGCTCGAACGGTACACATCGGTACGCAGATCGGCCGGGTTGATCTCGATATCGATGTCGTCGTCGACCTCCGGCGAGACGAACACCGACGCAAAGGAGGTGTGCCGGCGGTTGCCCGAATCGAACGGCGATTTGCGCACCAAGCGGTGCACGCCGGTCTCGGTACGCAACCAGCCGTAAGCATGATCGCCGATCATTTCGATCGTCGCCCCCTTGATGCCCGCCACCTCGCCGGGACTCTGATCGATGATTTCCGTTTTGATGCCATGCGAATCGGCCCATTTCAAGTACATGCGCAACAGCATCGCGGCCCAGTCCTGGGCTTCCGTGCCGCCCGCCCCGGCTTGAATATCGAGAAAGGCATTGTGCGAGTCCATCTTGCCGGGGAACATGCGCTGGAATTCGAGGCGCTCGACCTCCGCGGCGGAAGCGTTCACGTCCGCCTCGATCTCTCGGGCGGCTGACGGATCGGACTCCTCGGCTGCCAGGTCGATCAACTCGGCAGCATCGCTCAAGCTGCGTTTCAGGTGGTCCAAGCCGTTGACGACTTGCTCGAGCTTGGCGCGCTCCCGGCCCAGGTCCTGCGCTCGATCGGGATTGTCCCAAATGCCCGGCTGCTCGAGTTCGCGCGCTACTTCCTGCAGGCGCTCGTGTTTGTTGTCGTAATCAAAGATACCTCCTCAAGGAATCGGTGCGCTCCTCGAGATCTTTGATCGACCGTTTTATTTGATTGACTTCCATCCTTGAGAATC
This sequence comes from Steroidobacteraceae bacterium, assembly GCA_036263775.1. Taxonomy (GTDB): domain Bacteria; phylum Pseudomonadota; class Gammaproteobacteria; order Steroidobacterales; family Steroidobacteraceae; genus Bog-1198. The sequence continues at coordinate 164 of DATATA010000041.1, read as the reverse complement.
CTAACACACCGCCCGCTCGAGCTTGAGGTGTTGGCAGTTCAGCTGCACCCGCTTGTCGCCGCGGTACTCGTTGATCTCGAGGCGGTAGGCGAGCTGTATCGCCGCACCGCCCCCTAGATCGGTCTCTTCGGCTGGACCGCCGAGATAGCCGAAGGCGATGGCAT
>DATATA010000035.1:0-3582 GCA_036263775.1 Steroidobacteraceae bacterium | reverse complement strand
GGGATGGCGCGCCAAGTGGCGCAACCATTGTTCTTTGTCGTGCCGTACTCCCTCTCGAGAGCACGGGCGCCTCTCGGCGCGCCATCGCAGCGTCTTCCTTCCGGCGCCGGCCGCGCTTTTCGTTGACCGCGCAACGCGCGGGCCATCCGTCAGCCAAGCTCCTGGCAGGCAGCCCGTAGTGGCCGCCGGGCGGAGCCCCGGCGCCGCCCGAGTGCGTGCTGTGCGTAATCCAGCACACCCGCAGGCGCCGCACCCTGCTCCACCATCAAGACGCCTCTAGATGACGCCCCTCACGTTTGAGCAGGATAGGTAGGACTATATTCAATGATAGGATTAAAGTCAAGCGCCAATTCGCTACGTTTTTTTTGTCCACCGGCCATTGGCATCGGCCTGCCAGTAGGACGCCTCGTGACCCTCGGCTTTGACGGCCGACCAGCGTTCGCGTGCTGCGCGCACGGCGTCCTCATCCTCGCCATCGAACAAAAGTACGATGCGCTGGTAACTTTGCGGATCCTCCGGCATCGGCGCTCCCTCAATCAGGAAGCGGACGGTCGCGCCGTTGGGATTGCTTTCGTTGAGCGTGAACAGCACCGGCTGCTGCGCCGCTTCCGGTTCGCGCCATGTGCCGTGCGGCAGAAAGCCATCGTCGCGGTAGGTCCACAGATACGCATCGAGCGCTTCAATGCGTTCCTCGGACGATCCCTGGACAACAACCTTCCATCCACGTTCGAGCGATTTTTCCAGCAGCGCCGGCAACACGCCTTCCAGCTTCTGGCCTTGCAGATGGTAGAAGAGGACCTCGGTCATGCCGCCCTCAGCCTATTTCTCGTAGTGGTCGGCCACCAGTCGATCCAGCAACCGGACGCCCCATCCCGAACCCCAGCTTTTGTTGATGTCGGTTTGACGCGAGTCAAACCCCGTGCCGGCAATGTCGAGATGCGCCCACGGTATCTTGTCGTCGACAAAGCGCTTGATGAATTGCGCGGCGGTGATCGCGCCGCCCCACCGGCTGCCGCCGGTGTTCTTCATGTCGGCGAATTTTGAATCGATCATTTTGTCGTATTCAGGCGCAAGCGGCATGCGCCACACCAGTTCGCCGGTTTCGTTGCCTGCTTTGGTGAGGCGTTCGGCAAGCTGATCATTGTTGGAAAACATTCCGGCATATTCCTGCCCGAGCGCGACGATGATGGCGCCCGTCAGGGTGGCCAGATCCACCATGAATTTCGGCTTGAAACGCTGCGCCGCGTACCAGATCACATCGGCGAGCACCAGGCGGCCTTCGGCATCGGTGTTGATGATCTCGACGGTTTGCCCTGACATCGATTTCACGATATCGCCCGGCCGCTGCGCATTCCCGTCAGGCATGTTCTCGACCAATCCAATGACGCCCACGGCGTTCACGCGCGCCTTCCGCGCAGCGAGCGCATGCATCAATCCGACGACACAAGCCGCGCCGGCCATATCGCCTTTCATGTCTTCCATGCTGGCGGCGGGCTTGATCGAGATGCCGCCGGTATCGAAACACACGCCTTTGCCAATGAAAGCGACCGGCGCGTCGCCGGCCTTGCCGCCATTCCAGCGCATCACCACCACGCGGCTTTCACGCACCGAGCCCTGACCGACGCCAAGCAGCGCGTTCATCCCAAGTTTCTTCATGGCTCTGATGTCGAGAACCTCGACTGAAACACGTAGCTTCTTCAGCGCGCCTGTGCGCCGAGCAAATTCTTCCGGATAAAGGACATTGGCAGGCTCGTTCACGAGATCGCGCGCAATCAATATGCCGTCGGAAATTGCCAAACGTGGTTCGTAAGCCTTGCGGGTGGCCGCAACATCGCCGACGGCGACCGTCAGGTTGCGTGCCGCCGGAAGTTTTTCATCGTCCTTGCGTTTGGTCTTGTAGCGGTCGAACGCGTAAGCGCGCAGACGCGCGCCCTGCGCGAGATCCGCAGCTTGCTCGGGCTTCATGGCGCCGCCGGAAAGCTCGGCGAATACCGTCGCATCGCTCGCGGAATTCGGCAGCTTGCCGGTGGCCGCCCCGCCCAGCTTGAGGAAATCCTTCGGTGTGAACTCCGCCGGCTTGCCGACGCCGATTACGATCAGACGGGCGGCCTTCAGCCCCGCCGGAGCGATTAGGTCCAAGGCCGAGTTTTTCTTGCCGGAGAATCGCTCGGCCTTCGCTGCCCGCGTTACGAGCTCGGCCGCAGGCCCCAGGGCCTTGCGGGTTGCCGGGCCAAGCTTCACCCCGTCTTCGGCAAACACGACCAGGACGCCCTTGGTGGGAGCTGCGAAGGGGCCAAAGCCGAGCTTGAGCGCCTCGGTCATCGATTGAAGTCCTTTTGCTGGCGGTACGGGGGAGGTCCAAGGATACCCATATGCCGCGCGTCAAAGCCGTCTGCAAAGCCCGTTGAGAGGGATTCCGGCTTTTCCAACGCCTCCCTCACAGAAACCTTTGGAAAGCTTGGGAATTTTGAAGGTACTCCGGTATGGGCCAGTGGCTTTGGCAGGCCGTTGCAGCGCTGCCACATTTACATTTTGTTGTGCATGTTCAACGGCTTTGCCTTCGCCCGGCCATTTTGTCAGGCGATCAAGGTAAATCTGGCGGGGGTTGAGTTCTAAGCTGGAAACGCTTCGCGTCCGGTGGGGAGCCGCACGCGGGGTCCGGTTGTTGCCGGATCAGGGGACGATGCTGCGGATGGGGTCTATCAGCCGATATATTTTCCGCACCACCTTGGGTGCGTTTCTGATCGTGCTGGTCAGCCTGACCGCCGTGATCTGGGTCACGCAGGCACTGCGCGACATCGACATCATGACCAACCAGGGTCAGACCATTCTGGTCTTTGTCGGCATTACCGGCCTGATCATACCGCTGCTCATTCTGGTAATCGCGCCGATCGCGCTGCTGATCGCCGTCACGCACGTCCTCAACAAGCTGTCGAACGACTCCGAACTCATCGTCATGAACGCCGCGGGCATGTCGCCATGGATCCTGTTTCGCGCCTTCATGGCAGCGGCAATCGTGGTGTCGCTGCTGGTCGGCGCCATCAGTGCGTATTTCGCGCCCAAAGGCCTGCGCATGTTGCGTGACTGGCTGACCGAGGTGCGCGCGAACGTGGTGAGCAGCGTCGTGCAGCCTGGCCGTTTCACGGCAATCGAAAACGGCGTCACTATCCACGTGCGCGAGCGGCGCCCGAATGGGCAGCTTGCCGGGATTTTCCTTGACGATCGGCGCAATCGGAACGAACGCATCACCGTTCTCTCTGAAGTCGGTGAGTTGCTCGACAACAGCAGCGGCACCTACCTCATTCTGCAAAAAGGCATCGTGCAGCGGCACGAGGTCGGTCAACGCGACCCGGCGATGGTCGTGTTTGATCGCTACGCGTTCGATCTGTCGCAGTTCGCCGGCGGCGCGCAGGCCGTCAAATATTCGATCCGCGAACGCTACCTCTGGCAGCTTCTGTTCCCCGATCCTAATGACCAATTCTATATCGAGCAGCCCGACCAGTTCCGCGCGGAGCTGCACGATCGCTTGCTGGCGCCGTTTTATCCGCTCGCCTTCGTGGTGATCGCCTACGCCTATCTCGG
>DATATA010000063.1:0-15100 GCA_036263775.1 Steroidobacteraceae bacterium | reverse complement strand
ACCTGCTGGTGTGAGGACCGCGGTGCGCGGTCCGCCGGGTGAGGCCAGCGCCAATCCATTCCGCGGCGCGCGCGCGCTGCGGAGGCAAACAAGACAATCAATCCCGCCCCGATGAACACCAAAGAATATGGCCGCACGATTGATCCGACCGGGACCCCGTAGACGAGCAATGCCGCGCCGGCCGCTGCGCCGATGATTTTCGCCGTGCGAGACTTCTTGCTGGACCAATCCGCTGCGCGCGCCAGCCCGGCAAGGATGCCCAGCAGGGACCAGGCGGCAAGAATGCCCTCGAGGATTGTTGCGTCAGCGGGTGTTGGAAATCCGCTGGAGCGCTGCGAAGCCCGTGAAAGCAAGGCTAACAGCACAAGATAAATACCGGGAACCCCGGCGATCGCCCACCACCGAAACAGGCTCGCATCCCGCGCGCGTAACGGCAGGCTGCGCCAGGCCAGGCAGTGATTTTTGACGGCCGCGATCGCCCCCCAAAGTCCGAGCAGTACGCCTGGCACCGGCACGCGGTCATACTTCGCCGCCCAAAAAGCACCGAGCATCAGAAATTGCAGTACTCCGAAAAAGGCATACAGCCACGCGCTGCGCTTCAAATATCCCTTCAACAAGCGATAGACAATTGCATTCATGCCGCGCTCATGTGCGGCCACCAGCTGCGGGCGTTGGCGCTTTTGATCAGCGCCAGAAATAAATCCTCCAGCGTGAGCGGAACCTCTGCCAATACATCCACGCCAAGCCCTTCGAGCGCGTCAGAGGAAGCGGCATCGCGGTCGATCAGCAGCCGCACGTGATCTCCTTGACGCTCGACTATGGAGACTCCGGGCACGCCGCTCGTGGGGACGTCACGCACGACCCGCGCATCGAATTGGCGATAGCGCTCGACCAGTTGGTCCATGCGGCCCGAAGTCAGCAGCCTGCCCCGATTCACGATGGCGGCGTGATCAGCGAACCGTTCCAAATCGGCAAGCTGGTGGGAGGAAATCAGAATAGTGCGGCCATCACCCGCCATGTACTTGAGCAGCTCGGCGAACAACTGACGCCGCGCGATCGCATCGAGACCCAGGGTGGGCTCATCGAGCACCAGCAGTTCCGCGTCGCGCGATAGCGCCAGCACTAACGCGAGTTTCATGCGCGCACCAAAGGACAACGCGTCTACTCTTGAGTCGCGATGCACGCCGAGCATGAACTGCAGCTCCTCGCAACGCGCCACGTTCCAGTCCGGATAGAACCCGCGGACAAAATCGATTGCGCGCCCCACCGTTCCCCAGGCGCGATAGTCCATGTCGGGACTCACGTAGGCGGTACGGCGCTTGATCTCGACTTCATCCTCGCGGATATCGCGATCTAAGATCCTGATATTGCCGAGCCCTGGCTCGCCCATGCCCATCAACATGTTGAGGGCCGTGGATTTTCCGGCGCCGTTGGGTCCGATCAGAGCGTAAATCGAGCCGCGCGGCACTGACAAGGTCAACGGCCCCAGGGAGAACGCGAGTCCAAAGGATTTTTGAACGTCTTGAAATTCGATTGCGGATGCACTCATAGCGCGCTGCCTCGGATGGAATCGTCATGGGATTCGGTTGGTTGCGCCTTGAGTTCATCGCGCAGCATTTGAACGAGTTCACGGTCTGTAATGCCCGCTTGTCGTCCGGCGTTCATCGCCGTGCGCAACGCCTCGAGGGCCATGGCGCGTCGGTCCGCGCGAGTTCGGTCGTTGCCGCGGGCGGCGACAAAGGTTCCCAACCCCTGCCGGCTGAAGGTGATGCCTTCGCGCTCCAACTCTTCGTAAGCCCTCTTGACCGTAATGAGGCTCACCAAGAGTTGTTCCGCCAACGCTCTATAAGAGGGGAGCGCGCTGCCGGCGGAGAGTCGGTTGGCCAGCACTTCGCGCTTGATGCCATCGACTATCTGCTGATACAGCGGTCCCGGGGAGGCCGCGGAGATGGGCCCCAAACGGACGATTGACGGCATTTCGGGCATTGGTACTGTATATATTAGATATGCTCAGTAGGCAAGGCGCAACGCACTTCCCATTTTGCGTTTAGAATTCGCGCTCACAAAAACGCCCGGTCACTCAATATCTTATCGAGTCCCCATGCCCTTAAAAATATTCGCGCTCCTGCTGCTCAGCCTGCCGTCCCTCGCGCGGGCCGACACCTTCACCTATTCCATGATCTACGGCGAGAAAAACGTCGGCCACCTGACCGCCGAGACCAAGGGCGACCTGACAACCATCGATTTCGACGTCAAGAACAACGGCCGCGGCCCGACCATCGCGGAGTCCATCAGGCTCGATGCATCGGGCTTGCCGACGGAATGGACGGTCAAGGGCACCACCACATTCGGCAGCAAGATCGCCGAACACTTCTTGCACAAGGGCACGCGCGGCGACTGGGTGGATTCCACCGGCAAGGGTCATTCCACCATCAATGCGCCCGTCATGTACCTGGCGCAGAGTTCCAGTCCTTGGGCAAATGGCGTCTACGCTCGCGCACTGTTAAAGGCGGGCAACAAATTGCCGGCACTGCCCGGCGGCGCGGTGCGGCTCGAAAAAGGCGAGACCCTAACCGTGCAAGGGACCGGCGGCCCTCTCCAGGTTACGCGCTACGACTTGGTCGGCATCAATCTCGACCCGGAAACCATCTTGCTGGACCCGGCCAATAACTTGTTTGCCGACGTGGATGCCAGCTCGATTCTGGTGCGGACAGGATACGAAGGAGAGGAGAAACGCTTGCGCGGCCTGGCGGCTGGCTGGTCGAGTCAGCGCTTCGTCGACATTGAGCACGAAGCGGCGCACCACTACGCGGGGCCCATCCGCATTCGCAACGTCAGACTGTTCGATCCGAACAGCTCCGCGCTCACGGATCCCGTCTCGGTACTGGTCGATGGCAAGGTCATCGCTGCGGTCGAAGCGCTCGACAGCCCCGCCACGCCCGGCGAGATGACCATCGATGGCGAGGACGGCACACTGATTGCCGGCATGTATGAAATGCATGCGCATCTCGGCCAAAGCGATGCGCTGCTCAACCTCGTCGCGGGCATCACCACGGTGCGCGACATGGGCAACGACAATGCGGTGCTCGATAAGCTGATTCAACAAATCGACAGCGGCACCATTGGCGGCCCACATGTGATCCGCTCGGGCTTCATCGAGGGAAAGAGCCCGTTCAGCGCCAACAACGGCATCGTGGTCGACAGCCAGGAACAGGCGATCGACGCGGTGCGCTGGTATGGCGCCCGGAACTATTGGCAGATCAAAAGCTACAACAGCATGAATCCGGCGTGGATACCGGCAATGGCCAAAGAAGCCCATCGCTTGGGGATGCGCCTTGCCGGACACATTCCGGCGTTCTCCAATGCCGATGCCATGATCGAGGCGGGTTACGACGAGCTCACGCATGCAAACCAACTCGCGCTGGGCTGGGTGATTCAGCCGGGCGAAGACACGCGCACACTGTTTCGATTGACCGCGCTGAAGCGTCTTCCCGCCCTGGATCTGCACAGCGAGAGAGTTCAGCACACCGTCAACATGATGGTAGACCGCAAAATCGCCATCGATCCCACCTTGGGCATCCACGAGCAATTGTTGCTGCGCCGGGACGGCAAAGTCCCGCAGGGGGCGGTCGACTACATCGATCACATGCCCATCGGTTACCGTCGCGACCAGATGAAGGCGCTGGCAGATACATCGGCACCGGGAGATGATCAAGGCTATCGACGGGCCTTCGACAAGATCATTGCGATCATCCGTATGCTGCACGATCGCGGCATATTCATCGTCTTCGGCACCGATACGGGCGGCTCCTTCACCTATCACCGCGAGTTGGAGCTCTACCAGCTGGCGGGCATGACCCCGGCCGAGATCCTGAAACGCGCCACCTTCGATTCCGCGCGCTACGTGAGCCAGGATCAAAGCATGGGGTCGATCGAAAAAGGCAAGTTGGCGGATTTCTTTTTGATCCCCGGCGATCCGATCAAAGATCTCAAAGCGATCAAGACCATCAGAATGGTCGTCAAGGACGGCACCTTCTATTATCCCACCGAGGTGTATCCCAAGTTCGGCATTCAGCCGTTTACGACCGCGCCGAAAGTCACGGAGGGCGCGCGCCAATAGCTGCCGCCGCGCTCCAAAGCGGCGGCGCAGATTAACGGCGGGCGATGGCTATTGCCTGCTGCAACACCTCATCGCGGGGCGACTGGACGACGGGCACACGGATGGGGATGTCCGGCGTCACGCCCCGCGAGCGCAGATCACCGTTCGGTCGAACCAGCCGCGCCTTGGGGTATCCGACCTCGAGGCCGGTGTGGTTCAACGCGAATTGTTCCATGGCGCCGTAGGTCGTCGCCATATCGGAAGTCGCCTCCCCGACAATGACGCCGAACCGGTAGTCCTGCACGAGCGCGGCGACGGCCACTGCATTGGAGTAGCTCTGCCGATCGATCAGCACGAACACCTTGCCCTCAAAGCGCTTGCCGGCGCGCGGCGAAGCCTCCGGGATGGCGAAATCGACCACATCGCCGATGCGGCTGCGGGCATACAGGTCTGCGAACCGCCGCGACACCGGTCCCGCCGCCTCCGCGTCGTGCGCGATTCGCGCGGCATTGGCGGCGACAGACTCGGCGCTGACTTTGATTTTGAATTGCGAAGCGAAGCGAAATGGTCTGGCGGCAAACCAAGAAACCATCACGTCGCTGAAGAGATTATCGCCGCCCGGGTTGCCGCGCAGATCGATGATGAGCCGGCTCGCCCCGGCTGTTAGAAACTCATTGAAGGCGTGATCGATGAATTCCCTGAAGCTGGAGACGTCCCATTCATCGGCGCCGGTTTTCGCCTCGGCGTTGTAGAAGGGCCCCGGGCGAAGATACGCGACGCCGCCGTCGAGCAGCTTCGCATCGCGCAAGGGGCTCTCGAGATCGAGGCCCGGAGCCTGCCCCCCAAGGGCGGCCTCCATTTCCTCGGACGACCGCGCGGGCAGGCGCGTTCTTTGCACCGGCGAGGCGCCGCGGCGCGTGACGATGTCAAAGGCGTCGACCGCGCCGAGTTCAACCCAAAGGTAAATCGCGAAATCGTATTCCATGATCGAGTCCGCCATGTACGCGGTCTCCGCCGATACATGTCTTTCGGTCCGCTTGAGCCAGGACGCCATGGACAGGCCGTTCAAGCGCGTGATTTCATCTCCCGGCCTGATGGCATCGACACCGCTCAGATTCCCGGCCAGATACACGCGCTCATCAACGATGCGAATCGTCAACGGGAACCCCTTGCCGCCGTTTTTTCGATAGGCATTCCACTCCGCGGTGGGTGAGTCGATGCGCGTATGTCCCATGCGCACCTCGGCCGCAAACAGTTCGAACAGAACCTTGGCCTCGAGGTTGGTCATGGGTCGATCGATTTTGCTGAGCAACTGGGCGTAGCGCCGATCCAATTCGCGCTTGGACGTAAATGCATAAAGATCGAAGTGCGCCGCTTTCAGGCCGCGATACATCTGGACGAAGTCCGCGCGCAGTTCCGCGGGCGTGAACCTCGCCTCATTCGACGCCGATCTCGCGCCACTCTCGCCGCTCCCGCCGCTCGCGCCGATCGCGCCGCCCATGCCGATGCCGAGCAGGACGCCGCACAGCCCTTTGAGAATCCCTGTTCGCATGATCTTGAGAATCCTTGCCGCTGACGAGCGACGTGATAATATGTAGGTCCCTACATAAATACAAGGCCGCGATCCGCGGATTGGCCATGGTCGATTACACCCGCAAGTACGGTCCGGCGGCTGTTGGTGCGCGGCTCCGCAGATTGTCGGAAAGCATTGATGAAGACGCCGGCCGCATCTATGTCGACTTGGGAATCGATTTTCAGCAGCGTTGGGTTGGAATCCTGGAACACCTCGACGGCAGAGGCGCGCGCTCGGTCGGCGAATTGGCCGCCTCGCTCGGCATACGCCACTCCTCTGTGAGCCAGACGCGCCGCTCGCTCGAAGAGGCGGGATTGGTGGAATCGGATGCCGATCCCAAGGACGGGCGCAGCCGTTTGTTGCGCCTCTCCGTCGCCGGCAAACAATTGGTGCGCCACCTGAAGCCCCTGTGGCGAATCCTCAACACCACCTCATTGGAACTCGACAAGGAGGCGGGCGGGGTTGTCGCGGCATTGGATAGGCTTGACCGTGCGTTGGAGCGCTCGCCGCTCTACGATCGCGTCAAGCAGAAACTTGCGAGCAAACCGCGCTGAAACCCCTCGAGGCGCTGCCTAAGCCTCAATTTGATGCCCCAGGTATAATGCGCCGATGAGAACTCGTCGACATTCCCTGACTGTAAAAGTGGGCTCGGTTTCCATAGGCGGCGCATCGCCCATCGTCGTGCAATCGATGACCAACACCGACACGGCCGACATCGACGGCACGGTGGCGCAGGTCAAGGCTTTGGCGCGCGCCGGCTCCGAATTGGTGCGCGTCACGGTCAACAACGATGAATCCGCCGCGGCCGTGCCCCACATCCGCGAGCGCCTGGATGCGCAAGGCATCAACACCCCCTTGGTCGGCGACTTTCACTTCAACGGCCACAAGCTGCTCAAAGCCCATCCGGCATGCGCCGAGGCGCTCGGCAAGCTGCGCATCAACCCGGGCAATGTCGGCCGCGGTTCCAAGCGCGATCCGCAGTTCGCGGAAATGATCGAGACAGCCGTCAAGTACGGCAAGCCGGTGCGCATCGGTGTGAACTGGGGCAGCCTCGACCAGGATTTGCTGACCCGCATGATGGATGAGAACTCGAAGCTCAAGGAGCCGCTGGCGGCCATCGACGTGATGCGCGAGGCCATCGTGGTGTCGGCTCTGGATAGCGCGAAGCGCGCCGAATCCCTCGGTTTGGGATCCAACATGATCGTCATCAGCGCCAAAGTCAGCGGAGTACAGGACTTAATCGCCGTATACGGCAATCTGGCGGCTCGTTGCGCCTACCCCTTGCACCTAGGGCTCACCGAGGCCGGCATGGGCAGCAAGGGCATCGTGGCCTCAACCGCGGCCATGGGCGTGCTGCTGCAGGAAGGCATCGGCGATACGATCCGCGTCTCGCTGACGCCTGAGCCCAATGGCGATCGCACGCAGGAAGTTATCGTCGCCCAGGAAATACTCCAGACCATGGGCTTGCGCGCCTTTACGCCCATGGTAATCGCCTGCCCCGGCTGCGGGCGTACCACCAGCACCTACTTTCAGGAACTCGCGCAGAAGATTCAAAGTCACATCCGGCATCGCATGCCGGAATGGCGCAAGCAGCGCGAGGGTGTGGCCGACATGACGGTGGCCGTCATGGGATGCGTGGTCAACGGGCCCGGCGAGAGCAAACATGCCAACATCGGCATCAGCCTGCCCGGCACCGGCGAGCATCCGGTGGCGCCGGTGTATGAGGACGGCGCAAAGACCGTGACGCTCAAGGGCGATCGAATCGCCGAGGAGTTTCAGGATTTGGTCGAACGCTACATAGAACGCACCTATGCGAGGATTCAAACATGAGGATTCAAACATGAGCGAGCTTGCGGAAAAGAAATGCGCGCCCTGCGAGGGCGGCGTCAAGCCGCTGCCGCCGGCGAAAGTGAAAGCGCTCGCCAAGCAGCTGCACCGCGATTGGAAGATCGCGCAGGACTACAAGAGCCTGAAGCGATCGCTCAAGTTCAAGGATTTCTACCGGACCATGAGTTTCGTCAATGCGATCGCGCATATTGCGAATACCGAAGACCATCACCCAGACCTTGCGTTGGGGTATGACTACTGCCACGTCACCTACGCCACGCACGCGATCGGCGGCCTGTCGGTGAATGATTTTATTTGCGCCGCAAAGCTAGACCGCCTTTAAGAACTCCGGCACGTCCCCCGTCAAGCCCAGCGCGCGCTGCGCGAAACCGCGTTTCAAAAACGGCATTCTGGCCACCGCACTCAGTCCGGCGGTGCGCAATCCCGCGCTCAGCGCATCCGAATGAGAGAACAGCCGCTCCAATCCATCCAACGCCGCGGCCGCGAGGAGATTTTCGCCGCGGCGCCAGCGCTCGTAACGGCGCAGAAACTTCATGTCGCCGAAATAGTCGGCGCCGCCGGCGGCGCCGAGCACCTCCGCCAGCGCCGCGCAATCCAGCAGACCTAGATTCAGGCCCTGCCCGGCGAGCGGATGCACCACGTGCGCGGCATCGCCCAGCAATACGGCGCGAGGCCGCGCGTAATCGACGGCGTATTGCAGCTTCAAGGGGAACGCCGCGCGCTTGCTGCTAAGCGTGCATTTGCCCAGCGCCTCGCCGCTGGCCGCCGTCAACGCCTCGCCGAAGGCTTCCGGATCCATGGCGAGAAGGCGCTCGGCCTGAGATCGGGCAATGCTCCACACGATGGAGCAGCGGCCATCGCTGAGCGGCAGAAACGCAACCGGCCCTGTGTTCAAGAAGCGTTGCCACGCCGTGTTGCCGTGGGGGACGGCGGTGCGCACATGCGCCACCAGGGCGTCCTGATGGTAGGCATGGCCGGCGGTATCGATCCCGAGCAGGTCCCGAGTCTTGGAATCCGTGCCGTCGGCCGCCGCCAGCAGACCGGCACGCAATTCTCGGCCGTCATCCAGGCGCAGCCTCACCTCGTCGTCCCCGGGAACGACGGCCGCCACGCCGCCCTCGATCAGCACCACCCCTGAGGCACGCGCGGCCTGCAGACATTGCCACGCCAAGGCTTTGGCATCCACGATGTAGCCAAGGTTGGGTTCGCCGATTTGCGCACAATCAAACTTGAGCGCGCCTGAACCTGTCGCGCTGCCGCCGGCGTCCCAAACACACATGCGTTCGTACGGAAATACGCGCATCGCCGGCAGCGCATCCCAAACGCCGCAAATCTTCAGCAAGCGCTCCGATGCGCGGCTCATCGCAAAGACACGCAGATCCCAGTCGGCATCGGCGGCAGGCGGTGCGCCGAACCGGTCGGCAATCACGGCGACGCGTCCCACGCTGCATACCTTGCGCGCCAGCAGCACGCTTGCCGCACTCAAGCCGATCACGCCGGCTCCGACGATGAGCACGTCGAATTCCCGCGAGCGCGCCCCGCTCATTTGAGCGCCATGCTCATGTGAGTGCCACGCCGCGGGCCAGTTTTGGGATGCGGCCGCGGCCGCCGGTGCTCAGGCGCGACAGCGCCGCCTTGGCGGGGGGCAGCAGATCGAACGCCAGCAGGCCCAAGTTGCGCAGAACCCGCACGGAACTCAAGGGGTTGGCAAACATCCGCACCAATCCATCGGTGAAGGCGATCACGCCGCCGCGATCCGCAGCGCGCCACGCATCGTACTCCGCCAGCAATTCGCGGCTGCCCGCGTCGCGGTCCTTGCCCGCCCGCTCGGCAATGAGTTCGGCCAGGCTCGCGACATCGCGCAAGCCCAGGTTGAAACCCATCCCCGCCACCGGGTGCAGTCCTTGCGCGGCGTTGCCGATGATCACACACCGCGGAGCGCTGGTGCGGGCCGCTTGCGTGAGGGACAGCGGATACGGAATGCGGCGCCCGACTTTTAGGAAGCGCCCGAGGCGAAAGCCAAAGCGCCGCTGTACCTCGGCGAGGAACTCTTCATCCGACCAAGCCAGCGCTGATTGCGCCGCGTCCTTGGTCAAGGTCAACACCAGCGTGCAGCGGCCGCCATCCAAGGGCAGCAGCGCCAGAGGCCCGCTGGGCGTGAATCGTTCGTACGCCACGTTGTCATGAAAGCGCTGCGGCAACACCGTGGTGATCACCGCCGTTTGGGCATAGTCGCGCACGTCGGCTTCGATGCCGAATGCGCCGCGCACGACGGACTTGACCCCGTCGGCCGCGACAATGAGTTTGGCATCGATCGTGGTTTGGCTGCCGCGCTCCGCGACCTCGATGGCAACCGCCTGATCGTTCGCCGTGACCTTCGACACCTCGGCGGGGCAAAAAACCGTCAACCCCCGGTTCTCTCCGAGCCGCGACCACAGCGCGTTGCCGAGCGTGCGATTCGCCACCACGTAGCCCATGGCGGCCAGTCCCTGTTCCGCGGCATCGATGCGCGCGAAACCGAAACGGCCCTGATCCGAGACATGAATCTTGCGGATGGGAGTCGCCAGGGCGCTCAACGCCGGCCAAACTCCCACCGTCTCCAAGATCCTGCGGCTGCCGTTCGACAGCGCGGTGGTGCGCTCGTCAAAGCTCGGTTGCGAGGCTGCATTATGTGGAATCGTCTCAATCAAGGCGACGCGCAAATCAAGAGGTGCCAGGGCAACACTCAAGGTCGCGCCCACCATGCCGCCGCCCACGATGGCGACATCGAAACTCACCGCAGGGACTCGATGGCGTTGGGCGTCTTCTCGAGCGCGCCGGTCAATACCTCCGGCGCCCCCCCGGTGACCAGCACCTCATCCTCGATGCGAATTCCAATGTTCCAGAATTCCTTGGGAACCTTCGTCGAGGGCCGAATGTAGATGCCCGGTTCGACGGTAAGCGCCATGCCCGGCTCGAGCACCCGCCATTCGCCGCCCACCTTGTAATCGCCGACGTCGTGCACGTCGAGGCCGAGCCAGTGGCCGGTGCGATGATTGAAGAACGGCAGGTAGGCCTGTTCCTTGATCAGCTTGGAGGTAGACCCCTTGAGCAGCCCCAGCTTGGCGAGACCCTGCGTGACTACGCGCACCGCAGCCTCGTGCGGCTCATTCCAATGGTTGCCGGAACGCACCTTGTCGATGGCCGCGAGTTGCGCGTCGAGCACCACCTCGTACACCGCACGTTGCACTGCGGTGAACCTGCCGCTGACGGGAAACGTTCGGGTGATGTCGGACGCGTAGTAGTCGTGCTCGCAGCCGGCATCGAGCAATAGCAGATCGCCATCGCACAGCGGCTGATCGTTGTCGCGGTAGTGCATGACGCAGGCGTTGGCGCCGCCGCCCACGATGGGTTGGTATGAGATATCCGCGTTGTGCGAGCGGAACTCGTGCACCACTTCCGCCATAACCTCGTATTCCATACGGCCCGGACGGGCGAAGCGAATCGCACGCCGATGCGCGCCGACCGCAATCTGCGCCGCGCGCCGCAGGCTCGCCTGCTCCGGCCGGCTCTTGTAAAGACGCATGTCGTCCAGCACATGATTCAACGCCACGAATTCCTGCAGTCCGCCGGCGCCCTGGCGCGACTGCACGCGCAATCCGTTGACCCAGCTCAAAATGCGCGGATCGAAATCCGGATGCGTGCCCATGGAATAGAAGATCTGCGAGCGCTGCTCCATCAATCCAGGCAGGATTTCATCGATGTCCTCGATGGGGAAGGAATCGTCCGCTCCGTAGCGCTCGACGGCACCCTCGGTTCCGGCGCGCGCGCCGTCCCACGACTCCCGCAGGGCATCATGCTCCCGCACGAACAACAGATATTCAGCCTGCGGACGCCCGGGAACCAAAACCGCAACGGCATCCGGCTCCGGAAAGCCGCTCAAATAATAAAAATGACTGTCTTGGCGATAAGCGTACTCAATATCGCCGTTGCGGTGGCGTATCGGGGCCGCCGGCAGAATCGCAATGCCGTCCTTGCCGATCATGCGCATGAATTGGCGCCGTCGGCGTGCGAACTCCTTGCGGTCCATTAGGCTCCCGAGTCAGTGCAGCCGTTGTTGCGCCGGATAGACCTGCCTGCGAAGCGGCAACAGTTCTTCGAAGACGACCTGGGCCGCGACCCGGATGAACTCGACCAGTTCGGCGTACGCCTGTTCGTTGGACTCGTCTCCGTCGGCATCTTCGCCGGTGGCTCGCGAGATTTCGGTGAAGTCGCGGACGATTTCACCGACGTCGCCGCCCAAGGATTCGAGATCGGAGATGTATCCGGTCCCCAGTCCATACAAAAAACCGGTGCACCATAATGCGAGGGCATTGGCGCGTCCGTTGAGGGGCTCTGCGTCATCCGGCAGGAGGGGCTCGAATTCCATGCCTTGTTCGCCAAACGAGGTCGCCGTCGCCGTAAAGACCCTTTCGATCATTGCCGAGGACTCTTCGCTCAAGGCGGCTCCGTCCGGCAGGATTTCATTGATCCAATCCAGCATTTTGTAAGGTGACACCGAGCACAGGGCGCCGCACAGAGACCCATGCGCTTCGGCGGCGTCCGCCAGACCACCGGCGGTGGCCAGCACATCTTCAAAATCCTTGAACCTAATATCCGACATCATGGGTGGGCGAATAATACCGCAGTACAGGCATGAACCGCCCTTTGCATTGCGCTTTTGTCCGCTCTATATTGGCACCCTATGAATGAAGCCAATTCGAAGTCAGCGGTCGAACTCGAGCTGAAGCGCTTGGAAAAGCGTCTTGAAGATCTCATCGTAACCGTCAGTCACATCAAGGAAGAGAATCGGGCGCTGCGGCAACGTCAAGATACGCTGACGTCGGAGCGGGCGACTCTCTTACAAAAGAATGAGCAGGTACGCGCGCGGGTCGAAGCGATGATCGGCCGCCTCAAGTCGATGGAACAGGCATGAGCGACAATCAAGCCCGGGTTAGCGTGAGGATTCTCGAAAAGGAGTATCACATTTCCTGTCCGATCGAGGAACGCTCGGACCTGCTTGATTCCGCCGAGTTCCTGAACCTCAAGATGCGGGAGATCCGCGATAGCGGCAAAGTTGTCGGCTTGGATCGAATTGCAGTCATAGCCGCGCTCAACATGGCAAATGAATTGATTCGATTCCGCAATCGTGACACCAATCTCGATTCCGACGTCGGCGGACGCTTGCGAATCCTGCGCGAGCGCGTAGAGTCGGCCTTGGAGAAGGGTCAGCAGCTCGAGCTTTAGAACGGTCCTTCTCGACATTTAATTTTGGCGCTGCCTGCGGTGTTCGATGCGGATCGGGTTACCTCCTGACCCTAATTTTGTAAACCCCAGGGGCCAATGCTTGCTGGCAACATTGTGCAAGTCCGCCCAGAGCGGAAAGCCTTAAGTGCCGCAGTCGGTCCCACCTGTTGCTCAGGTCGGGAGCAACGATCCAAAACGGCATTTGCGGGTAGCGCCATCCCTGATTTCCGTTCCGCGCCTGCGCTTGACCCCGGTGGCACCTCAATGGCTTGATCTCATCGCCATCCCCCCGGCGGGTGTCGACGATGAGGGGCGGCGGCCCGGGATTGGGGGGGTAGGTACCATGATCGAGCGCCGGCGTTCCGCCGCCGGCGCCGATTCGCCGGCAACCGAATCAGGAGTGGAGCATTTCCTATGAATCATTGGCTGTTCAAATCGGAACCGGCTGCCTTCAGCATCGATGATCTTGGCAAGGCGCCCAAACAAACCGCTGCTTGGGATGGGGTGCGCAATTATCAGGCGCGCAACATGCTGCGCGACTCTATAAAAAAGGGTGATTTGGTGTTTTTCTATTATTCGAGCTGCGACGTCCCGGGCATTGCCGGCATCGCCACCGTCGCCCGCGAAGGCTATCCCGACACCACCGCCTTCGACCCGAAGCATCACCACTACGATCCCGATTCCAAGAAGGATGCACCCTCGTGGTTCGTCGTCGACGTGAAGCTTACGCGCAAGTTCAAGCGCATCATCACGCTCGAGGAGCTGCGTTCGCATGCCAGTCGCGCGCTCAAGGATTTTGTTTTGCTGCGCCGTGGGAATCGCTTATCGGTGATGCCGGTGACGAAGAAGGATTGGGATTTCATCCTCACCCTTGAGTGACGCCGCTCACATCGCTAGCACATAGAGGCGTGCGAGCGCGACCTATTGCTTGTAAATTAATTATTCGTGTATATACTCGGACCCCGGACTAACCCGATAACGGAGTTTCTAACATGGCAGCGAAAGCAAAGAAGGCGAAGAAGAAGGTAGCTAAGAAAAAGGCCGCTAAGAAAAAGTAAGCCTTCGAAAGTAATCAACTGTGCCCGCGTAAGCGGGCACAGTTGTTTCTGAGGGTAGGAAATTCAGCGTGTCACCGGACAGCTCGCAAGAAAAAAAACGCCGCGCAGCGGAAGCCGCGGTCCGCTACATCGACAGCGGCATGGTGCTGGGGATCGGTACCGGATCCACGGTGAATCAACTCATCGAAGTGCTGAAAGACCGTAAAATCCAGCTTGGCGGGGCGGTCTCGAGTTCGCGCCAAACATCCGAAAAGCTGAAAGCCGCGGGCGTCCCCGAGCTCGATCTGAATACTTCGGGCGATCTCGCCCTCTATATCGACGGCGCCGATCAGGCTACGGCGGATGGCGCGCTCATCAAGGGCGGCGGAGCCGCGCTGACGCGCGAGAAAGTGGTCGCCGCCGCCTCGAAGCGCTTCGTCTGCATCATTGACGATGCAAAGCTGGTGCCGGTGCTGGGCAGCTTTCCGCTTCCGGTGGAAGTCATTCCCATGGCACGTTCCTACGTCGCGCGGCAGCTGGTGAGGCTCGGTGGTCAGCCGGTATGGCGCGAAGGGGTCGTTACCGACAACGGCAACCCCATCTTGGACGTGCATGGTCTCAAGATACTGGACCCCAAGTCGTTCGAATCCGCGGTCAATCAAATTGCCGGCGTCGTGACGGTGGGCCTCTTTGCCCGGCGCCCCGCCGACGTCCTCATCGTGGCCGGGGACAACGGCGTGAGAACCCTAGATCTCTAGGCGGGTACCGATCTCCACAACCCGGTTGGGCGGCAATCCATAGTAGTCGCCGATGACTTGCGCGTTGCGCGCCATCTGCATGAAGGCCCTGCGCCGCAGCGGCGGCAGGTCGGAGCGGCGGCCGGGCAACAATTCCTCCCGGCTCAAAAAATACGTCGTGACTTCCGGATCGTAGGGCACACCGTGACTCTCGGCTTCCCTTAAGATGCCGGTGATGTCGGGTTTTTCCATGAATCCAACCTGCGCCACGACCCGCACAATGCCTTCGCACACCGGCGTGACGGTGAGACGCTTGGCCGCCGCGACGCGCGGCACCTCGCGGGTGACTACGGTGAGCAACACCACCCGTTCATGCATGACGCGGTTGAATTTGATGTTGTTGAGCAAGGCGCGCGGAATTCCCGAAGCCTTCTGGTCCAGGAAAATCGACGTGCCCGCCACGCGCACCGGCGGGTCTAATTTCAAATCCTCGATAAAATCACGCACCGGCTTCTGTTCGCGCAGCAGCCGGGCCATGAGC
>DATATA010000079.1:0-9570 GCA_036263775.1 Steroidobacteraceae bacterium | reverse complement strand
CGGTGTGCCGGTTAGCACGATGGCATAAGGACTTTCAATGCGCTTCAAGGCGCGCGCGGCGACGGTGTTCCAATTTTTGATCCGCTGCGCCTCATCGGCAATCACGACGTCCGGCGACCAGGTCCGGATCAGGCCCAGGTCGTTGTCGAGCACGTCGTAATTGACGATCTTGCAGTAACAGTTTTCCTTGTATTGCCGCGCGCGCCCGGCCCGCAATCCATCTATCACCTGCGCTTCCCGATCCGTGAAACGCGCAATCTCCTTCTGCCACTGATGTTTGAGAGAGGTCGGACACACGACCAGAACGCGTTCGGCTCCAAAGTGCCGCGCGAACAGCTCCGCCGCCGCAATTGCCTGGATCGTCTTGCCCAATCCCATCTCATCGCCGATCAGGCAACGCCCGGCGCGCGCCGCGAATAATGCGCCTTCGACCTGGTAAGGATAGAGTTCGGCCTTCACGAGTCCGCGCAGAGCCCGGCTGCGGGCACCCTGAGGATAAGCTGCATCGATGATCCGCCGGCGTTCCGCCGCGTCACGCACCTGCGCGATATAGCCCAGCGCATCCTCGTAGCAGCGGAGTTCATGGCCGGTTTTTCGCGCCTCCTCCAAGAAGGCATTGAGCTTCGGGAAACGAGTTTCCGGCAAGGCGCCGGCCGGCGAACCGTTGAACAAGCGCGCTGCGCTCACGGCAAGAACTTGTGGGCACCCCGTACCGGCGCGCCAGCGCACCCGGCGTTCACCGCCGTATTGGAGGTAGATCTCGCTGTACGGCGGATGGAATCCCTGCGCCAGCGCCTTTTTGCCGCCGCGTTTCTTTTCCAGCTTCCCAAGGACGAATTCGATGTGCTTGCAGGTGCCCAGATCGTTGGTGGCAAAATCGGGGCAGGCGCAGAAATTCTCCCCGGTCTGAGTACCGCGAATCGCGACACGGTAGCTGGTGCGTCTCTGCGGGTTGGTGACCTCGAACTCGGAGAAGACCGCGCTCTCTCCGATGTTCTTCAGTTTGAAAGCCTGTGCGCGACCGAACTGGCGACGCAACCGCGCCTGCCACTGCGCAACGTTCATTTCGCCGGGGCGGCGCGTGTGTGAGAGTTGGCGGACTTTCTTGGGAGCTTTGCGAGAACCGGTCTTGCTCATCCGACTGTATTGACCCGGTCGACTCAGCATTCCGGTCGGCTGCGGCTATGCGCGATCGCAAAATCCGGATGATTGGATCGCGCACGACATGGGAAACGTAATATGACGATCATGAAGGAAATCGATCGGCCATTTCCTACTTGATTTGCTCATAGGGTATTCCGACGGCTCGGCCTTCATCGATGGCTTTGATACGAGCGCGGATTTCTTCATCCCAGGCGCTCTGTATCTCGTCGCCTGTTCCAGGTCGATCCAGATCGAGCAGCAATCTGATAAGTGCCAATCGTTGATGCCGCGGAGGCTCGACGATTACCCTGGCGAGTTCTTCGATACCGGCGGCCATGAGCGCTTCCCCTAAAGAATGGCGCGCCCGGCGGGATTCGAACCCACGACCCTCGGCTTCGGAGGCCGATACTCTATCCAGCTGAGCTACGGGCGCTGCGCAGGGCCGCGATACTACCCGCCGTTGGCGAGCGCCGTCCAGCGGCACCGAGCCCTGCCCGCGAAACCTGCGCTCATTGGGCGCGCTCATGGGGAGCGTGATGCGCTGTTAGGGCTCCCCTTGGCGTAGAGAATCAACTGCGTGCAGCGAAATACCGCGAGGGTCCGGCCGGTTTCCTTGTGGGTGACGACCGCATCCCACACTTGTGTCGTCCGGCCGCGATGCACCGGAGTCGCGATGCCGGCTATCGTGCCATCCAGCGCGGTGCCAAGGTGATTGGATTTCAATTCAATGGTGGTAAAGCCGGTGGCGCCCGCCGGCAGATTGGCGACACAACCGTATCCCGCCAGCGTGTCCGCAAGCGTAACTACGGTCCCGGCATGCAAGTAGCCATTCGGCGCAATGACGGATTCGATCACCGGCAACTCGCCGCAGACGCGTGACTCGCCCACTTCTGTAATGACGATGCCGAGATGGCCCGGCAACTTCCGGGCGCCGGCTCTGTTGAAGCTTTCCGGCGTGCGCATGGCAATAAAATCCTTGCTCAAGCGTGCGCGCTACTTTACCGGCGGGACATTGTCGAAGAAATCGACCATACCGGTTTCCAGCGAATATTCCGCGCCGACCACCATCAAACCGGCATTTTGAATCAGATTCTCGATGATCTCGGAACCGTGCCTCAAGTGATTCACCGACGCGCGAATATTGGCGCGGCATGCTTCGTGTGCGAGAGCGTCGTGATTGTTCCGAAGATCCGTCTTCAACAGGCCTTCCACGCCGGGCCGGATGAAATCGACGATGGAACGCAGATTGCGGGATTGATTCTCCACCGGGCGCTGCAATTGCTCGAGCGTGGCCTCTATCGCGCCGCAGCGGGAATGTCCGAGTACGACGACCAACCGCGTGCCGAACTGCTCGGCGGCAAATTCGACGCTGCCGATCAGCGAAGGTGCGACGATGTTGCCGGCTACCCGGATGACGAACAGATCGCCCAGGCCTTGATCGAAAATGATCTCGACAGGCACGCGCGAATCCGAGCAGCCCAGAATGGCCGCGAACGGCTCTTGACCCGTCGCTAATTCCAAGCGGCGCGCCCGGCTTTCAACCGCATCCCGGCTGGGCGCCTCGGACACGAAGCGGCGATTACCTTCCTGCAGCAGGGCAAGCGAGTCTCGGGCCGAAATCATCGGTAACGCACCGGGTACTGCGCGGCGCGAACGCGTCGGCTACAGGGGGCGGCGGATCGAATTATCGCGATGCCCCAGGATGCGCGCCGGCAGAAACAATATCGCCCGCAGCAACGCAAATATGGCCTCGAACGAAATACCGATGAGCCGAAACGGGATGGAAAGCAGCCAGATCAAAGGCCAGAGCAGTAGGGCGAGGATCGCCACGGGCCAACACAGGACCAGCAAGACGCACCATAAGAGCAAGGTTTTCACGTCAAATTCCCCTCAATTCCCACGCCCAACCTTATCACACCGCAAGGGCCGGCGCGGTTGCACCGCAACGGCGGTTTATCGGCGCAGCAGTTCCATTTGCCTGTCAGGATTCGCGGGCGCGGAAAAGCCGTACTGCGCATACAGTCCATGGGCATCCCGGGTATGCAGGCTGTAGCGCGCGATCGTTTGCAGTTCCGGGTGCGAGAGAATGTTGTCCATCAACAACTTAGAGATGCCGCGGCCGCGAAATTCGGGAAGAACGAAGACGTCGAGCAAATGCGCGATCCGAACGTAGTCGGTGACTATGCGTGCAAATCCGACCTGACGGCCGTTTGCGTAGGCGCCGAAACACAGCGAGTGTTCGATGCATTTCTCCACGCTGGCGCGCGCTATGCCGGGAGCCCAATAAGAATCGGCCAGAAAAGCGTGAATCATGGCCACATCGAGGCGGCTGCGATCCGTCGAGACTTCAATGCTCATTTCTTGACGAACTCCACCCGTCTGAAACGCAGGGCCGACCAATCCTCGTCGATCGCCACCATGCGCACCGACTCAAAGCCAGCGTCTCTAATTACACCCCAGCCTGAATCGCGATTGAATTCGCAGCGGTAGCGCTTGGAGGTTCCCTTCGGGTAAACGAACCATAAAAGCGCATCACCTTCCGCAGCTGCCGCGAGAGTCTTCGAGGCTCGATCCAGTTGTGCCTGCGTCGTGGCAAAAGCCAACGCAAATTTGACGGCCTTGGTTTTGCCCGGATCGCGCGCAACCTTGACGCCTTTGAGTCGCTCGAGTTCCGATTCAAAGGAATCCGGTGCGTTGAGCACAACGATTTCCCTATGCATGCCAAGATTGAGTTTTTTGAATAGCGGCGTCAGTTCAGCGTCCGTCATGGGTCACCGGCAATTAATGTTCGTAGGTTAAGGCCAGCCGGACGCCGATCAAAATAAAGGCAGCGCCGACACTTCGATTGAACCATTGCTTGAATGCACCGCCCGGCGACAGCCTCCTGCTGAGATGTGCACTCGACCAGGCGACCAATAGATTCCAGAGCGTGCCGTTGAAATCGAATACCGCACCCAGAAACAGAAAGGCCAGCGGCTTCGAGCTTGCATCCGAGGCCACAAATTGGGGCAGGAACGCCAGAAAAAACAGCGCAACCTTGGGATTCAAGACATTGGTGAGGAAGCCTTGGACGAAAATGCCCCGTATAGAGGCCGGCCGAACGGCAGCGGTGCCTGCGGAAGGTCCGGCGACCCTCGCGGACAATATGAGCGTCACGCCCACATACAGCAGGTAAGCCGCACCGGCGATTTTTAGCGCGGTGAATGCAGCGGCGGAGGCAGCGAGGATTGCCGACAGGCCCAACGCCGCCGCGGAGATGTGAACCAAGGTACCCGCGCCGACTCCCAATGCCGCTACCGCGCCGGCGCGCCGGCCTTGAGTTGCACTGCGCCCGACGATGTACAACGTGTCCGGGCCGGGAGTGATGCTCAAGAGCAGGCCGGAGAGCACGAATAGCCACAGATCA
This sequence comes from Steroidobacteraceae bacterium, assembly GCA_036263775.1. GTDB lineage: Bacteria > Pseudomonadota > Gammaproteobacteria > Steroidobacterales > Steroidobacteraceae > Bog-1198. Next base: position 5,021 of record DATATA010000079.1, on the reverse strand, counting down.
TGGGTACCGAACAAAACTCACCTCATCGTGTCATGCGGCGCGCTGCAACGGCGCTATGCGCGCGGTGCGGCTTTCGCCTTCAATGCGGCGTAGCGCGCCAGGCTTTCCTTCGGCCATTGCTCGGAGGGCTTGTAGTACTCGGCGAATACGCGTGCGCCGGCGGGCAACTGCACCCAGGGTTGTTTTGACGAGGTAAAAATGTGCACATCCGGCGGCAACGCCCCCGGATTGTCGAGCGTTCCAACACGCACGAAGCGCACGGCCTCGCCGGCGCCTGCGTAGTTGCTCCACAGCGCCACGGAGCATGTGGGGCAGCGGGCGATCCGCTGCCCTTTGCCGCTGTTGGATTGCGTTTCGACAATGCGCACCTCGCCTTCGAGGAGCTGAACCCGATCGGCTTCGATCATGGCGTTGAGCGCAAACGCGGTGCCGGTCTCTCGTTGGCACCAGCTGCAATGACAGCAGTGCACGAAAAGCGGAGCTCCGGTCATGCGATAACGCACGTGCCGGCAGGGACAGCCGCCGTCGCGGGTTCGCGCCGCGCCCTCGTTCGGCGACTCAGCACTCATGCTGCCGCGACGCGCGCGGTGACCTCGATCTCGATTTGCATGCGAGGATCCAGCAGGCCTGCCGAGATCATGGTCATCGCCGGCCGGCTCGCGCCAAAATATTTGCGCAGCACCGGCCAACAATCCGGGAACCGCTCGCCATTCGGGACGATGTAGTTCACGCGCACCACATCGGCGAAATCCGCGCCCGCTTGGCGCAGCGCGGACTGGATGTTCTTCAAGCATTGTTCCGTCTGGTCCAACAGGTTGTCGGAAATGCTCATGGTGTTGTAATCGAACCCGGTGGTCCCGGACACGAAAATCCATTCGCCGTCGATCACCGCGCGCGAATAGCCGACTTCTTGTTCGAATTTCGATCCTGAGCTGATTAGCCGTCGTGTCATGGCCTGGCCCTCCTTATGCTCTATTGTACTTCGGGCGGTTGAGCGCATTGGGGTGAGTGTCAAAAAACCATAGGGCGCCCGAGAAAGCGAACCACCATACCGCCGCGAGCCACCAGCCGCCCAGAAAATCGGAGTAGCTCCTGGCTAAAAATCCCAAAGACGTCGCCAGCAGGCAGAGGAACGCCATCGCCATGATCAGACGTGGAGAGAAGCGCCGAATCCAAAACATGCGCACCAGCGAGCCGTAGGTGATCGCACCCGACAAAGAGCAGAGTCCGAGCACCAGATACAGCCGTTCATTGCCGGGTATGGCGGCAAATGCGACGAGCCCAACGATCCCGACATACATCGTTAAGATGCTCAATACGGCGGCCAACGCAACGAAACAAGCCCTGCGCAGCGGCCTTTGCGGCGAGCGCAAGGTGAGCACGAGGGCGCATGCGTGGAGAGCGCCGTTGGCCGCGAAGGAAAGGACGAGCGAGTCGGCGAGCAGGGTCCAATGACCCAGCAGGAACAACACGACGGTCGCCGCGCCGAGCACGCCGAAGTGCCGTGCGTAGTAGAAATGCTCCATCGCGGAATTTAGATGGGGCCGCGCGGGCCGCGTTGGGTTTGGAGCGCAGCGTTGCGCAGGAACACCGGCAGGTCGGTGGTGGGTGGGGGCGCGGGAATTTGCTGCATCATGGCGGCGATGTGGCCGCGGTGATAGGTCGTGTGATTCACCACATGCAGCAGAATATCGCCGCGGGTCATCGAACCTTCACCGCCGCCGATGAAGGTGAAATCAACGATCTCCTCGCCCAAGCGATCGGACATTTCCTCGGCGTAGCGAACGTACCAACTGTCGAGCGTGGCCTGCGCTATGCGCAGATCTGAAAAGGAAACCCGAACATCGGGGGTGCGAGTGGTGAAGCCATGGGCTCTACCCTCCAGATGCGCCTGCCATACCAGGTCTATGGTGTAGACGTGATTCAAGGTGCGGATCAAATTGCCGAACACGATCTGCCGCGGTTTGGTGAGCTCGTCTTCGGGCAGCTCGCCAAGGTTCAGGTACAGCAGTGAATTGGCCCACGCCGAGTAGCGGGTCAGCAACCGGATGTTTCGCAGCGCGGACATGAGCTTCAAGGAGGAGGCGCCGAGCGCACTTCCATCGGGGTCGGGGTCGGCGCGCCTCGTCTTAGGACAAGCAGCAGCACGCCGGCCATGATGGCCATGTCCGCCGGGTTGAAGATGCCGGTCCGCAGCGAGCCGATGCCGACGTTGAGGAAATCGGTGACGCGGCCGTCGTACAGCAGCCGATCGATCAAATTGCTGATGCCGCCTCCGGCCACGAGAGCCAGTGCGATAAATCGCGCGGTACTGAGACGCCGCGCAAACAGCGATGCGCATACCAGGCCGACCAAGAGCACGGCGACCGCCGCGGTAAACAGCGTGAAGCGCAGGTGCTCCGGAAGCGAAGCGCCGAGACTCAAGAATGAGCCGGGATTTTCCATGAGCTGCAGGCGCAAGGAGTCGGCGAACAGCGATTCCGTGACGCCTGCGTGCAGCCAGGAGCGGGCGGCGGATTTCGAGACCTGATCGCAACCCACGCAGGAACACAAAGTCAGCATCACGACGACGACTCTGGGAATAGCTCGCATGATGGCTCCTGCTAGAGATCTCCTCTGATCATTTCGCGTCCTTTTAGTTTCAGAACTTCTGTCTGCCCGTCAAGATATCCCACCACAGGCGCCAGTCGCCCATCAAGCTAAAGCCAGGATACTTGAAGGTCGCCGGCTTGTTGTGCTCGAAGAAAAAATGCCCCGCCCAGGCAAACGCATATCCCAGCCATGGCGCACCTCGCGAGCGGGTCCTGCAGACTTTGCCTATCGCCCTACTTGCCCAGTCCCGCCTCGACCCAGTCGAGCCGGTCCTTGTGGAAATGCTTCGCGGTAGCCGGTATGCCGGAGGCCGGAAATTCCATCACGTACTCGTCAGCTGAGTCGAATTTAGGCCAAGTCGCGCCGCCGGCCGAATCGGGATCGCCGGTCTTGGCGAACCGTGCCCAGTACCCGTTGGCTGCGACCGCGATTGCCTTGCCTTCATCATCGAACGGCGTGGCGCGCGGGACGTCGAACACGTAAGGCAGTTCGCCGCCGTGCGCCAGCCCGAACAGCGTCGCGCGCTGCGCGGCGGGCGTATACGAGAAGTTATACACGTAGGTGGCGTTGCCGTGCTGCGCATGCAGCCGCGCGAGATCGCGGTCGGGCTCGCTGATCGATGAGTCGGTGACCAAGCGGGCGATGATGCGGTCGGCATCGCCGGTACCGTCCGGATCGTAGGCGGCGATGAAGGCGTCGCGCCGCGCTTGGATCGAAGCCAAACGCTCGGCGGCGTTCAGTCCGCGGCGCGTGAGACTGGCTTCGTCGCTGTTACCCCCGAGCAGGTAGGGGACATGCGCCTCGATCCCCTTGGCGAAGCCGTCGGCGGCACTGCCGGTGATCATCTTGCCGTCGGCCATGGGCAGGATCTGCTCGGCGGCGCCAATGCCTGCCACATTGCCGGTCAGCGTGGACCAGGGCAACGCGCGCAACGCTTTCGCCGCGGCGGCATCCGAACCCTGCACGCCGGCTTTCTCGGCGAAATTCAGGCCGTTCTGCTCCACGGAAGAGATGGGCCTTGCGGGAAGACGCCCGAACCCGGACTCCGACAAAGCCTTTTCGAACAGACCCTTGGCTTGAGGGGCCAGCATCAGGTAGTTGACGGAGATGGCGCCTGCGGATTCGCCGAAAATCGTCACATTTTTCGGATCGCCGCCGAATGCCTTGATGTTGTCCTGCACCCAATCGAGCGCGGCGACCTGATCCATCAGCCCGTAGTTGCCGAGCGGACCTTTGGGGTTTTCGGCGGTAAGCGCAGGGTGCGCGAACCATCCGGCGCGGCCCAGCCGATAGTTCACCGTCACCACGACCACCCCTTGACGTGCGAACTGGCTACCGTCATAGGCGGAGCCGGAACCGAACAGGAATGCGCCGCCGTGGATCCAGACCATGACGGGCAGGTGCGCACCCTTCTTGGCATCGGCCGGTTCATACACATTGAGATACAGGCAATCCTCTGATTGTGCGCAGCCGGAGGAGAAGGCATTCGCGGCGCGCACACCCGACCATTTCGCGGCAGGCTGCGGAGCGCGCCAGCGCAGGTCACCCACAGGGGGCGCGGCAAACGGCAAGCCTTTGAACACCACCACACCGTCGGCCACGGCGCCCTGCGCTTCGCCTTGCCTGACTTTGATGACGGGCCCATTCAGCGCCGCGGGCGCTGCGGCGTCCGGGGCGCCGGCCTTTTGTGCTTGGCTGAAGGCGGCGGCACCCGCCACTACCAAAACGAGAGCTGCTGCGCGAGCGACGAAACGTGGTGTCGACATGAATCCCCCCGACCTATTGTTAAATCAAAGATCCTAGAAATTCAACAGATCGCCGCGCCATGGCTGATGCGACGCGTATAGCGCTGCGCGTTCCTGCATAGGCTGTAGTTCCCAGCCGAGCCGAGCCGCTTGGCTCAATGCTTGGGTCTGGGCCTTGACCGCAGCGCTGTAATCCTCGCCAGAAGCGAAGGCCGCCGCGCGAATTTCCCAATAGCTGGGGTCCTGTTTATAGGTGTGTTGCAACGCGTCGGTTAGCGTCAGGGCGCGCGCGGGATCGCGAATGTCTTGCAACGAATTGGCGGCGAGAATGGACGCCAACAGCAGCTTGCCCGGGATATTGCCCTGCTTGGTCGCACGCTCCAGCCACACCATGGCGCCCTGCAGGGAATCGGCGCTTGGCTTGCCTTTCAGCAGATACTCCGCCAGCGAGACCTGCGCATCCGCCTGATCCGCTTGAGCGGCCTTTTCCAGCCAAATTTCGCCCTTGGTCTCCTCGCACAGACAACCGCGGCCCCGCAGCAGTCCGGTGCCGATTTGAAATTGCGCGTAGGGCACTCCCGCTTGTGCGGCCTTGAGAAACCACGGCACTGCTTTGTCGTAGGTTTGGTTGAGCTGCGGCAGGCCCGCGATCATCATGCCGTAAAGCATCTGCGCGGACGGATC
>DATATA010000088.1:0-22318 GCA_036263775.1 Steroidobacteraceae bacterium | reverse complement strand
CAGGGTGATTTCGAAGCGATCCTCGGTTTTCCAGCGCGCAGGTAGAGCCGCCGCGTAGTCCTCGAGCCGAATCATCGCGCCGCTCAAAAGTTGTCCGCGCAACTCGAAGCGCACGTAATGATAGTTCGGAAAATCGGTGTTTCGGTAAAGATCCGCGGGCGTGCGGTCCACATCGTAGGGTGTCGCACCGCCGCCGCCGGAAACCAAGTACGTCACGCCATCCTGCGACAGCCGTTCGTAGTTGTGAATATGTCCCGCACTGACGATGAAGCGAGCTGCAGAATGAGCCGCCGCGGTCTTAAGATAAGCGGCGAGCGCTTGTTCGTTGGGTCTCGCGTTGTGGTCCACCAACTTGACGGTTTGGACGTCGGCCACGGGCGGGTGGTGCACGACGATCAGCACCACGCGCACCGTGGGATCGAGCGAGACCAGCTGACTCTGCAGCCACGTGAGTTGCTCGCTGCCGGGCAACAGCGGCGCGGCGCTGTCCAGCGCAATGCCGAGCACCTTGTGCCCCAAGGCAACCGAGTACCAACGCCGGCCGCGCAATTGCGGAAAGGTTTTCCACCAGCGATCGAGACAGATCGACGCCAAGCAAGCCGCCAATTCATGATTGCCGAGTGCCGGATAGACTCGGATTTGATCATCGCGCCAAATCTTGGTTTCAGCGCGGAACACCTGGTAGTCGGCATCGATGCCGTGAAACGGCAGGTCGCCGTTGATGAAGACGGCCGCAGGGTTTTCCGCGGCGATCTTCGCCACCAGCGCCCGCCGCGCGGCGGGCGAACTGGCCGACGTTTCACCGGCCTGGGTGAAGCGGATATCGCCATAGGCAATCAGAACCAAGGGTTCGGGCAACTCCGAATCCGGCACGCTGAATGTCGCCGCCGCACGTGCCGGGCCGCCCAAAATCACGGCAAGAAAAAAAACCATGGGCAAAGATTTGTTCATTGCGCGATGCTACGGCTCCGGAGGCTCGCAAACCATGAAATTAATTTTTGCCGTGCTCTTTTGCATTCCCGCCGCCGTCTACGCCGCGCCCGAAGCGGCACCCGGCGAAGGCGCACGCTGGCGGCAACATGCCGAGCACGTCCACATCATCAGGGACAATTGGGGCATCCCCCACGTTTACGGCAAAACCGACGCCGACGCGGTCTTCGGCATGATCTATGCGCAGGCGGAAGACGATTTCAATCGCATCGAGCGCAACTATCTCGAGGGCCTCGGCTGGCTGGCACGCAGCGAAGGCGAGCCGGCCGTCTACGCCGACTTGCGCGAACGGTTGTTCGTCGATACCGGCCGGCTGCAACGCGAATATCGCACGGCGCCTGCATGGCTAAAGGCGTTGATGCAAGGCTGGTCCGATGGCCTGAACTACTTCCTGTCGAAACATCCGGCGGTGCGGCCTAAAGTCATTCAGCATTTCGAACCCTGGATGGCCCTGTCCTTCACCGAAGGCAGCATAGGCGGCGACATCGAAACCATCGACTTAAAGGAGCTGCAGAAATTCTACGGCCGGGCCGCGCCATCGGCCGCGAATTCAGCGCCGTCATCGGCGGCGGTGCCGGAGGAGAATCCCGGCGGCTCGAATGGTTTCGCGCTCGCCCCTGCCTTGAGCGCGTCCGGACACGCCCTGCTCTATATCAATCCGCATACCTCGTATTACTTTCGCACGGAGTTGCAGATGGTGAGCGATGCAGGCCTCGATGTGTACGGCGCGGTGACGTGGGGACAATTTTTCGTCTATCAGGGTTTCAATACGCATAACGGCTGGATGCACACCTCGTACGGCGGCGATGCCATCGACGAATACGCGGAAGATATCGTGAAAAAGTCCGACGGGTTGTACTACCGGTACGGCAAGCAGCTGAAGAAACTCCGAGTCGAGCAGGTAACCATTCCCTTCAAGCAAGCGCACGGTATGGGGAGCCGAACGTTCACGGTCTATCACAGCCATCACGGACCCATCATTCGAGCCGAGAACGGCAAATGGATCGCGATCAAACTGTTGCAAGAACCGGTGCGAGCGCTCGAGCAATCCTATTTGCGCACCAAAACGAGCGACTATGCGTCGTTCCGCAAGACGCAGGACATGCGTACCGATACCTCCAATAACACCGTGTATGCGGACACGAACGGGACGATTGCTTACTTTCACGGAAATTTCATCCCGAAGCGCAGTACGGCATTCGATTTCACGCGCCCGGTCGATGGCAGCAATCCGGCAACCGAGTGGCAAGGCCCGCATGCCATCAAGGACACCATCACCCTGTTGAACCCCAGCAACGGCTGGATCTTCAACAGCAACAATTGGCCGTTCACCGCCGCCGGGGACCAGAGTCCGAAGCGGGAACATTATCCGCGCTATATGTGGACCAAGGGCGAGAATCCGCGCGGTCCGCACGCGGTCGAAGTCTTGAGCCGTATCCGCAATGCGACGTTGGACGGCCTGATCGCGGCCGGTTACGACGCGCACCTGACCGCGTTCGATGTGCTGCTGCCGCCGTTATTTGCCGCCTTCGATGCACTGCCGGCCGCCGATCCCCGGCGCGCGAGCCTTTCGCAGGCGATAGCCATTTTGCGGGGGTGGGACAAGCGTACCTCCGAGGATTCGGTCGCGACGGCAATTGCGATTTTTTGGGGCCAGGGTTTGATCGAGCGCAACGGCGCCGCGGCGCGCGACGCAGACGAACCGGTCTACGACTATCTGGTTGACAGACTCACCGATGCCGAGCGCATCGAGGGTCTGAGCGCCGCGCTCGAAAAGTTGCGGCAGGACTTCGGTCAATGGCAGATCGCGTGGGGCGCGATCAACCGCTTTCAGCGCTTGACCGACGACATCGTGCAGCCTTTCGACGACGCTCGCCCGAGCTTGCCGGTGGGCTTCGCGCCTTCGCAATGGGGCGCGCTCGCCTCCTTCGCTTCATCGAAGCCGCGCAAGACCAAAAAGATTTACGGCTCGGTCGGCAACAGCTTCATAGCAGCAGTGGAGTTCGGCCCCGCCATTCGTGCCAAGGCGCTCATGAGCGGCGGGGAAAGCGGCGATCCGGCATCGCCGCACTTCACGGATCAAGCCCTGATGTTCAGTCAGGGCCGCTTTCGCGATGTGCTGTTTTATCCTGAGGATGTCCGCGCCCACGCCGAACGCAGTTATCAGCCGTAAGTCAGTGCGGCGGGCGATGCGGCGGCGGCGCGCGCATGCCCGGCGCGGCAGCGCGATGACGCTGCTCGGGCGTCATATGATGCCACTGCTGGCGCAGTTGCATGCGCCGTTCCGGCGGCATCCGGCGAAAGCGATTGAAGGATTCGCGTACTTGCCGCTGCCGCTCCGGCGGCAGCGCTTTGAACTCGCGCCAGCGCTGGCGCACGAGTTGGCGTTGCTCGGGAGGCATGGCACGCCACTGGGAGAAACGCTGCTGTGCGCCGGCCCGCTGTTGCGGCGTCATCGACATCCAACGCTCGCTACCCCTCGCGAGTGCCTGCTGCCGCTCGGGAGGCAGGCTATTCCATTTGCCCTGATAACTTTGCAGCAATTGCTGCTGTTGCGGCGACAGCGAACTCCAGGCGCGCGGCGCCACGGGGGCTGCCGGGCCGGCGGCCGGCGGTGAGGACGCAGGGGGTGGAGGCGCCGGGGTCTGCGCGAAGCCGGCGGCGGCGCTTAGGGTAAGACCGGCGCAGATCAACCAAATCCTGATCATTTCTTTGCATCCTGAGGCGGCGGCGCGGCGGGGGTAGGATCGCTCCCTCGCGGCGGCGGCGCTTTCTTCAGAAATTCCCACCAAGCAGCATCGCCCACATCATCCGAACCTAGAAACTCGAGGAGACCTTCGTCCGGCACCGGCGGCGGTTCAGCCGATGATGCCGGCGGCGGGGGCGCCTGCGGAGCCGCCGGCGGCGGCGCGCCCGCGGTCGCACACAGCGCACCGAACAACAGCCAGCTCCCGGCGAAGCCCGCGACTCTCAACCTACGCAGCCGGCCCCGAATTCGCGGCCTTGTCCGCAAACGCATAAAAATCAATATCGTCTTGCAACATATCCACGGCATCAGTCGCACCTTCGTCCGACGACGCGACGAGGTCAAGGTCCTCGAAACTCGACTGAGCGTCGGCCATCGTTCCGCTTTGATGCCCAAGCGGCGAACCGATCCATAGAACCACGCCTAAAATGGCGGCGGCAGTCACGCCGGCTGCCGGTGTCCATATCTTCCAGCCGGACCACCGGGAGCGTCTGCCGCGCGCAGCCTCCAGTGCGGCGCTGCGCGCCTGCGTCAATCGCGAGCGAATGCGCATATCAAGGCCCTCGACGCTGTCGTGAAACAGCGCCCGGCTGCGCATCTCGAATGCATCGTGTTCTTGTTCGCTCATCACCAAACCTCGCCTAGCTGTTCGCGCAGTGCATGCACCGCGCGCGAATAATGGGTCTTTACGCTGCCTTCCGAACAAGCCATGGCGCTCGCCGTCTCGGCAACATCCATTCCTTCAAAATTGCGCAACATGAAAGCCTCGCGCTGCCGCGCCGGCAAGGCCCGCAATGATTCCTCCAACTGCTCCATGGCCTGCGCCTGCATCAGCCTCTCCGGAACCGTTGGCGCTGCGTCCGCGACATTGTCCAAAGGATCTTGCGCTTCGTTGTCCGGATCCTCCGCACGGCCAGGCAACCACGTCATGACGCGTCTGCGCACGGTCCGGCGCCGCTGCAGGTCCCGTATGCCGTTTTCAAGAATTCGATAAAACAGCGGCCGCCATTCGGTGCTGGGACGCGACGCATAGCTGCGTGTGAGCTTGAACATGGCATCTTGCACGACGTCGAGAGCATCGTCCGGATCACGCAGCGCGACCTGTGCCATACGAAATGCGCGGCGCTCGATCTCCGCCAAGAATTTCTCGAGTTCTCTCGTATACTCCAGAACCGCTCCCTCCGGCGCTGGAGCGGGATTATCCCAGACCGTCCAAGCCGTATTGAGCGTATCAAAGCGAGCCATACGTATCATCTCCATTCAAGGTATAAACGCTTAGCCGTAGCGGAGGTTGACGCCGGGAAGGGCGCAAGATCAGCGACTTACGCACATCGCGTGTGACTTCCATTGCAATATTTTCGTTCAAACCTTTAGCGCGGTATCCACTGGCCACCGTAATCCCTTGAATCTAAACGAGTCATTTCGATTTCGGGCATTTTTCCACCAATTTGACAGGACCCGAAACGGAACGGGCACTTAGGGTAAATGACCCCTGCTTCTCAACAGAGTTATCCACAAGTTTTGTGGACAAGAAATTCATGATTTTTCAGGTCGCCCTCGATACCCCGCTGCGGCGCGTATTTGATTACCTGCCGCCGGCATCGATGCAGACCGCAACCGGGCCGCGCTCAGGAATTCGGGTGTTGGTCCCCTTCGGGCGTCAACGTTTGATCGGGGTTTTGGTTGGCATAGTCTCCAAGTCCGCAGTCCCCGCTCTTAAGCTCAAGGCGGCGTTGGAAATTCTGGACGAGCAGCCGGTTTACGACGCGGTCACGTTCGAATTGCTGCGCTGGGCGGCCGACTACTACCACCATCCGGTCGGCGAGGTGTACGCCGCGGCGCTGCCTGCCGCCTTGCGCTCAGGCCAGCCTGCCGTTGCGAGCACCGAGTTTTGGAGTCTCACCGAGGGGGGCCGCGAAGAACTCGCTAACCCAAGCACGCGGCGCGCGCCGCGGCAGCGCGTGCTGCTCGCCTGGTTGGCGGAGTGCGCCGGCGCGACCTCGGATGAAGTCGGCGAATCCTTCAAGCCGGCGCTGCTCAAGACCCTGGCGGCGCGCGGCTGGATCACGCCGCGGAGGCTGGATCTAGGTGCGTCTCTGTCGCACGAGATGCAGATTCTGCCCGGATCCCTCGCTCTGACCGGCGCGCAGGCCAAGGCCGTCGACAGCATTCTAAAGACGCTCGCCGGCTTCAGCGTGCACTTGCTGGACGGCGTGACGGGCAGCGGCAAGACGGAGGTGTACTTGCAGGCAATTGCCGCGGCTATCGCGGAGGGCGGCCAAGCCTTGGTGCTCGTGCCCGAGATCGCGCTGACGCCGCAGCTGGTCGAGCGCTTTCGGCGCCGCTTCAGTGCCGGGATTGCCGTCGTTCACTCCGGTCTCACCGACAGCGAACGCCGCGACGCGTGGCGTGCGGCACATGGGGGCCACGCGCGAATCGTCATCGGCACGCGCTCGGCCGTTTTTACTTCGATGCCGCGGCTCTCGCTCATCGTCGTCGACGAAGAACACGATGCCTCGTACAAGCAGCACGAGGGGTTTCGATACTCGGCGCGAGACCTGGCCGTCGTGCGCGCGCGCGGCGCCGGGGTGCCGGTGATTCTGGGTTCCGCGACTCCCTCGCTCGAAACCCTGGAGAACGCGGTCAGTGGACGCTATGTAAAGCATCTCCTGCCGCAGCGGCCCGGTGCCGCTCAACCGCCGCGGATGTTGTTGGTCGATCTGCGCCGCCACGCGGCGGAGCAGGGCCTGTCGACGCCCGTCGTACAGGCGATGGACCAGCATCTGAAGGCGGGCGGACAAGTGATCGTGTTTCTGAATCGGCGCGGCTATGCGCCGACTCTGTACTGCAATTCCTGCGGATGGGTTGCACCGTGCCCTCACTGCGACGCACGCATGACCCTGCATCGCCGCGCGCAGCAGCTTCGCTGCCATCACTGCGGTGCGAAAGGTCCGGTTCCCACGCTTTGCGCCAACTGCAGCCAGGCGCTGCTGCCCGTTGGCCAGGGCACCGAGCGGGTCGAGGAGACCTTGACACGGATTTTTCCGGACGCACCCCTGGCGCGCCTGGATCGCGACAGCGCGTCCGCACGCGGTTCGATGCAGATCGTGCTCGACCGCGTTCATAGCGGCGAGGCGCGCATCCTGGTGGGCACGCAAATGCTCACCAAGGGTCACCATTTTCCCGACGTCACCCTGGTGGTCATTCTCGATGCGGACCAGGGACTGTTTGCCAGCGACTTTCGCGCGACCGAGCGTCTGGCGCAAACCGTCACGCAAGTAGCCGGACGGGCAGGCCGCGAGGCGCGGGCCGGCGAGGTGATGATTCAAACGGAATTTCCGGAGCATCCGCTCCTGAACCGTCTCATCGGCGAAGGCTACGCAAGCTTTGCGGCCGGCGCGCTCGAGGAACGCCGTGAGGCGGGATGGCCGCCCTACTCCCGGCTCGCGCTGCTGCGCGCCGAGGCGAAGGATCGCACCGCTCTCGACGCGTTTCTACGCGCCGCCGCGGAGCGCGGCGAAAACCTGAAGGAAACAGGCGTCAAGATCTTTGGGCCGGCCGCGGCGTTGATTGCGCGGCGAGCCGATCACTACCGCGCGCATTTGTTGATCGAGACGGGCGCGCGGTCGGCTTTGCAGCGCTTTCTGTCAGGTTGGCTGCCGAAAATCGACAATTTGCCGGGACCTAAGGGCTTGCGCTGGTCGATCGACGTCGATCCGTTGGAAGTCGATTGAGCGCTTTGCGGTAAACTGCGCAGCCTTTGTCATACGGATCTGCCTTGAAGACACTGATCGAAGCATTGCTGAAACAAGCGTTGGGGGCGCTGCCCAAGGACCTGGTGCCCGCCGCCGCGCGCACCGTGAGTATCGAGGTCGAGAGCACCCGCGATGCGCAGCACGGCGACTTCGCCAGCAATCTCGCCATGCGCCTCGCCAAGGCCGCTCGCCAGAACCCCCGCAAGATCGCGGAAGGCTTGCTGGCCGCGCTGCCGCCCAGCGATTCCATCGCCAAGGTCGAAATTGCCGGGGCCGGTTTCATCAATTTTTTCCTGACTGACGCGGCTTACAGCCGAGAAATCGGCAGGGTGCTCCGCGAGGGCCCGTCTTACGGCTGTTCGCAAGCCGGTGCGGGACGGCGTGTGCAGGTCGAATTCGTTTCTGCCAATCCGACCGGGCCGTTGCACGTCGCCCACGGCCGGCATGCCGCCTTCGGTGCTTCGCTCAGCAATCTTTTGGAAGCGGTCGGCTATCGGGTGGAACGCGAGTACTACATCAACGACGCCGGCCGGCAAATGGATATTCTGGCGGTGAGCGCATGGCTGCGCTACCTCGAGCGCTGCGGCGAGCGCTTCGCGTTCCCCGCCAATGCCTATGTGGGCGAATACCTGGTTGCGGTCGGCGAACAATTGTTCGCGGCGGTGGGCACCGGCTTGAAGCATTCCGCCGCCGATGTGTTCAAAGGCCTCCCGCCGGATGAGCCGCAGGGCGGAGACAAGGACCTCTACATCGACGCGCTGACTGCGCGCATGCGCGAAGCTGTAGGCGGCGCCGCCTACGAACGCGTGCTGCGCACCACGCTCGACGGCATCGTCGGCGACATCCGCGAGGATCTTGCCGAATTCGGCGTCACATTCGACCGCTGGTTCTCGGAGCGATCCTTGAGCGAGAGCGGCGCGGTCGACCGATCGATCGCGGCCTTGAAGAAATCGGGCCATGCCTATCTGAAGGAGGGCGCCCTATGGTTCAAAAGCACGGACTTCGGCGACGAGAAAGATCGCGTCATCGTGCGCGACAACGGCCTGAAGACCTATTTTGCCTCCGACATCGCCTATGTCTTGAACAAGCTCGAGCGCGGCTTCGAGCACTTGATGTACATCTGGGGCGCGGATCATCACGGCTATATCACCCGGCTGCGCGCGGTCCTGATCGCACTCGGCGGGCCGCCTGAGCGCTTCGAGGTCCTGCTCATGCAGATCGTGTCGCTGTATCGCGGCGGCGAAAAAGCCAAGATGTCGAAGCGCTCGGGCGATTACGTCACGCTGCGGGACCTGCGCAAGGAAGTCGGCAATGATGCGGCGCGGCTGTTCTATGTGATGCGCAGCAACGATCAGCATCTGGATTTCGACATGGAATTGGCGAAATCGCGCTCCAACGAGAATCCTGTGTACTACATCCAGTACGCTCATGCGCGGGTCGCCAGCGTCATGCGCCAGCTCAAGGAACGCGGCCTGACTCACGACGTCGCCCATGGGATTGCCGCGCTTGGCGAACTCAAGGAACCGCAGGAGCTGCAGCTGGTCAAGCGCATCTGCTCCTACCCCGAACTCATCAAGCAATGCGCGGCGCTGCGGGCGCCGCATTCGCTGGTGCATTACTTGCGCGATCTGGCGAATGACTTCCATACCTATTACAGCGCCCATCAGTTCATCGTCGAGGATGCCGGAGCGCGCGATGCCCGGCTGGATCTCGCGCTGGCGACGCAAATCGTGATTCGCAACGGCCTCAAGCTGCTGGGCGTTTCCGCACCCGACACCATGTAGCGAAGCTCCTATGGCACGCGACTACAAGACCAAACGCAGTAAACCCGGCCGCTTTTCCGGATGGCTGGGTCTTGCCTGCGGTTTGGGCTTAGGGTTGGCGGTCGCCGCCGTCGTGTATTTGAAGGACCACCGGCTCGATGCGCCCGTGGCCGGCGCCGGCAAAACGGTGAAGAAGCGGCCTCATGGAAATGAAGCGCCCGAGGCGGGCGATCCCGTCGCGGACGATCCCAAGACTTACGCCTTTTACGAGATGTTGCCGAAATTCGAAGTGGTCGTGCCTGAGAAGGACAAGGACGTCAGGCCGGACATCAAATCCGTGCCGGAAACCCGCAGCGGCACGTACGTGTTGCAGGCCGGCTCATACAAGAATTTCGCGGACGCCGATCGCGTGCGCGCCAAGCTGGCGCTGCAAGGCATCGAATCCAACGTGCAGAAGGTGACGGTCGACAACGATACCTGGCACCGTATCCGCATCGGGCCCATCTCCAAGCTGGATGAGCTCAACCGCATGCGCCAGATCCTGCGCAAAGCGGATGTCGACGTGCTGGTGATCCGGGTGGGCGACTGACGCCGATACGGCCGCCGGGCGTAATTCAGTGCGCCAAGCTCTCAGTGCGCCAAGCTCTCAGCGCGCCAAGCTTGCGAAGCCCTTCGCGATGTGTATCCAGGCTGCCGTGGCCGCGATCGGCGCCGTCAGCAGCTGCTGCACGAGCAGCGCGAGCCCGCCGTACACGTAGACCGGGTGAGGGCGGCCGAGCATGCGCCAATCGCGAACGACGGCGACCACGAGGAATAAGTCGGCGGCCAGACTCGGCGGCGTCGCGACGAAGGGAGGCGGGGGGCCGCCGACGCCTGGCGGAGCGAACAGCGTGAGAAATACCCGCGCAATTGCCGGCGTCATGATTCCGATCATCAGCAAAGTCATGAGCCGCTTGTGCGATTCCGGTTTGCGGATCTTGACGATCGCGAGTATGAACAGCACGGCCATCAAGGGCCATGCGGTCAGTGTCACGGCGGAAAAGCGCAGCGCAGCTTCGCTGAACCCCAGTGCCGCGTTTCTCGCCAGAACGGTCTCTTGGGCGACCAGAATCGAACACATCATCGCCGTGAACAGCGATATTCCCGCCAAACCCCAGGCGCGATGGCCGAGCGCACGGCCTTTGGCAACCAGCAGGGTTTGCACGAAGTAGAAACAGGTCCAGGTAAAGAGCAGTGCGCCATGGATGTGAATGATGGGCTCTGCGTGAAAGGTACCCGTGGCGACTCTTGCCCAATAAGTCGGAATGAATCCGCCGAACGCGACGGTGAGAAAACCGCCGGCCATCCACACATAAAAATTACGGCTCTCGGCGCGTACGCCCGAGGCAGTTGCGATCGCTTCCATTTGCATCCCTTGGTTTTGTTGTTTTCCGCCGGCGCCAGACAGTATGTCAGGCCGTGCAAGATTCGCCTAGATCTCCGCCTAATCCTCCCCCAATTGGCGAAAATCGACCCCTAATGCCCGCAATTTTCGATACAAATGCGTTCGTTCCATCCCGACCCTTTTTGCCAATTGCCCAACTTTTCCGTTGCAAAGCAGCAATTGCTGCTGGAGATAGGCGCGTTCAAATTGTTCGCGTGCTTCGCGCAGGGGCAATGCAAGCAAGTCCTGCTTGACGAGCGGCTCGTCGACCGCCATTTTCACCGCCAACTCGCGCTCGATTTCCTCGAGGCGAATCTCCTCGCCGGCTCCCAGAATCAACACCCGCTGCACCAGATTCTTGAGTTCGCCCACGTTTCCGGGCCAGGGATAATTGCGCAGGCGATTTTGCGCGGCGACGCTGAAGCGGCGGAGCGGCAGGTGCTGTTCATCGACCAGGCGGTCGACGTAGTAGCGCAACAAATCGGGCACGTCCTCGGCATAGTCGCGCAGCGGCGGTACGCGCAAGGTTATGACGTTCAGGTGCGCGAGCAGATCGCGGCGAAACGGTTCGGGTGAGGAACCGGATTCGAATCCTTCCTGCGCCGAACTGATCCAGCGAACGTTGAGATTCAGACGCTGGCGGCCGCCCGCGCGGGTATAACCATTTTGTTCGACGGCACCGAGCAACGCGCGTTGTGCGTTGACATTCAAATCCTCGAGTCCGCTGATATAGAGCGAGCCGCCGGTCGCCTGATCGAACGCGCCCGGCTCGATCTTGCCGTCGCGATCGCTGCCGAACAGCGCCGTCGCGGGGTCTTGTCCGAGGCTGGCGGCAACCACGGTGAAAAACGGCTTCCCGGCGCGCGCACTCAATGAATGCAGGTAACGCGCGTACGCTTCGCGGCCTGATCCCAACTCGCCGACAAGCAGCACCGGCGAGGAGCTGCCGGCCGCTTGCTGCACTTGCTCGCGCAGCATTTGCGTGATTTTGGATTTGCCGATCGGCACGGCCAGCGCCGAGCCCTGCGTGCGGACCGACAAGCGCTTGCGGCGCCCTGCATCGAGCGCCCGCTCGACCGTGCGCAGCAGCTTGGTGAGTGACAGCGGCTTCTCGACGAAATCGAATGCACCCAGGCGCGTAGCCTCCACCGCAGTCTCAACGGTGCCGTGCCCCGACATCATGACGACCGGACAGTCATAGCCGTCGGTAACCGACCATTCGCGCAGCAGAGTGATGCCGTCCGTGTCGGGCATCCAGATGTCGAGAAGCACCAGATCAGGAACCTGGGCTGCGCGCGAAGAGCGCGCCTGGCTCGCATCCGCCGCGATTTCCACGTCATAGCCTTCTTCGGAAAGAATTTCCTTCAGCAGGCCGCGGATGTCCGCCTCGTCATCCACAACCAATATTCTTGAAGCGGTCATACGCGTTCTCTCCTGTGTTCACCTGTGCGCGGCTTGACGGAGCCCGTTGAGCGCGCGCCGTCGGCCAGCGGCAATACGATTCGGACGCGGGCGCCTCCGGAGCGTTGATTATCCGCCTCAATGCGGCCGCCGTGCTCTTCGACGATCTTCTTGACGATTGCCAGTCCAAGGCCGGTGCCCTTGGGCTTGCTGGTCACGTACGGATCGAAGACGGTGCCGATCAAATCGCGCTGAAAGCCCGGGCCGTTGTCGGTAACGACGATCGCGACGGATCCTCCCTGTTTCAGACCATCGTCGGCGAGTTGAGTTTCGATTTCGATCCGAGCGCCCACCTTGCCCTCGAGGGCCTCCAACGAATTCGTGACCAAGTTGTTCAGAATCTGACGGATGCGCATTCGGTCAGCCGAAATGGGCGGCAGATGCGGACTTAGGAGCAGCCTCATTTCCGCGCTGCTGTCCTGAACCCGGTAAAGATCGACGACCTCGGTGATCAATTGATTCAGATCGAAGCGAGAAAAGTGCATGTCGGGCGCCCGTGCGTACTCGCTGAACGCATTCACCATCTGCTTCATGGCGTCAACCTGCGCCACGATAGTGTGCGTCGCGCGCTCGAGGATTTGGGCGTCCTGCTCATTCATGCTGCCTAAAAACTTGCGCCGCATCCGCTCAGCGGATAGCTGGATGGGCGTGAGCGGATTCTTGATTTCATGCGCCAAGCGGCGCGCCACTTCGCCCCAAGCCGCGTCGCGCTGCGCTTGCAGCAACGTGGTGATGTCGTCGAACACCAGCACAACGCCGGCCGCGCCGCCGGCATCATTCGGCAGCGCGGTGCAGGCGCACATCAGCGCATGTTTGCCGGATTCCGACAACAGCTCGATCTGTTCGCGCCAGTCGAGCTGTTCCGGTTGCAGACGCTGCTTGATGGCAGCCAAGAACTGCGTGAACAAAGTGCTGTCGCTGATGGATTCGTCGAAGGGCTTGCCGATAGCGGCCTCCAGGTCGACACCCAATATGGCGCTCGCGGCCTGATTGGCGGTGCGTACCTTGAGGTCGGGCTCGAGCGAAACCACGCCGGTCGACAGGCGCGCGAGAATCACCGCGAGTCCGGCCCGCTCGGCCTCGACAGCTTGCTGACTGCGGCGCGTCTCCGCGCGCGCTCTGCCCAGCCGCTTGGTCATGTCGTTGAAGGAGGTGACGAGAAATCCCAATTCGTCCCGGCCCGGCAAGGGCAGCCGCGTATCGTAGTTGCCCTTTGCCACGGCGCGCGTGCCGGCAATCAAATCCTGCACCGGCTGCACCAGACGCTGTGCGGCGAAAAATGCCCCATAGACGGCGGCGATCAACGACATCAGCACCACAAAACTCAAGACGAGCACGAAGGCGAACTTCAGCGGCTGCCGGTTTTGCACCAGCGAAGCGTACGAGGTGTAGGAGCGCTGCACCGTGTCCGCCAACTGGCTGAGTTGCAAGGGTACCGGATACAGGGCGATCAAGACGCGCGGCGCCGTGCTGCTGTCCTCGATCGGCGCCCCGGCGCGAATCACGTAGCCGCCGATCGAATCCGTATCCAAGCTTACATATGGCCGGCCGCGCCGCAGTTGCAGCATCATCTCGTCGGTCGCGGGAATCGGCAGCGCGTCCATCGGGCGATCCGAGCTCGTGGCGACGATCCGCGCCTGTGGGCCGACGATCGTGAACTCGATCGCGGTGCTGTCCTGCCGCTGACGATCGAGTGAACCCGCGAGCTGAAAATCGGACAGGCCGATCAGAGAATGCGCCACGAACTGCGTGTGCTGCAAAAATTCGCGCACGCGCACGTCGAGCGCGGCATGCGACAATTCGCGCGTATCGATCAAGCCTTGGCTGACTTCGCGCTGGAACCAGCTGTCGATGCCGCGATTCACGAATTGGACCGCGAAATAATAGACCACCAAAATGGGCGCCACGGCCAGTGCGCTGAAAATGGCCACCGTGCGGCCCTTCAGGCGCGATCCCGGCACATGCTTGCGGTAATCGCGCACCAGGCGGGTCAGTTTGCCGGCCAGTAGCACGAACAGTGTGAGCAGGCCGGAAATGTTGACCAACAGGATCCACGGCAGCCACTTCGCGAATTTTTCCGAGTTTTGAACCGCGGATGCCAGCATGAGCAGTGCCGCGATCCACAGCGCGACGCCGACTAC
Source organism: Steroidobacteraceae bacterium (assembly GCA_036263775.1). GTDB lineage: Bacteria > Pseudomonadota > Gammaproteobacteria > Steroidobacterales > Steroidobacteraceae > Bog-1198. Next base: position 8,039 of record DATATA010000088.1, on the reverse strand, counting down.
ACCCAAGACTGTGGATCCGTACTTGCGGATCATGGCTGAAACGTCCATGCGTACCAGTCGCTCTCACGATGCCAATCGCTGACCCAGAACATCAGCAGGCGCAGCGTGAACGGCACCGTGCCGAAATCGAGCTTGCCCCGCACATTGGCTTCGTAGCGGCGATCCGAAGCAATGAGCGCCTTGTCCAAGGCCGGCAGGCTGTGCACTTCGGAAAGATGCTCGATCGCCTCGTCGATGGTGCCGAGGGATTCCTGTTGGCCGCTGTTGTCATTGCGCAAGATGTAGCGCGCACTCACCGCGTTGTACTGCAGGCGGTAGCGCTGAGTCAGCTCGGCGACGCGCGAGTTGGGCAGCAGTTGCCTCACTCGCTCGATGTCCAGATCGACCTCGAGAGCCAGCGGCACACCTTCCGAAAGACCTCGCCGCACCGCATCGCTGATCGGCAGGACCAGGCGTGCATTCAGGTGATAGACGCCGTCCTTCAGCTCGAGATCCGCCGAGCGCACCTCGAAGCGGCCCTCCAACCCGTCCGCACGCAGCGGCTGCACCAACGCCAGCATTGCGAGCACGGCGCATGCCAAGCCTGCGAGCCGGCATGGCAAAGGGCTCTCGCGGCGGTCAAGGCTCTGCGGGTTTGGGCAAGCGGCATTCATGTTTTAGTCAAAGCAGCATAATAGAAGCCGTCGGCACCCGCCTCACCGGGAATGATTTGCCGCCCGAACTCGTCGGCTTCTCCGAAACCCGGCCAGCCCGGCCATAGTTCCGAGGGTACGATGCGTGCGCCGCCGGTGCCGCTTAAGAATGCGGCAATGACGTCGTGATTCTCGCTGCGCGTGACCGTGCACGTGACATACACCAAGCGGCCTCCCGGCGCGAGAAGATCCCATGCAGCGTGCAGCAACTTGAGCTGCAGGGCCGGCAATTTGTCGATATCGGACGGGGACTTACGCAGGCGGATATCAGGATGCCGGCGAATGACGCCGAGGCCGGAACAGGGTGCGTCGAGCAGAATCCGATCAAACGGCTTTCCGTCCCACCATTTCCTGGGCTGCGCCGCATCGGCGGCCACGATGTCGGCGTGCAAGCCACCGCGATTCAAGTTCTCACGCACCCGAGCCAGACGGTGCGGGTCGATGTCCACGGCGATGAGCCGATCCAAGGCGGGCTCGCGTTCCGCGATCAGCGCGGTCTTGCCGCCGGGCGCGGCGCAGGCATCGAGTACCCGCTGATGCGGCGCCAGACCCAACGGAAACGCGACGCACTGCGCTCCCAAATCCTGCACCGAGACTTTGCCGGCCGCGAACCCAGGCAAAGCATGCACATCGCAGGGCGCATCCAAGGCGATGGCAAAGGGCACGCGCTCCTCCGCGCGCGCCGCGATTCCGGCAGATTGAAGTTCTTCCAAGTATCCGGCCGTAGTGGCCAGGCGCTGATTGACCCGCAGCCACATCGGCGCGTGGCTGTCGCTGGCCGCCAGCAGCTGAGTCCAGCGGACCGGCCAATCGGCGCGAAATCGATCGGCCAACCAGATCGGGGCGGAATGACGGGTCGCGGGCTTGCGCGCAATCTCGATGTCCAACGCCTTGCGTTCACGCAAGTATCGCCGCAGCACCGCGTTGACGAGACCCGACGCCTGCACCGCATCGGTGGCTTTCGCGGTCTGTACGGCCGCATCGACCACGGCATACTCCGGCGTGCGCGCATCCTCGAGCTCGTACAGCGCCACGGAGAAAAGCGCGCGCACCAAAAAATCCAAGGATCGGACCGGCGTCGCTGAGAGCCTTGCCAGAATGGCCTCATGCCGAAAATAGCCGCGCACCGCGCCGTAGCTCAGTGATCGCACGGGCGAAAAAAGCTTTGGATCCGCGGCGGCGAGCGCACCTTTGAGCGCCGCGTCCAGAGTCACACCTTCCCGCAGCACGCGGGCCACCGCATGCGCGGCCAAGGAGCGCGCGCTGGCCGCGTCGCCTCTCATGCCGCGCTGAAGCGCGTGCCGCTGAGGCGCTGTCCCCGCAAGAATTCCCCGGCCGGCAATGCTTTGCGGCCGGCAAGCTGCAGCTTCAATATTCGCAGAATTCCGCTGCCGCAGACGACATCGATGCCCTCGGGTGCCGCGGTAAGCACGGAGCCCGGGCTTGCCGTTCCTTTCAAGGTAGGCGACTCAATGGGCTCCGCCGCCCAGATGCGCAGCTGCTCGCCGTTGAAGCGGGTTTCCGCCATCGGCCAGGGATTGAACGCGCGGACCTGGCGGGAGACTTCCTCCGCGCTCCGATGCCATTGAATCTGCGCTTCGGCCTTGTCGATCTTCGCCGCGTACGTGACGCCTTCGGCGGGTTGTGCGACTTCGCGCAGCCGCCCGGAACGAAGTCCATCCAGTGTTTCGGCTACCAGTTCCGCGCCCACTGATGCGAGCTTGTCGTGCAGCGTCTTGGCGGTATCGCGCGCCTCGATGCTGACGCGGCCCGAAGCCAGCGTCGGGCCGGTATCCAATCCCGCTTCCATGCGCATGATGGTCACGCCCGTGACGGGATCTCCCGCCAGCAGCGCGCGCTGTATGGGCGCCGCGCCGCGCCAGCGCGGCAGCAGCGAGGCGTGAATGTTCAAGCACCCCCAGCGCGGAAGCCTAAGCGCGGATGCCGGCAGAATCAGGCCATAGGCCACCACGATGAGCGCGTCAACTTGCGCAGCGCGCAGCATCTCGAGCGCTTCTGGCGTCTTAAAGTTGGCAGGCTGATAAACAGTCACGCCCAGCTCGAGCGCGCGGCGCTTGACTGGGCTCATGTGCAGCTCGCGGCCGCGGCCCGAAGGCCGATCTGGTTGGGTAAAAACGGCGGCGATGCGGTGCCGTGCAGCCAGACTTTCCAACGCTGGAACCGCGAAGTCGGGCGTGCCGGCGAAGCCCAGCTTCAAGGAGGAGACGGCTTCGCTCAAAACTCAAAGAGCCGGCGCGTGAGCGCGTGAATCGCTGCCCGTAGATCTCTGCTTGCGCTCCTTCTCCAAGCGGCGTCGGATCAGAGTGCGCTTGAGCTCGGAGAGGTAGTCGACGAATAGCTTGCCTTCGAGGTGGTCGATTTCGTGTTGGATGCACACCCCAAGCAATCCCTCGGCATCCATTTCAAAGGCCTTACCGTCCTTCCCGAGCGCGCGCACGCGGATGTGCGTGGCCCGCATCAGCTTGTCGTAGATGCCCGGCAAGGACAGGCAGCCCTCCTCCGCGGGTCCCTCACCTTCCTTACTGAGGATTTCTGGGTTGATGAGCACCAGCGGTTGATCTCGGTTCTCGCTGACGTCGAGGACGATCACGCGCTTGTGCACGTCCACCTGGGTTGCGGCCAGCCCGACCCCGTTGGCCGAATACATGGTTTCCAGAAGATCGTCGATGAATTGACGCAGCGCATCATCAACCTCTTCCACGGAGGCGGCCTTCTTCCGCAGCCTCGGATCGGGATACTCCAGAATTGCGTGCTTTGTCATGGGAGTTATGAGAGCAATATCGTGTTTTTGGCTTAAGAATGTTGCTAAAGTTCCGCCGCTGCTTAACTTAATGCCTTGAGGCCGGCGCGTTGCCGACACGGGCAAACGGCAAAAACGGGTGATGCGTCCCAGTCTTGAGCGGCGGGGCGGAAGTATACCAGTCAGTCTGCAACCATAGACTGACTCACGGGAGCGAAACGAATGCAAGGTCATCGAATACTAGGCCTAGTTATAGCGGTTGCGGTGATGGCTGGGTGCCATTCAGAGGCCCAGAGAGCTGTGCCCGCTTCCGAGATTGCCACGAATAATGAACCTAGCGTGGAAGGAACTGCGGTGGGGGATGATAAAACTGCGATGGAAGCGGCGGTTGAAGCCAACGCATCCTCGCGTAGCGAAACGGCGGAGGCGCCCCGCAAGGCTATACCGCTGGCTGAGAATGCCCCCGACAGCTATGTGGTGAAGCGTGGGGACACGCTCTGGGGCATCGCCAAGGTTTTTCTGCGCGATCCCTGGTACTGGCCCGAGATCTGGCAGGTCAATCCCCAGGTCCAGAACCCGCATTTGATCTACCCCGGAGACACCCTGCGTCTGGTCTATATCAACGGCCAGCCGCAGATTGTGCTGCAGCGCGGCGATGCGGTTCGAGTCGAACCGCGGGTGCGCAGCGAGCCGATCGAGGCAGCCATCACCACCATTCCCTACGCCACCGTGGCGGCGTTCATGTCGAAGCCCTCCGTACTCGACCGGGACCAGATTAAAACCGCACCGTACGTGCTCGCGACCCGTGATTTGCACGTAATCATGTCCGAGGGCGATACGGTCTATGCGCGCGGCTTCAGCAACCCGGCCGAACTCGGCACTCATTTCAATTTTGTGCGTGTCGGCGATCCCTTGATCGATCCGGACGACAACCGGATCCTCGGCTATGACGGCGTCTTCACCGGCTCCGGGCACGTCACTCGCCAGGGCGACCCGACGACGCTCATCCTGACCGAGTCCAGCCGCGAATCCCGGGCGGGCGACAAGCTGATTTCCGGCGGCGTCGATGTGCCGCTCGATTTCATTCCCAGCGCACCGCGGGTCAAGACCAACGGCCGCATCATTGCCGTGTCCAACGGCGTCACCATCATCGGCCAGTACGAGGTGGTGGTGGTGAATCGCGGCGCACGCGACGGCCTTGCCCCGGGCAACGTGCTCGGCGTGTTCGACACCGGCGCCGTGGTTGCCGACACCAACAAGCAGGGCTTCTTCAACATGGACAAGCTGGGTGCGAAACGAGTGGCGTTGCCGTCCGAGCGCAGCGGCACATTCATGGTGTTCAAGACCTTCGACAGCATCAGCTATGGTCTTATCATGGAAGCGACCAACCTGATCCGCGTCGGCGATAAGATCCAAAACCCTTAGGCGAAGCGAATCTCGATGTTCTCAGCGCAATAGCGCGCTGAGAACCGTGCTCCCCTGCGTGATAATCGGCCCGATGCGAGGGGCCGACGAGGTGTGTGCGTGGATGGCGCTGTCGCGCGCGCCGCTCCTCGATGTCCCCGCCCTCGCCGCTGCCTTCGAACTGTTGGGCGGCATTTCCGGCTTTATCGCCGCCTCGCACGCTCTGCGCCTACGCGCCGGTATTCCGGCGGCGGCGTGCGAATTCCTGAACAGCCCTGCCGCCGCGCCCACCGCCGCCGAGCGATCCTGGCTCAGCGGTTCACGACACCACCTCGTGCCCTTTACGGATAGACGTTATCCGGTCTCGCTGCGTGAGCTTGCGCGCCCTCCGATCGCGCTTCATGTCGAGGGCCGTGCCGATGTGCTGAATGATCCTCAGCTGTCGATCGTCGGCAGCCGCAATCCCACGCCATCCGGAAGAGAAACGGCGTTCGAGTTCGCCGAGTCGCTCGCGGCATGCGGCTTGAGCATCACCAGCGGGCTCGCGGAAGGCATCGACAGCGCCGCACACCGGGGGGCGCTCGCGGCGCAGGGAATCACTCTCGCCGTGCTCGGCAGCGGGGTCGACGTCATCTACCCGCGCAACAATCGCGCGCTGTGCGAGGAAATCCGCGATCACGGCGCATTGATCAGTGAGTTTCCGCTGGGAACGGCGCCGCGCCGCGAGAACTTCCCACAGCGAAATCGCATCATCGCTGCATTGAGCCTGGGCACGCTGGTCGTGGAGGCCGCGCGCCGCTCCGGCTCCCTGATAACGGCGCGGCTAGCCGCTGACCATAACCGGGAACTATTCGCCGTGCCCGGTTCGATCCGCAGCCCCTTGAGCCGCGGCTGCCACGAACTGATACGCCAGGGCGCGAAGTTGACGGAAACCGCAGCTGACATATTGACCGAGTTGAACTTTTCAGCATTTTTTGCCGACCCACGCCGTGTCTCCGGCGCCCTCAATCTGCCCCCCGCCATCCCGGCGGGCATGGACAAGGAACACAAAATCTTGTTAGATGCGCTCGGCTTTGATCCGGCGGACCTCGATATGCTGGTGGTTCGCACCGGATTCAAAGCGGAAGCCGTGTCCTCGATGATGCTGATCCTCGAGCTAGAAGGCCACGTTCAGGCCGCCCCCGGGGGCCGTTACTCCCGAGTCGTTAGGAGCCGGAGGTGAAAGATAACGTTCTCGATCTACTCATCTATCTCTTCGAGAATTATATGAGTGCCGACGATGAGCCGCGTCCGGATCGAAATACTTTGAAACTGGAGTTGGACAAGGCGGGCTTCGCCGAGCCCGACATTGAACGGGCTCTGGAATGGCTCGACGGCCTGTCGGGCGAGCAACTCGGCAAGGTCGCCGAGGCCACGGCAAGGGCGGTGCGGGTTTTCAGCAGCCAGGAACTGATGCGGCTGGACACGGACGTGCGAGGGTATTTGATGTATTTGGAAAACGTGCGGATTCTCTCGGGCGCGGAACGCGAGTTGGTGATCGACCGCTTGATGGCGCTCGAAGCCGATGAAATCGACATTGAACAGGTGAAATGGGTCGTGCTGATGGTGCTGTTCAGCCAGCCCGGCCAAGAGTCCGCTTACGCTCAAATGGAAGACCTGGTCTTCGAAGAGCGCACCGACGCGCTGCATTAGACGCCTTTGAGCAGCAATCTCGTTATCGTGGAATCGCCCGCCAAGGCGAAGACCATCAAGAAATACCTCGGTAAGGACTTCGAAGTGCTGGCCTCCTATGGCCACGTGCGCGACCTGGTGCCGAAGGAAGGGGCCGTCGATCCCAAGCATCGCTTCGCCATGAAGTATCAGGTGGTCGAGCGCAATCAAAAGCACGTCGACGCCATTTCGCGCGCGCTGAAGAAGGCCAAGGCGCTGTTTCTGGCAACCGACCCCGACCGCGAGGGCGAGGCGATCTCCTGGCATCTCTATGAGCTTTTGAAGTCGCAGGGTGAACTCAAGGGCAAGGAAGTCAGCCGCGTGGTCTTCTATGAGATCACCAAGAATTCGGTGCGCGAAGCCATGGAATCGCCGCGCGAGCTGTCCGTGGATCTGGTGAATGCGCAACAAGCGCGCCGCGCGCTGGATTTCCTGGTGGGCTTCAATCTATCGCCGCTGCTGTGGAAGAAAGTGCGCCCTGGGCTGTCCGCGGGGCGCGTGCAAAGCCCGGCGCTGCGCATGATCTGCGAGCGCGAGGACGAAATCGCCGCGTTCGTGGCGCGTGAGTACTGGACGATCGACGCTGAATTGGAGCACTCGGGGCAAAAATTTCCGGGCAAGCTGGTCGAATTCCAGGGCACGAAGGTCGAACAGTTCAGTTTTACCGATGAAACCCGGGCCAAAGATGTCGAGCGCGTGCTCAAGACGGAAGCCAAGGGCGAGCTCACCGTGCTGTCGGTGGAGCGCAAGCAACGCAAGCGCAATCCGGCGCCGCCGTTCACGACGTCCACCCTGCAGCAAGAGGCGGCGCGCAAATTGGGCTTCAGCGCGCAAAAAACCATGCGCGTCGCGCAGCAGCTCTACGAAGGCGTCGACATCGGCGAGGGCCAGGTGGGCCTGATCACCTACATGCGCACCGACTCGCTCAACCTCGCGCAGGAAGCGATCGGCCAGATCCGCGATGTCATCGTGCAGCTGTACGGGCAAGCAGGACTTGCCGAAGAGCCGCGCATATTCAAGACCAAGTCGAAGAATGCCCAGGAGGCGCATGAGGCCATCCGCCCGACCGCGGTCAGCGTGCTGCCCGGCGACATCGAGAACAAGCTCGAATCCGATCAGTCTCGATTGTATTCGCTGATCTGGAAGCGCACCGTCGCTTGCCAGATGGCGCCGGCGATCTTCGACACCGTCACGGTCGAGATGCGTGCCGGCGCCGAAGGGCCGAAACGCACCGTGCTGCGTGCCAACGGTTCGACCTTGGTCAAGCCGGGTTACATATCGGTCTACCAGGAAGGGATGGATGATGCCGTCCAGGATGATTCGGATCACGTGCTGCCAGCCATGCAAGAGGGCGACAAGGTCAAGCTCCTCGGCATATTGCCGAGCCAGCATTTCACCGAGCCGCCGCCGCGCTTCTCCGAAGCCTCGCTGGTCAAGGCGCTGGAAGAGTACGGCATCGGCCGGCCGTCGAC
>DATATA010000018.1:0-20877 GCA_036263775.1 Steroidobacteraceae bacterium | reverse complement strand
CGTACCTCAAACAGCAGGAAACGCTCTTTGGGATATTGAGCAAACAGGATGTGGCCAGTGTCAAACAAGTCATGTCGACTGCATTCAATGAAGGTACTGTTGCGGGTAGCGCGTTGACGTTGACTCTAAAGGAGCCCATTTGGAGCCAATTGGTCAAGATAACGTCGCCAGTCCACGCAGCTGGCATTGATAATTAATGGTCATCCGGACTTAGCGTGGGTAAAAGTTGATCATTTTTCGATCAAAGCTTAGGCAGCATGCAGGTCAGGACCTTCACCGAAGGTATTCTTCGTCGCGCAATCCGTAGGCGCGGCGCTGAAGCACGCGGATTTTGTTGTTTAGTCCTTCGACGAAGCCCAGAGAGACTTTGTTCTCGGGTTTGCAGTAGGCAGCGATGCCATCCCGGTGCCGCTCAATCATATCCGCGAACTCCTCGTAGGGTTTTAGACGCTGCTATTTGAGCTGAGCACGCCAGTTGTCGAAAAAGCCTTCGAGCCCAGGCTTCGCTGTTGTAGTGGAGGCAGCGCCGGTGGAGGCAGAGGCGGTGGCTTGCTAGGATGGGAAGAAATTCGTGATGCTGTTTCTATTTTGGGCGTGAGCAGGCGAATAGCTTTCCGCTCCGGCGGTTTGGACCCGCCGGCCGAGGTGACGTACGGATCGTCGCCCGGTGCATCGACCGTCAGCGGCGCATTGAAGGGACCGGCGAACGCGGGGTCTCCAATCACGGAGGGGAACGCACCATTGGCATCGTAGGCGCCGTCGTCGCCCGACGAGACGAACATCGAAATGCCCTGCGCCGCAAATTCTGCAAACGCTTGGTGCGTGGCAACGAGGTCCAAGTGCGCGTCGGTCGTGAAGGGAGTTTCGAAATAGAATATTTCCGAACCACCCAACTGATGGAAAGCGTATCAACCAGATTCTCCGATGCGGCCTTGTAGAACACGTCGATGAAACCGCCTCGGTGTTCGGGGCGTCGTATACCCGAATCTTGGCGAACGGCGCCAGCCCGCATGACTGCTCGACGTCCAATGACGTTTCGCCCGTGCCGGCATCCGAGGAGAGTTCACCGCCGCCGTCGACGTGAATTTGGGTGATGCGATTCGGCAATACCTTGAGGCCGATCAAGTCCCAGTACGTCTACGCATCCTCGGGTTGAAAATTGGCGAGGGTCGCAATTCCAACGGTGCGGCCTTTGCCATTGAAACCCTTGGAATACAGCGGGTTTACGCCGTATTGATTCGCGACGTCGCCCACCGTCAGATCACCGGGCACGCCTGTCGCGGTGCCGTTGGTGAGGGGAAACGTGATCTCGGGCTTGACCCGGGCGAGGGCTGCGTTGTTGGAAATGCTGCGATGCTTGGGGACGAACTGCGACGCTTGGGTGTCGAGACCGGCAACGGTAAGCACCACGTCATTCAGCAATCGCGGAATGCTGAAAGGGCCATGATGATTGCGGGAGTGACGGCCCCTGCGGTCGACGTACTCATGGATCGACGTGGAAAACACCGAGTTGAACTGTTCAACCGTGCCGGTCGCCTTGATCAACAGATTGTCGGAGTAGACTTCGTTGATCGCGATGCCTTTCGATCTCATGTAGTCCGTAACCAGCTTGACCTGCTGATTCGAAGGCGCAAACTGAGCCTTGAATTCATTTAGGCTCAAGAAGCGGTGATAGCGGCGGCTGCGCGGATTGACGGTTCCGGCGATGTAGTCGTCGGAGCTGATCCTCGTGCTGCACTTTAAGAATGATCGATACCGTTTGCGCCGCGCTCGCCGCGGCCGGACCCGTGTCCTGCGGCTGAAATTTCGGCGGAGTTCCGGCTTGTGCACTCAACGAAAAAACGGCTGCGGCGGCAAACGCCCCCAGCGGCATGCGTGAATCTTCATTTATTCCATCCCCATTGTTATTAGGACCCGAACCCAGGTCCTCGCCGATATTACTGCGCGAAGTGCAGGTGCGAGTCAATACTGGCGGATGCAGTTCGACGCACCAGATTTGACAATAAGAGCTACGGCAAGCGCTGAAAGTTGGATAACATGTCCCTGTGAGCATTCCGACCCCTGCGGCCCGCGCAAAGAACTACGACGTCATCATCGTCGGTTCCGGTGCCGCGGGCGGCCAGACCGCGTACACGTTGGGCATGGAGGGGGTCAGCGTGCTCATGCTCGAGGCCGGCCGTAATTACGTGCCCGAGCAAGAAACCCCGATGTTTCAGACCTCGGATCAGGCGCCGCTGCGGGGCGGCTCTTCGCCGGAAAAACCCTTCGGATTCTACGACGCCACCATTGACGGCGGCTGGACGGTTCCGGGAGAGCCGTATGTCCAATCCACCGACGACAGCCACGGAAAATTCACGTGGTGGCGCTCCCGCATGCTCGGCGGACGGACCAATCACTGGGGCCGGATCTCGCTGCGCAACGGCCCCTATGATTTCAAACCGCGCGCGCGCGACGGCTTAGGGATGGACTGGCCCATCTCCTATGACGATATGGCGCCGTACTACGACAAGGTAGAACGGCTCATCGGCGTCTACGGCACGTCCGAAGGCTTGGAGAACACGCCCAATTCCTCGCCGGGTTGCTTGCTGCCGCCGCCGGCTCCCCTGGTCAGCGACTACCTGGTGCAGCAGCGCGCCCGGCGTCTGGGAATTCCCGTCGTCCCGGGCCATCGCGCGGTGCTGACGCAGCAGCTCGACTACAAGCGCTCGCCGGCGCTTTTGCATCCAGGCAATTTGAAGGCGCAAAAAATCATCGCCGCGGACATGCAAAAACGTGCTGCCTGCTTCTGGGCGACGGATTGCGGCCGCGGCTGCTCCATCCGCGCAAATTACCAATCGACCACGGTGCATCTGCCGCCGGCGTTGGCGACCGGCAATCTCGATATCGTGACCGACGCCATGGTCCGCGAGGTCATGTTGGGGCGCAACGGATTGGCTAAGGGCGTGAAATACATCGACAAGCACACCGGAGCCGAGCATCAGGCGAACGCCCGCGTGATCGTGCTCGCGGCGAGCGCGTGCGAGACCGCCCGAATCATGCTCAATTCGAAGAGCGCCCAGTTTCCCAACGGGCTCGCCAATTCCAGCGGCAAAGTCGGCCGCTACCTCATGGATACCGTCGGCAGCAGCGTCAGCGGCCAAATTCCCTTGCTCGAATCATTGCCGCCGCAAAATGAAGACGGGGCCAGCGGACATGCCTTCTATGCGCCTTGGTGGGGCTATCAAGATCAGGCCAAGGGGAAACTCGGCTTTGCGCGCGGCTATCACATTGAATTCGGGGGCGGGCGGCGCATGCCGAACGCGGGCACGCTGCACGGCCTTGAACAATTCACCGGCGGCAGCTACGGCAAGAAGCTCAAAGAGGACGCGCGGCGCTACTATGGGTCGTTCGTCGGATTCGACGGCCGCGGCGAGATGATCCCCAATGAGAATTCCTACTGCGAAATCGATCCAAAGATAAAAGACAAGTGGGGGATCCCGGTGCTCCGCTTTCACTGGAAGTGGTCCGAACATGAGACGCGCCAAGCGGCGCACATGCAGAAAACTTTCGCGGGCATTATCGAGGCGATGGGCGGCCGCGTGCTGGGTACCGTGAAAACCGACGGCGCCGAAGCGATCGCGCCCGGCGGCAACATCATTCACGAGGTCGGCGGCGCCATCATGGGCGCAGATCGGCGAACGTCCGTCACGAACGAATGGTGTCAAACCTGGGACGTCAAGAATCTGTTCGTGACCGACGGGGCGGTGTTCGCCTCCAACGCGGATAAGAATCCGACCCTGACCATCATGGCCGTGGCGTGGCGCGCCGCGGATCACATCGCCGATCGTATGCGAAGGAAGGAGCTGTGACGGATCGGCGCACGACAATCAAGTGGATGTTGGCCGCGGCTGCGTCCACGCCGCTGCTGAACGCACGGACTTTCGGCCAGGCGATAACCGCGCAGCCTGCGGGGCACGGCTTCGGCACGGATCCGGATCTGACCAAGATCTATCGCCCCGGCGACGTCTGGCCCTTGACCCTTTCCGCGGCACAGCGGCGCTCAGCCGCGGCCTTGTGCAATGTCATTCTGCCCGACGACGGCCGTTCGCCCAGCGCCGAAAGCGTTGGCGTGGTGGATTTCATCGACGAGTGGGTGAGCGCACCGTATCCGCGGCAACTCGAGGATCGCCCCATCGTGCTCGAAGGCCTGGCGTGGATGGATGCCGAGGCTCTCTTGCGGTTCGAGAAATATTTCGCGGAGCTCGACCCATCGCAGCAGCATGCGATATGCGACGACATTTGCTACGAACCCAATGCGAAACCGAAATTTGCGCGCGCCGCCGCCTTCTTCACCCGCTATCGCGATCTGACCGTCGGCGGGTTCTATTCCACTCCTGCCGGTTCGCGGGACATCGGCTACATCGGCAATGTTCCCCTGCAGAAATTCGAAGGCCCGCCTCCCGAGCTGCTGCGAAAACTGGGGTTGGGCCCCGGATCCACGTGAGCACACCCAGCCATCACGTGCCCGGCCGCTTAGGCATCGGATTCGTAGGGTCCGGCTTCAACGCGCGCTTCCATATGCAGGCATTTCAGGGAGTGCGCGATGCCGACGTACGCGGCGTGTGGAGCCCGAACCTCGAGCACGCGAGCTCTGCCGCCGCGTTGGCGCGCAGTCTCGATATCGGTACCGCGAAAGCCTATGCCTCGATCCGCGACATGGTGGCGGATCCTTTGATCGACGCGCTGTGGCTCACCGGGCCGAATCACATGCGCCTCGAGAACATGGAGGAAATCGTTTACGCCATCGAAGGCGGTGTGGGTACCTTGCGCGGCATCGCCTGCGAGAAACCGTTGGCGCGCAATGTCGCCGAAGCGAAGCGCATGCTGGAACTGGTGAAGCGGACCGGCGCTGTGCAAGGCTACTTGGAAAACCAGGTATTCGCGCCGCAGATCGAAGCCGGCCGCACGAGGATCTGGGCGCGCGGTGCGGCAGCGACCGGCCGGCCCTATCTGGCCCGCGCGTCGGAAGAGCACAGCGGACCGCATGCACCGTGGTTCTGGCGCGGAGAACTGCAGGGGGGCGGGGTGCTCAACGACATGATGTGCCACTCGGTCCTGCTCGTGCGTCACCTGCTGACCCAGCCGGGTGCCGCGCGTGCATCGGTGCGGCCGGTTCGCATCACCGGCCGCATCGCCAGTCTGAAATGGTCGAAGGGGCCGTACCCCGCGAAACTTGCCGCGCAATATGGCCGGGAAGTCGACTATGCAAAGCGGCCGTCCGAGGATTTTGCCAGCGTGAGCATCGAGTTTGCGACCCCCGAGGGGCAGATCTTGATCGGCGAAGCCTCGACCTCCTGGAGCTTCGTGGGCGCCGGGCTGCGCCTGTCGGCCGAGCTCTTGGGCCCGGAATATTCGATGTCGTGGAATACGCTGGATTCGGGCTTGAATCTGTTTTTTTCCCGCGAAGTGCGCGGCGCGACGGGCGAGGATCTGGTCGAAAAGCAAAATGCCGAGGTCGGGTCGATGCCGGTGGTCGCCGACGAGGCTGCCGCTTACGGCTACGAAAATGAAGACCGGCATTTCGTGCGGGCGTTTCTCGGCAAGGAAGCGCCGCGGTTGACCTTCGATGACGGTCTGGAGGTAGTATCGCTGCTGATGGCCGCTTACATGAGCGCGGAACAAGGCAAGACGCTGGACCTTCCGCCGCCTGACCTCGATTCATTCGTTCCTGCGGTCGCGCGTGGAGTTTGGAGAGCAACATGATGCATGGGGTTGTCGGGAAGGCGGTGCTGCTGGCGGGCGCGTTATTGTTGGCGGGGGTGGGCGAAGTGAGTGCAAAAGATCCGGCGCCGGCAATCTGGCACCCGCTGTTTGAGGGCAAGCTGCTGGATACCTTTCGCGGCTGGCACTCCGAGAGCATGCCCGAGGGTTGGCATGTCATCGACGGCATGCTCTCCAAGGAAGGCGATGTCGACGACCTGGTCACCAAAGAGAAATTCGGCAATTTCGAGCTCGAGCTTGAATGGACGATCGGCAAGGGCGGCAACAGCGGCGTCTTTTATCGCGCTACGCGCGAGTACGACCATATTTATTGGAGCGGACCGGAGTATCAGCTGCTCGATGATGCCAATGCGCCCGACGGCCGCAGCCGACTGACCGCCGCCGCCGCGGCTTACGGGCTGTACGGTCCTCCCGCGGGCCTGGTCAAAGCGGCCGGCGAGTGGAACAAGACACGCATCATCGTCAATGGCAATCATGTCGAGCATTGGCTCAACGGTCAGAAAGTCGTTGAATACGACTTCGGCAGTTCCGACTGGAAGGCCAAGGTTGCGGCCAGCAAGTTCGCCAAGTATCCGAACTATGGATTGGCCAAGAGCGGCTTCATCGGCATTCAGGGCGATCATCCCGGCTCCTTGCAGCTTCGCCGCATTCGCATCCGCGAGCTGCCATGACCCAGGCGCGTCTCGCGCTGATGATGTTCCTCGAGTACTTCATCTGGGGCGTGTGGTTCGTCACCATGGGCACCTACCTCGGGCAGACGCTGCATTTCACCGATTCGCATATCGGTCTGGCCTACGGTGCAACCGCCATCGGCGCGCTGGTCTCGCCTTTTTTCATCGGCATCGTCGCGGATCGCTGGTTCGCGAGCGAGCGACTGCTGGCGGCCTTGCATCTCGTCGGCGCCGCCTTGATGTGGATGGCATCGCGTCAGACGCAGTTCGCGACGTTCTATCCGCTGCTCATTCTTTACGCGCTGTGCTACATGCCGACGCTGTCCTTGACCAATTCGATCGCCTTTCACCACCTGAAAGAGTCCAGCAGCTTTCCCTACGTGCGCGTGCTCGGCTCCATCGGTTGGATCGTCGCCGGAATTCTGGTCGGCAAGAGCCTGCATGCAGATGCTTTGGTGCTGCCGATGCAAATCTCCGCCGGTGCATCGCTGTGCATGGCCGTATATGCGCTGCTGTTGCCGCACACGCCGCCGAAAGGCGCGCATGCAAAGTTCAGCGTGCGCGACGCCCTCGGGTTGGATGCACTGCAATTGCTGAAGCAGCGCGATTTTCTGATATTTGTGATCGGCTCATTCCTGCTGTGCATTCCCCTGCAGTTCTACTACACCTTCGCCAATCCATTCTTGAACGAAATCAAGGTGCCCGAGGCGGCATTCATTCAAACCTTCGGTCAGATGTCCGAGGTGTTTTTCATGCTGCTGCTGGCGTACCTGCTGCGCCGCTTCGGCATCAGGATCATCATGCTGGTCGGCATGCTGGCGTGGGCGCTGCGCTATTTCGCGTTCGCCAACGGCAACGCCGGGAGCGCCATGGGGCTGATTTATGCCGGCATCCTGCTGCACGGCGTTTGCTATGACTTCTTTTTCGTCGGCGGACAGGTGTACACCGATCAGCGCGCCGGCGAGAAGATACGCGCGGCCGCGCAGGGCTTGATCAATTTCGTGACCAACGGCTTGGGCTATTTCGTCGGCGCTTTCGTTTCCGGCGCCATCGTGAATCGCTATGCCGCGAGTGATTCGAACTGCAGCGATACGGCGGCGGCCGCGCACGCCTGCTTGCGGGTGACGCACGATTGGCATGCGATTTGGGTGATTCCCGCAACCGCCGCCATTGCGATCTTCGTGCTGTTCGCCCTGGTATTTCGACCGGCCAGTACCGCTGCAGCCCGACCTTAGTTCTTCGGCTGGCTTTCCGGCGCCTTCGCCGCGGCCAATGCCTTGACGATCGCGCCCAGCTGGCCAAGCGCAGCGGCATCTTCGGCGCTGACCGGCGGGTTTTTACAACGTGGATCGGTGCGCTGCAGGGCGCCGCTCATGGCGCGCGTGAAGGGAACGGGATCGCAGCCGTGGCTGTTGTCGCAGACCAGGTCGAACTCCTGACGCGCCTTGACGTGACAACTGAAGCAATTGCCGCCGAACCGATTGTTGACGTCCTGGAAGCCTCGAACGCGAATCGTCGAACTCGCCGGCGAAGTGTTCAGCTCGAAGAATTCCCAGTCATGCGTGGCGGCGTTGAAACCCTTCTCGCGTTTGACCATGACTTCGCTGGGCACCAGCTGCAGCACGGAGCCAACCGGGTATTCGCCGGTCCCAGCCTGCGCCACTTTGACGGTGCCGGCCAGGTTGCCGGCGAGATTGTCGACATAGAAATGCCGCACATGCGTCATTTCGGTGATGCACTTGAACGACGAGTCGCCGATGGGGAAGGAAGCGGGGGCTGCGGGCGGCGCCGCCATGGCCGGGCCGGCGAACAGCACGGCAACGCCCGCTGTCGCCTTGAGAATTGAGTACGCCGCGGATTGGATGCCCATGCCTAACTCCAACATTTTTTTTCGCGAGAACGTAAAACTGTGGGCAATGTTACAGAGAGGTAAGCATCACTGCGCGCCTAATTGCGGGACAATCTTAGATGTTGGACGGAAAATTCAACACGTCGGCCTACGGCCCTTGGCGTACGCCCCTTGCTCTTTGTCGAGGTTCTTGATTTGCCTGAATTAAAATCCAAACGAGTGCGCTTGATCGCAACGCTCGCCCTGCTGATCGCGCCACTCATCGGCGCGGCGCCCGCAACAGCCGATATGGCCGATCCGTTCACCTATCCGCCGCAGCTCGAGCCCGACGTGCGTTTCTGGATTCGCGTCTACACCGAGGTCAGCACCGATCAGGGTCTGCTGCACGACGACTGGTTTCTGGGCTTGGTCTACGAGGTGCTGCGATTCGAACCGTCCGACTCGCCGCGGCAGCGCGAACGCACCGTTGAGCAAGCCAAGGCGCGTTACGCCGCGCTGCTGCGCCGATTCGCGGCCGGCGACACCGCCGACCTGACGCCGCATGAGCACCGCATCCTCGATGCGTTCGGCGAGAAAGCGACTCCGGCGGAATTTCGCGCGGCCATCGACCGCATCCGCTTCCAGCTAGGGCAGGCCGACCGGTTTCATGAAGGATTGATCAGAGCCCAAACCTACGAGGCGAGCATTTCGCGCGTTCTTGCCGAGCGCGGCGTGCCGCCGCAAATAGGCGCGCTGCCGCACGTCGAATCCTCCTTCAACCCGGCCGCCTACTCGCGCGTGGGCGCGGCCGGCCTGTGGCAATTCATGCCCGGCACGGCACGGCGCTATATGCGCGTGGATGGCGTGGTCGATCAGCGCCTGGACCCGTACAGCGCGACCGAGGCGGCCGCCAACCTGATGCTCTACAACTATCGCCTGCTCGGTAGCTGGCCCTTGGCGGTGACTGCTTACAACCACGGGCCAGGCGGCCTGCGCCGTGCCCAGGACGAACTGGGGACGGGCAACATCGAGGTCATCGTGAAGCGCTTTCAAGGCGCCACGTTCGGGTTTGCCTCGCGTAATTTCTATGTGGCATTTCTCGCGGCGCTCGAGGTCGATCGCAATGCCGAGAGTTTTTTCGGTCCCCTCTCGCATCCGCCGGAAGCGCCCAGCGTCGTGGTGACGTTGCCGGACTACGTGTCCATCGATGCCCTGGCGAAGGCTTTCAAGGCGGATTTGGGTGCATTGCGCGTCTTAAACCCTGCGCTGCGGCCGCCGATTTGGAATAGGACACGCTTCGTGCCGCGCGGCTATGCGCTGCGGATACCGGGTTCGCCGCAATCCACCGAAATCGCCGCGGCTTGGGCGCGGTTGCAGCCGGCGGATCGCTACGTGGTGCAGCGGAATGACGGTGCGCACCGCGCGCGCCGCGGCGAAACGCTGGCGCGCATCGCAGCGGCCAGCGGCGTTACTTTAAGCCGCCTGCTTGCCGCCAATGGCTGGAACGCGACGCGCGAATTGGCGCGCGGACAAATCGTTCACATACCGATGCCGGCGTCGCGGGCCGAAGGCTCTGCGCCGGTTGCGACTGCCGCGGTTGTGCAGGCACCCACCGAGGCGCCGCCCGTGGCCAAATCGACCGCGGCCAAATCGCCCGCGGCAGCAGCGCCACCCGCCGCGCCACCCGCCGCGCCAGCGGTCGCGCGCCTGCCGCGCCCCAAGGAGCCGGTCTCGGAGCGAGAAACCGAAAGTGCCGCGCTGTTGCCCGCCGCCTCGCCTTCGGGAAACGGGGACAACACCGACTACAGCGTGGGCGCGGACAACACGGTGGTGGTGCAAGCGGCCGAAACGCTGGGACATTTCGCCGATTGGTCCAAAGTCAGCTCAGCTTCGCTGCGTGCCCTCAATAGGCTGCATAAGAGCGCCATGGTGACGCTGGGGCACAAGGTCAAGCTCGACCTGTCGCGCGCCAGTGCTGCGCAATTCGAGGCGGCGCGTCGCGATTATCATCAGAAGCTGCAGGAGACTTTCTTTGCCGCCCACAGAATCTCCGGCACGGAAAACTACGTGGTGAAGAAAGGCGAATCGCTTTGGATCATCGCGCAGCAGCATGCGGATCTGCCGGTCTGGCTGGTGGCTGAGTACAATCCGGACGTGGATTTTGCCGATGTGCGCCCGGGAACGACCATTGCGCTGCCCCGGGTCGAGGACATCAATCGTCAGTGATGCCGCGGGAATGAATGTAGTTGCTCAAGGTTTCGCGCGTATCGCCGGAGGCGACGAAGTTCACGATGGAATCGTCGGCGGCGCGGACGTTCAGTTCCAGCTTCTCGCTGGCTGCCATCTGCTTGAGCATTTCCACGGTCAGCTCGAAATAGGCGGTCTGGCCCCAGCTGGCGACGGGTTGGTAGGCACCTCGGCCCAGTTGCGGAGCATCGATGGGGGTGAGCACGCGCGTGCCGTTGTCCAGCACAATGGTAATGGCGGCGTTCGAGCGGATATCGGCGATGGGCCGCTCGTTGCCCGGCGCGATATGCACCCACAATCCGTAAACGATCGAGCCGCTGCGATCCCATTCAACGGGACCCAGATAGGCAAAGCTCACACGCTTGCCCAGATTGGTGATTAGGTGCAGACCCCCTGTTTGGCGAAGGCTCGGCACCAGCTCTATCGGCTCCTTGAGGGAGCCGACCGTCATGGCGGTGCGGTCGTCCAAATACTCCACGGGTTTGATGGACGCCGGGGTTCCGCAGGCGTTCATCAGCACGGAACTTGCGACAATGGCGATCAAGGGCAGGCGCATGGCTTCGAGTATACCGGGACGTGAGCCAGAGCCGATTATTGAGTTGCATCTACCAGGTATACTTTTGACAATGGTTAAGCGATTCGGCCGCTTTTGGACGACAATTTTATGGACTTGTCTGGCGATGGCGACGGGTGCGTCGCACTCGACGAGCGGCGCTGCCGCGGCGGATGGCGGGCTCGCCGACCGTGTCGTAGTCCATAAATCGGAACACAAGCTCTATCTTTATAGCGGCGAGCATTTGCTTGGCGTGTACAAGGTCGCGCTGGGCTTGAGCCCCGTGGGACAGAAGGAGCGGGAACGGGACTTCAGGACGCCGGAAGGCCATTACTTCCTGGCGCGACGCAATACCCGCAGCGACTACTTCCTGGCCATTCAGGTCTCCTATCCGAATAAGCAGGACGAACTGCGGGCGCATAAGAATGGCTGGGCTCCCGGCGGCTCCATCATGATCCATGGTTTCCCCAACTCTCCCCACCACCCTTCGGCGTATTATGAGTCGAATGACTGGACCGACGGCTGCATAGCTCTCTCGAACTCCGACATGGTCGAAGTGTGGATGCGCACCCAGGACAATATTCCGATCGATATTTACCCATAAGAACAGGTGCTGCGTGGAAGCCTCGATTCTATCGTCTGACATGGTCGATGCGCGGGTGGCCCCTAAAGGCAGCTTGGAGCACCTCTCCCAGCAGGAAATCGCCAAGCTGCTGGATTCCGGTCAGGGCGGCCTCTATCCCTTGTTCCGCAAATGCGCGCTGGCAGTACTCAACTCCGGCAGCGAGATCGACGATGCGCGTTTGATATTCGAAAAATACCGCGACTTCGATCTGCGCATCGTGCGCCAGGCCTGGGGCATCAAGCTCGAAATCAAGAACGCACCGGCCGCCGCTTTCGTCGACGGCGTGATGATCCGCGGTCTCAAAGACCATCTGTTCGCGGTGTTGCGCGATGTGGTGTTCATATCCAACGAGATCATGGAAAGCGGCCGCTTCGATTTGAATTCTTCGGCGAGCATCACCAACGCCGTGTTTCATATCCTGAGAAACGCCCGAGTATTGGAATTGCAGGTGCGGCCGAATTTGGTGGTCTGCTGGGGCGGACATTCGATTCGCCGCTTTGAATACGACTACACCAAAAAGGTCGGCTACGAGCTGGGGCTTCGCAGCTTGGACGTCTGTACGGGCTGCGGCCCGGGGGCCATGAAGGGACCCATGAAAGGGGCGACCATCGGGCATTCCAAACAGCGCATCACCGACGGGCGCTATCTCGGAATCACGGAGCCGGGCATCATCGCCGCCGAGCCCCCCAACCCCATCGTGAGCCAGCTGGTCATCATGCCGGACATCGAAAAGCGCTTGGAAGCCTTCGTGCGCCTGGGCCACGGCATCGTGATTTTCCCGGGCGGCGCCGGCACCGCCGAAGAGATCTTGTATCTGCTCGGCATCTTGCTGGACCCTGCCAACGAGAAGTTGCCTTTCCCCGTGGTATTCACCGGACCTGCCGACAGCGCCGATTATTTTCAGCAGATTCATCACTTCATCGGCGCGACGTTGGGCGCGGCGGCGCAGGCGCGCTACAAGGTGATCATCGATGATCCGGCCGGCGTCGCGCGCGCCATGGTGCAGGGAATGGCGGAAGTGCGTGACTACCGCCGCCAGGCCCAAGATTCCTACGGCTTCAATTGGCTGCTGAAAATCCCCTTGGAGTTCCAGCGCCCGTTCGAGGTCACGCATGCCTCGATGCGGGCGCTGCGCTTGTCGCTCGTTCAGCCGGTGCATGAGCGCGCCGCGAACTTGCGGCGCGCCTTCTCGGGAATTGTCGCCGGCAATATCAAGGAGTATGGCGTGAATGCCATCGAACGCTACGGTCCGTTCGAGCTCGCCGGCGAGCCGGCCATCATGGAGCCGCTGGACAAGCTGCTGCGCTCGTTCGTAGCGCAGGGCCGGATGAAATTCACGGGGGCCGAATACAAGCCGTGCTACCGGCTCGTGGCATGACGCCGGACCTGCATATTGGGTATCGTTTCGACCTGCCCGACGGATCGAAAAAGCAGCTGGATTTGAGCTTCGATGCGGCGAGTTTCCGCTTGTCCAACTTAGGTCCCGCCGATCCGCCGTTTTGGACCGAATTGAAGTTCAGTCAATGTGCGAATTGTCCCTTGAGCCCGGAGCAACACACCCATTGTCCCTCCGCGCTGCACATGGCCCCCGCGGTTGAATCGCTCAAGGAGCTGGTCTCCTTCGACGCGGTAGGCGTGACCGTCTCCCAGGCCGAACGCACGGTGCACGCCGAAACCACCGCGCAGCAGGCCTTGAGCTCGGTTCTCGGCTTGATCATGGCGACCTCCGGATGTCCTTGGACCGATCGGCTGCGCCCGATGGCGCGCTTCCACCTCGCGTTCGCGAGCGAGGCGGAAACCGTGTATCGCAGCGTCTGCATGTTTTTGCTCGCCCGCGAGCTGGTGGGCGCGGGCGACTCGCACGGATTTGCGAGCCTCGAGGATCTGTATGAAAACTTGCACGTGGTCAATCGCGATATGTCACGTCGCCTGGGCGCTGCGACCAGAACCGATCCGGCGCGCAACGCCATGGCGTTGCTGGACTCGTACACCACGTTATTGCCGGCGGCCATCGAGACCTCGTTGGAGGAGCTCAAGCCGCTGTTCGAAGCCTGGCGAGGACCTGAAAATTCTTCCATTTAACTTACCGCGACGCATCCTGAGATGCGCATCCCAATGCTCGTCGCCGTCGCGCGACAGTGCCCCTTACGCGTGACACAGTTCCTGTCGAGGAACAGGATCCGCACTTACTGTCGTCCCCATCGACAGAGGCAAATGAGATGAGCGAACTGAAAAATCAGACTCGATACACCGGAGTGGATCGCAGGGCTCCGCGCGGCGACTCGGCTGTCCACAAAACCGGCGGTCGCCATGCGGCGATCACCAATAGTCTGTACAACTGGCACAGCTATAAGAATTGGGCGGAAAAAGCCCGCGGCAATTTCGACGAGAAAAAATAAGCGGATTGAGGGCGACGCTGCGCTAGGCGGTAATCGGCAGCGGATTGATGCCTTCGCCGGGCTGAGCCGAGGATTCCTTGGCCTTATCTTCCTTCGCTTTCAGCCACGCCAGCATCGGCTGCCAATCTTCAAGGTCTTGCTCCACCACATAGCGCTTCATTTCGTGAATCCCTGAGCCCTGTTCCGCGGCGCGTACGTAGTTCTGCGAATCGCGCAAGGTCGCAATGACCGGTATGCGCAGAGTTTCCAGAAAGCGCATCAGCGATTGATAGATCACCGTGTTGCGCTTGACGCGATTGGCCACCACGCCGATGCGGTACTCGTCGCGCCGCACCTTGGCGATCAGCAGCAGATCGGCGATGCACTTCGAGCAGGCATGAATGTCGATGTCGGACGGCAGCACCGGCACGATGATGGCATCCGCGCTTTTGGTCATATCCGGCATTTCCTGCGCGGGCACGGCGGCGGGCGTATCCACGATGACATGCGCGGCATCCGGTGGAATACGCATCTGCCAAGCGCGGGTCATGCGCGCATTGCGCTCGAATGCGGCGACGCCGTGGATGAATGGCTGATCGGGGCGTCTTTTTTTCAGCCAGCGGCTGCTGGAGGCCTGAGGATCGTTATCCTGCAACAACGGACGATCGCCAGAAATCGCAAAATAGCTGGCGAGATTGGTGGCTATCGTCGTTTTACCCGAGCCCCCTTTGGGGTTCAGGACGAGAATGCGCTGCATGTCCGTAGAGCCTACGCAGCCGTACGCACCATAGCAAGCCGATTGCCGTGCCCAGGTTGTGATGCCACTCACGGTTAGGCGTAAGCCGTGCACCTAGACTTTGCGAATGGAATGGGTGCTGCAAGTGGTGGACGAAGTCGACGATGCCGTCGGCGCGTTGCGACTGTTCGCAATGGGATGGAGCGAGGACATCGGTCTTGCGGTCGCCAGCGGCGCAGCGACCTGCGCGGTATGCGCTGCGTTGCTGCGCGTGGCTTAAGGCGGCTCAAAGCCCGGCAACGCTCCGCGCCGCAATTTCAATTATGATGCCGTCCATGGCATCCATAAATTCATCCAAGTTGAGCCTCCTGCTGTGCGTCGTACTGGCCGCCGGCTGCAACGGCAAGTCCGAAGCGCCGCCTGCGGGCGCTGCGCCGCCGGCCGCCAGTCCCGTGACGGCACTGCAAACCACCACTCTCAAGCCCGGGACGGGCGCCGCGATCGGCGGCGGTCAAATTGCAGTGGTCCAGTACACGGGCTGGGTGTACGAGGCGAGCGCTGCGGATCACAAGGGTAAGCAGTTCGACAGCTCGCGCGACCGCAAGGAGCCCTTCAAGTTTCCGCTGGACACAGGTTCGGTGATCAAGGGTTGGGATCAGGGCGTGGTGGGTATGAAGGTCGGGGAGAGCCGCCGGCTCGTCATTCCCCCAGAGCTGGCCTATGGCGATGCAGGCGCCGGCGGCGGGCTGATTCCGCCCGGCGCTACCTTGGTGTTCGACGTAGAGCTGGTCGGAATCGAATAGGCAATCCGGCTCGAACCGGCGCGGCCAGCCAGGCAATTTGGAGCGGCCGAGCTGCCTCAGCCGCTCTTAAAGCCAAAAACAATCAGTTCACGAATTCCTTGAGCGTCTTGAGCGCGGCAATGCGCACTTTCTTGCTCGCCGGCTTGGCCTTGAACATCATCTTTTCGCCGTTGAAAGGATTGACGCCCTCGCGTGCCTTCGTGGCGGGCTTCTTTACGACTTTCATCTTCAAAAGTCCGGGCAACGTGAACAAACCGTGACTTCGCAGACTCTTCTTGATCGTGCCGCCAAGCGAGTCAAACACGGCTCCGACCTGCTTCTTAGAGAGCTCTGTTTCCTTCGAAATGGTAGCGAGAATTTCAGACTTGGTCGGTGCTGCATTCTTTTTCGCCATATTTAATCTCCTGCTTATGTTTGCGCGAGCGGGCACTGAAGTGCCCAACGTGGGCAAAATCGCCCACTAATTCAACTCGGCGCCGAAAATAACATAGAAAAAAGCCGATGTTTAGCGCTATTGAAAAAAAAGATTTTAAAAATAGAAGCAATTCGCCCTGGTTTTTCAGCTCTTCGCGTTTGCGGAGCAGGGGTTCGCCGGCAAGAGTTGCGTGGGTTCACTGTGATATCAGGCATGTACGATGCGATGTTCAACGCAGAAGCACAAGCAACGCGCCGATTGCGATGGAGACCCACAGGAAGGAAAAATCTATTTGTCCGATGGGAGGAATAACGCGGCGCACGCGCTTTAAGATCGGTTCGCACAGCTGCGCAAGCAAGCGGACACCCGGCGCATAGCCGCTCGAACTCACGAAACTGGTCAACCAGTAAAGCAGCATCGCGAATAGATAGACCTTCAGCAGCAAGTCCAACAGATCCAACAGGGTGACGCGCAGGAACACCGCCAAATCGCCCACGCCTCCCAAGCTCAAGGCCATCAAGATGAGCGTGCGTCCGCAGGCCACCAACAGCACGGCGACCACCGTGGCGGTGTCGATCTTGCCGATTGGCGGCAGGAGCTTGCGCAGCGGCAATATCAGCCAGTTCGTCACGCGCACGATGGCATCGGCCCTCGGGTCTCGGACGTCGGCGCGCACCAATTGAAACAGCAGCCGCAATACGAAGGCCAGCAGCAGCAGCCATAACAACATGTCGACGATATATCTGATGGCTTCCATATCAAGCGCTTCGCGCTACCTTATTTAGGCGCTTCGCGCCACCTTTCAACGGGGTCGAAGCGACCCCGAGGGAAATACAAAATCATGGAGCGCCGAATTCGGCGGCGAGTTCGGCCGAGCGGCGGTCGGCTGCGGCCACCGCGTGCGCGACGATAGCACGAAGGCCGGCGCCGTTAAGGACCTCGAGCGCCGCCGCGGTCGTCCCTCCCTTGGAGGTGACCTGCTCGCGCAAAATAGCCAGGGAATCGGCGGACTGGCGCGCCATTTGCGCGGCGCCAAACGCCGTTTCCAGAGTCAGGCGGTGCGCGACTTCCGTGGGCAGCCCGCGCTCGTGCGCCGCCGCCTCGAGTGCTTCCATGAACAAGAAAAAATACGCGGGGCCGCTGCCGGACACCGCGGTTACCGTATCCATCTGCGATTCATGCTCAACCCAGACGGTCGCGCTGACTGCAGCCATGATGGTCTCGGCCAGTGCGCGGTATGCCGCGCCCACGCTCGCCGGAGCGAACAGTCCGGTTGCGCCGAAGCCGTTGAGCGCCGGCCGGTTCGGCATGGTTCGAATCACCGGTATCTTCGGGCCGAACCAGCGAGCGAGCGATGCGTGGGGAATGCCCGCCGCCACTGATATGACCAAGGGAGGGCTGGTCGCCAGATGCGGCGCCAGTGCGAGCGCCACACCGCGCATTTGCTGCGGCTTGACGGCGAGCACGACCACCTCGGCTCCTTGCACCGCTCCGGCATTGTCCGCTGCAGTCCCTACGCCATAGCCGCGCGCCACGCGCTCGAGCTGCTCCGGGCTCGGATCGGCGACCATCACCCGTTCAGGAGGCAAACCCCGTTTGGTCAGGCCGCTGATCAGCGCAGCGGCCATGTTGCCGCCGCCGATGAAGGCCAGCTTTTTTATAGTGTGCATTTAAGTCCTCTAAGGCCGCTTCAGCGGCCGCCGAATAGCGCTGTGCCGATGCGCACCAGCGTCGCGCCCTCGGCGATGGCGGATTCGAGATCTCCGCTCATTCCCATCGACAGTGTATCCAGCTTGAGTCCCCGGGCGTTGAGATCAGTCAGCGCGGCCTTGAGAAGCGCGAATATCGCGCGCTCGGCGGCGGCATCGGCCTGCGGCGGCGGCACGCACATCAAGCCGCGCAGCCGCAATCCGGGCAACGGCTCGATGGCCGCCGCCAGCTCCGCCAAGGCCTCAGGCGCAACGCCTCCCTTGGTGGATTCGTGCACCAGCGCCACTTGAATGCACACGTTGAGCGGCGGCGCATGAAACGGCCGCTGCTCGGAGAGCCGGCGGGCTATCTGCAAGCGATCCACGCTCTGCACCCAGTCGAAGCGTTCGGCGATGGCGCGGGTCTTGTTGGATTGAATGCCGCCGATGAAGTGCCAGCGCAGGGTCAAGTCAGCGAGCTGGTCCATCTTCCCCAAGGCTTCTTGCAGATAGTTTTCACCGAAATCCGTGACGCCGGCGGTGGCGGCGAGGCGCACCGATTCGGCAGGCTTGGCCTTGGTAACCGCGACCAAAGTGACCGAATTGGGGTCCCTGCCGGCGGCAATGGCTGCACCACGTATCCGAGACCGGACGTGGTTCACATGGAGCGTCAAATTCTGCGGACCAATTAACATATTGGGTGACGACACCCTCTTATATACTGCTGGTGGCTAACGCCTTAGTCTAATTAGGAGCCGTAAATGGCGGTTGATATCGCGCAGCTTCTCGCCTTTGCGGTGAAGAACAATGCGTCGGACTTGCATCTGTCGGCGGGCGTCCCGCCGATGATACGCGTGGACGGCGACATGAAACGAGTCAACATGCCTGCCCTGGTGCACAAAGAAGTGCACAGCATGGTGTACGACATCATGAACGACAAGCAGCGCAAGGCGTTCGAAGAGTTCTACGAAACCGATTTTTCGTTCGAAATCCCCAAACTCGCCCGCTTTCGCGTCAACGCGTTCAATCAAAATCGCGGCGCCGGGGCGGTGTTTCGCAATATTCCTTCCACCATTCTGTCCTTGGACGAGTTGAACGCGCCCAAGACTTTCAAAGATCTATGCATGCTGCCGCGCGGCCTGGTGCTGGTGACCGGTCCCACCGGATCCGGCAAATCGACCACGCTCGCCGGCATGGTCAATCATTGCAACGACAACCGCCCGGACCACATTATAACCATCGAGGATCCGATCGAGTTCGTGCATGAAAGCAAGCGCTGCCTGGTCAATCAGCGCGAGGTGCATCGCGACACCCTGGGGTTCAGCGAGGCGCTGCGTTCGGCGCTGCGCGAGGACCCCGACGTGGTGCTGGTCGGCGAAATGCGCGACCTCGAGACCATTCGCTTGGCCCTCACCGCCGCGGAAACCGGCCACTTGGTGTTCGGCACGCTGCACACGAGTTCCGCTGCCAAGACCATCGACCGCATCGTCGACGTGTTCCCGGCGGCGGAAAAAGACATGGTGCGCGCCATGATGTCCGAGAGCTTGCGGGCGGTCATTTCCCAGACTTTGATGAAGCGCGTGGGCGGCGGCCGTATTGCAGCGCACGAAATCATGATCGGCACGCCCGCGATTCGCAACTTGATTCGCGAGGGCAAAATTGCCCAGATGTATTCCGCCATCCAAACCGGCCAGGGCCAAGGCATGCAAACCCTGGATCAGTGCCTGCAGGAATTGGTAGCGAAAGGTGTTGTCAGCCGCGAAGAAGCGAAGTACAAGGCGCAGAACAAGGACAGCATTTAAATGGAACGCGAACAAGCTATACGTTTGATGCAGGATTTGCTGCGGCGCATGGTTGAGAAGAAGGGGTCGGACCTCTTCATCACGGCGGGCTTTCCGCCCGCCATCAAGGTTGACGGCGAAATCAGGCCGCAATCGGATCGCTCGTTGAGTCCCGAGCAAAGCGCGGGCATGGTCCGCGCCATCATGAACGACCGGCAAACCAAGGAATTCGATTCGACCAAGGAATGCAATTTCGCGATCGCACCGCCGGGGATAGGCCGCTTCCGCGTCAGCGCCTTCGTGCAACAGGGCTACACGGGCGCCGTGCTGCGTACCATCAACGCCAAGATTCCCACGCTCGAGGAATTGGAACTGCCCCCGGTCTTGAAGGAAGTCGTGCTGTCGAAACGCGGCTTCGTGATCCTGGTCGGCGGCACCGGCTCGGGAAAGTCCACCTCCCTCGCGGCCATGGTGGGCTACCGCAACGAGAAGACCCGCGGCCACATCGTTACCATCGAGGACCCGGTGGAATACGTGCATGCCCACAAAGGCTGCGTCGTCACGCACCGCGAAGTGGGCGTCGATTGCGAAAGCTGGCATCTGGCGCTGAAGAACACCTTGCGTCAGGCCCCCGACGTGATTCTGATCGGCGAAATACGCGATCGCGAAACCATGGAATACGGCATCCAATTCGCCGAAACCGGCCATTTGGTGCTCGCCACCCTGCACGCCAACTCATCGAATCAGGCCCTCGACCGCATCATCAATTTCTTCCCCGAGGAACGCCGCGAGCAGCTGCTGATGGACCTGTCCTTGAACATCCGCGCGCTCATATCGCAGCGCCTGATTCCACGGGAAGCCGGTTCCGGGCGCATTGCGGCGATGGAAATCATGCTGGCCTCCCCGCTCATCTCGGACCTGATCTTCAAGGGCGAGGTCACCAAGATCAAGGACGTGATGTCCCGTTCCAACCGCCTGGGGATGAAGACCTTCGACCAGGCGCTGTTCGACCTGTACGAGGCTGGGTTGATTTCTTACGAGGACGCCTTGCGCAACGCGGATTCGAAGAATGAACTGCGCTTGCGCGTGAAGCTGGAGAGCAAGCGCGAGATGAAGAATCCGGAAGAGGGCGGCCAGTCCCTGCAGATCGTCGAGGAAGAAGAAGGGCAGGTGTTCTAGTGCAAGCGCGGGTGTTCTAAGAGCCTGTCCGAGCGCTCCGCGTGGCCGCGACCGTGACGGATTTGCCTTCAATCGAGGCGGAGCCGACGCGGTTGGGTTTGATCCCAATGAGGAGGCGACAACGATGAGTGAAGGCAAGTCCGTCCGGTCCCGCAGGGTTGGCTCTGCAAGGGGCGTCTGCGGCGTTGAGCGGTTTGTCCGTGGAATCAACCA
>DATATA010000070.1:0-28357 GCA_036263775.1 Steroidobacteraceae bacterium | reverse complement strand
ACGCAGCGCCAGACCACAGCCTCCGAGCACCACGCCGAGCCATCCGAGGGTGGGCAAGCCAGGCGGGACCGCGTGACGGAACCAGTGCGGCAAAAACGACGACATGGCGGGCGAATCCGCCTTCATCGCGAGGGCAAAGCCGAGCAACGGGACCGCTGTGGAAATAGAAAGCGCGAGGGTGCTGTTCCGATCCATCGCACCCGCCCGCAGGGTCCGCGCCCGCGCACCGAATCGGATTTCCGATTGAACTGCGAACAGCAGAACAACGACGAGAGCACCGATGCCGTACCCGGGAAGACTGGTGAGGCGCGACATCACTTCCGGCATGAACATGGCCTGAGCATGTTCATATGCCTAGGCGTCCGGCTCAATCGGAATCGCAGCACGCCACTGCGCTCTTTCAATTGCGTATAGCGCGGTCGTATTGCCTCCCATTAGCACGTTCCGCCCGAACCGCTCGCCAAGACGCTCGGCCAAACGGATGGAGCGCTGGTTTAAGGGGGCGATCAGGCTGACTGCTCGCGGCCAATCGAGCGTGTCAAAAGCCACTCGAAGCGCCGCAGCGGCCGCCTCGAAGGCGTACCCCTGGCCCCAGTAGGCACGCGACAGCGCCCAGCCGACTTCGCGATCCGGCCAGCCTTCGGGAAAATGCAGACCGACGCGACCTATAAATCTGCCGCTCGAGCGCTCCTCGACCGCCCACATGCCATAGTCCCGCAGCGTCCAGTGCCCAACCAACATGGCCAATTGCCGCCAGGCATCGTCGCGCGACAGCGGCATACGGTCGCCCACATAACGCATGACTTCGGCATCCGCGCACAAATCCGCATAATCATCAAGATCAGTCTGCGCCAGCTGCCGCAGCCGCAATCTGGGTGTAGTGAGCGCGAGTATCGACGACACTTTGTTCAAGCAACCGAATGCATTGAAGGCCGCGGGGCAATTCGGAGAAACGTCGAAGTTCTATTATCACACATTGATTCATCTCCCATCGAGCACCCACCAGGACGGCGCTAACGCGTTGCTGGTGTACCCGCGCGGAAAATGTACGCCTCAATCTTGCGAATGTTCCAAATAGCCATTGTGCAATCTAACGATCAGGTTGAGCGACGCGCGGTTGCGTGGACGAGAAAAGATGCTGATTTATCCGAATCATCGACCTTCTCCTTAGCGCCGAAGACGCGGCCCCGCGATCGCTCGAACCGTTGGTTAGGGGTCACCTGCGCACTCGCCAATACCTAGGACGTCTACGGTTGTGTGCGACAGCAACGATGATGACTTCGTCGGCGCTAATTCGATAGGCCAAGCTGAACGAAAAGCGCTGCAATGGAATTGACCGATGCACACCGTCTAAAGAACGGCCAATCTGTGGAAATTCGCAGACGAGTTCACCGATCCTCTCGACATCGCCAACAAGATCCGCGCCGAGCCCAGGCGCCCGCTCATCGAGGTACAACGCAGCGGCCTCTAACTCCTCCTGAGCCGCAGGAAGAAAACGCAGCTTCATCGCCGCGCGAGTTTCGCCCTCAAGTCGGCGAATATCTGATCTGCCGGAATCGTGCCAACAAGCCCCGCATCAAGCTCGCGGCTGCGCCGCTGTATCTCGTCAAGCCATGCCTGTTCTACTCCAGGGTCCGGCGGGCCGTCCAACTCCTCCAGAAGCGCGCGCAATAGTCGCTCCTTCTCGACATCTGGAAGAGCACGAACCTCTCGCTCTAATTCCGACACTGGACGGGCCATAACTGCCTCCGAGACCGATACCTACATTATAGCGCTGAGCCCAAGAAATGACCGCTAACGATGAGGTTGAACGACGCGGGAAAGCGCCGCCGTCCAACGAAGCTGATCTGTCTCAATCATCGACTTCATCCCTGGCTCATCGAAGTCTTAATCCCGCGATCGCCCGAACCGATGGTTAGATTTGCGGCTCGCTTCATTCTAGGTGGGCGCGCAATGTGTCGGCGTATTTTTTGAGAGCAACCATTTCAGGCGTCCCTGCCGCGCGCGGATACACTCGCAATAAGCCGTCGCCAAGAATTCTGGGGTGCACATGAATATGAAGATGCGGCACTTCCTGAAACGCCGCCTCACCGATGGAGTGCCATAAACTTAGGCCTTGGTTGGGGAACCCGACTCCGACGGCACGCGTAATGCGTATAATCGCCCACATAAGCGCCGCGCCGGTGGCATGGTCAAGCTCGCGGACGTCATGCAGGTGTCGACGCGGCATGACCAGGGTGTGGCCTGGATGAAACTGCCGCAGGTCGACAACGGCGAGAACCAATTCGTCTTGCAGAACGATCTCGGCAGGGCTCAATCCCTGTGCGATTTCACAAAAGACGCATCCGTCAGTCACGTGCGATCCTGCAAATCTAACGATGAGGTTGAGCGACGCGAGGTTGCGCCGACATCCAACGAAGCTGATTGATTTCGATCATCGACTCCCTCCTTGCCTCAACGAAGATGCGGCCCGCGATCGCTCGAACCGATTGTTAGAGGCCATCCTTGCACCAACGTTCGAAGACAGGGGTGCCTCCGCCTGTTAGGACAGAAATTCTTCCGGGATAAGCGATACGTTAACTTTTACAGTCGCCGCCATCCGCGTGAAATGGGTGCCCACGAAGTGGAGTCCTTTCTCACGCACCTTGCCGTGGATGCCCACGTTTTAGCGCCTCG
Organism: Steroidobacteraceae bacterium; assembly: GCA_036263775.1. Lineage (GTDB taxonomy): Bacteria > Pseudomonadota > Gammaproteobacteria > Steroidobacterales > Steroidobacteraceae > Bog-1198. The sequence continues at coordinate 25,681 of DATATA010000070.1, read as the reverse complement.
ACCCAGAGTCAGGCGCTTCAGGCTCTCCTATTTCTTTATCGGCACGTGCTGGAGATCGAACTTCCGTGGCCTGAAAACGTAACTCGAGCCCGCCGTCCCAGGCGATTGCCCGTGGTTTTGACGGTTGCCGAAGTGCACACGGTGCTGGCGCAACTCGAAGGGATGCCGTGGTTGGTCGCGAAGTTGCTCTACGGCAGCGGTCTGCGGTTGATGGAAGCGCTCCACCTTCGGGTCAAGGATCTGGTGATTGAGCGTTCGGAACTCATCGTTCGCGATGCCAAGGGCGGCCGCGATCGGGTGACGGTCTTGCCGACCTCGATTGTCGATCCGTTGCGCGTGCATCTAGCGAAGCTGCACTTGCGCATAAATTCCCTAGCCATGGCAAGCAGTGGGGATGGCAGTATGTATTTCCAGCGGCATCGCTCTGCGAGGACCCTTACACCGGCAAGCCCATTCGCCACCACATTCATGAAAGAGCAATTCAGCGCGCCGTGCGAACGGCAGTGCGTAGGGCCGGCATTACTCGGCCGGCGATCTGTCGCACCCTTCGCCATTGTTGCCACCCATCTTTTGGAAGCGGGCTGCGATATTCGTACCGTGCAGGAATTGATGGGTACGCGGATGTGCGCTCCACCATGATTTACACGCACGTTCTCGGCAAGGGCGCGATGGGGGTCAAACCCCGCTGGACCGGATGCGGAGCGCGTCATTGGCAGAATGATGAGCGGCGCGGTGAGGCAAGCCTGCCATTTCGAGAATCGCGCTATTTCGAGAATCGCGTGCTGCCGCTATACTGTCGCCCGCCATTGCGCTTTTCCCATTGATACCAGCGAGTTACCGTGTCCAAGTCAGAATCGTCAGATACCCAGTTCTTCAATTCCTTCAGTATGGTAATCGGTTTACTCGTCGCCTTTGCCATCGTCTTGTTCGCGGTTGCGCGCACCCTCGGTGCCGACAGCCAGGGGGCGCACGTACTGTTGGAGCCATTGCATCTTGCTGAGGTGCAGAAGAACATTGCCCCGTTCGCGCAGGTCGCCATTGCCGGCAAGGACAATTCCGCGCTGGCGGCATTGAGTTCGCCCGCGGGCGCAGCGCCCGCAGCGAATGTGCCGACCACGGGCGAGCAGGCGTTTATGCAGGTTTGTTCTGCCTGTCATTCCACCGGTGTGAATGGCGCGCCGAAGATTGGCGATCATGCGGCGTGGGCTCCGCGCATTGCTCAAGGCAAGGACACGCTCTACAAATTCGCGATATCGGGTAAGGGCAACATGCCTCCTAAGGGCGGCACGAATTGGCCGGATGCGACCATCCGCATGACCGTGGATTACATGGTTTCGCTCAACAAGTAGGCCGGTCCAGCGCGCGAAGTTTCACGGCTTCTGCTACATCGGTGAAGCGAATATCCGGCGCGCCGCTCAAGTCCGCACAGGTGCGCGCGATCCTGAGCACGCGATGATAGGCCCGAGCCGACAATCCCAATCGCGCAATGGCGGTAGAGAGCAGCGCCCGCGAGTCCTTGCCGAGCGCACATGAGCTTGCCACCTCCGCCGGCGTTAGCCGTGCATTGAGCTTTCCTTGGCGCTGCAGCTGTAGGCTTCGTGCCGCGGCCACGCGTACTGCTACCGCGGACGTGGACTCGACGGTGTCGCGCGCCTCGCGCATGTCGCTCATCAAATGCTCCGCCGGCAATGCCGCCAGTTCAATATGAATGTCGATGCGGTCGATGAGCGGTCCGGAGAGGCGGTTTCGGTAGCGCAGGATCTGCTCTGCGGTGCAATGACAACGGCCGCGCGGATCGCCGGCATAGCCGCAGGGACAAGGGTTCATGGCGGCAACCAGCTGAAATTTCGCGGGGAACTCGCACGTGCGTTTCAGGCGCGCGACGACGACCGACCCGGTCTCCAGCGGTTCGCGCAATGCCTCGAGCGCGTTGCGCGGGAATTCGGGCAGCTCGTCCAGGAACAGAACGCCCAAGTGCGCAAGCGACAACTCGCCGGGCCGCAATGCGCCGCCGCCGATCAGGGCGGCCATTGATGCGGTGTGCTGCGGACTCCGAAACGGCCTGCGGCCGCCGCCGGTGCTCGGCCTACGCCCTGCGGCTGACTCCAAGCTGGCAACCTCGAGGATCTCCGATTCCGATAACGGCGGCAGCAGCCCAGGCAAGCGCTGCGCGAGCAATGTCTTGCCCGCGCCGGGCGGGCCGATCATCAACAATCCATGTTCTCCCGCCGCTGCAATTTCCAAGGCGCGTTTGGCTGCGTACTGGCCGCGAACCTCGGCAAGATCGGGAATCGGCTTGAGTGTCGTCTTGGCAGTCGGCGGAATCATCGAAAGCGGCCAACGCTGCCTTAGCGAACTTTCCGGGCGTTGCTCAAGAGCCGCTTGTCCATTGGCCTTGCCGCACAGCGCGGCGATGACTTCGTCCAGGCGGCTCAATAAACGCAGCTTTGCGCCCCGCAGCAGGCTGGCTTCGAGCGCGTTCGCGGCAGGCAAAATGATCTCGCTGCCCTTGTTCGCGCCGGCGATCAGCGACGGCAGGAGCTTGCGTGTCTCCCGCAGCGCACCGCCCAAGGAGAGCTCTCCATAGAACTCGCGGCGCTCGAGCGCACGCGGGTTGATCTTGTGATCCGCCGCCAGGATGCCGACGGCAATCGGCAGGTCGAACCGGCCGCCTTCTTTCGGCAAATCAGCGGGCGCCAGGTTGACGGTGATGCGCCGCTGCGGAAATTCATAGCCGGCGGTGAGCAATGCCGCGCGCACGCGCTCCTTACTTTCTCGAACCACGGCTTCGGGGAGGCCGACCAGCGCAAAACCCGGCAGACCGTTACTTAAGTGCACCTCGACGCGGACCAACGGGGCTTCAAGTCCTGCGGGAGCACGGCTGTAAACGGTGCTCACTTCCTGGTGACTGCCCATGCTCGTCATTGCCCAAGCCCGTCAGTGACCATGCGGATTGCAACTCGACGCTGCGGCTCAAGCGTTGCTTCTTATTCCGAAGCGAGCTTCGCTTCGAGCTCTTTCATGCGCGCTTCGATGGCGCCGAGCTTTGCTTGAGTGCGTTCCAGGATCGCGACCTGCACATCGAAATCCTGTCGAGTGACCAGGTCGAGCTTGGCCAGCTGCGCCTGCAGCACGGCCTTGAAATTGCCTTCCAAGTCTCGGCCGAAGGCTCGCAGCGATTCGGGCACGGAATCCGCCAGGCGCTTGGCGAGATCGTCCAAGCCATTCGTATTGATGAAACTCATTGCTACTTCGACTCCCGCATCTTGATGTCGCCAACCATCGCACTTGCTTAACGCACGGCCCAATGCGCGGCGCGCCACATGGGTGCATCGCACCGGCCGATTGCTGCATAACCCGTTGATTCTTCATCTGCCGGCCGTGGCACGGATTCTGCAATCTGCAATCCATAGTACGCGGAACCGGAGTGCGAGTCGGTCTGAATAACCCGTGAAAACGGGGACAAATCCATGAAGCTGATCACCGCGATCGTCAAACCCTTCAAGCTGGACGAGGTCCGGCAGGCGATTACCGACATCGGCATTCAAGGCGTGACGGTAACCGAGGTGCACGGCTACGGCCGGTTGCCGGGCCGCATCGAGTCCTATCGGGGCGCCGATTATCGGATCGACTTTCTGCCGAAGGCGAAGATCGAGCTTGCGGTGGATGACGCTATCGCCGAGCAGGTGATGGAGGCGCTCTGCAACGTCGCGCGAACCGGGGGTGCCGGCGATGGAAAGGTATGGGTACTCGACTTGGAGCAGGCATTGCGGGTTCGGACCGGCGAAATCGGTCCGGACGCAATTTGATCCCGCGGTCACGGGACCTCCAAGCGAGCGCCGCCCGTTTATTGACGATTTAGGAGCATCTCGCGCCGGCAAGCCAGCCAACACCCCGTCGGTGCGAATCCCAGCGGCGCTGGTCCTTGAAAGATCCGCGCCGTTTTTTTATCCACGCCCGACGTTACGCTGGGGGTGTTTATAAGCCACCGATTTCAATGTTTTATGCTGTACCGCAGCAATTTTCTTTTGATTTCCGCTGCTAAACTGCGTTTGACAAAACCTGGAGCCTTGGCATGAAAATGGTTATCGCCATCATCAAACCCTTCAAGCTTGACGATGTGCGCGCCGCCCTGGCGGAAGTGGGTATTCAGGGCATTACCGTGACAGAGGTCAAAGGCTTTGGACGTCAAAAGGGCCACACTGAGCTCTATCGGGGGGCGGAATACGTCGTTGATTTTCTGCCCAAAGTGAAGCTGGAGCTGGCCGTCGATGACGACCAGGTCGACCGGGTTGTGGAAGCCATTATCGAGACAGCACGCACGGGAAAAATCGGTGACGGCAAAATCTTCGTGTCCGATCTGGGCCAGGCGGTGCGCATACGCACCGGCGAGGCTGGCTCGCGTGCCTTGTAACAATTAAGCGAGGACTGACGATGAAACGCCTGTTGTTGTTCGCCGCCTTGATCGCTTGGTCGGGCATGGCCTCTGCCGTTGTCTACAAGTGGGTCGACGCGCAGGGTAAATTGCAGTACGGCGATCGGCCGCCCGATGGCGTGCACGCGGAAATCGTCGAACTCTTGATCGCTCATACGGGCGCCGCCCGTTCCGCACCGGCAACCGCGACGCAGTCTTCGCCGGCCGCCCGCGGCGGCGCCGTCACGCCTGCCAACAAAGATGCCGACGACAAGAAAGCGGTAGAACAAGACGTCGCGCAAACCCGCGACAAGCAATGTACCGAGGCGCAGGAGCGCTATAGAAAACTGATCGAGGGCCGCAGGCTGTACAAGACCGGCCCTGACGGTGAACGTCAGTTCATGAACTCCGAAGAAATCGATACTGAGCGGCTCAACGCCAAGCGCGACGTCGATACCATCTGCAACAGCGCGACTTGACGCGACGCGCTGAGCGTCTTCGCTTGGCCCACTTGCTAAGGGCCCTTGAGCTCTCTCGTCAAGGGGTGCCCCTAGCCTTTTGAAGTTCACAGGTGCGGGCCCTGCCGCCGCGTGTTTTGCCGCGGAACGCGCAAAGCCTTAGGCTAACGTCCTTTGGCCGACCTCGAGGACAGCACATGCAAACAGGCTTCGTTGGATTGGGTGCCATGGGAGCGAATATGGCGCGCAATCTGCACCGCGCCGGACTCCTTACGGGCGTTTGGAACCGCACCACCGAGAAATCCAAGGCGCTCGCCGCGGAGCTGAAAGTCCACGCATTTGCGAGCCTCACCGAGCTTGCGGGCAACTGCGAAGCAGTGGTGATCTGCGTGTCCGCGGACAAGGATTTGCGCGAAGTCATCGGAGGCCTGGAACCGGGCTTGAGCCCGAACATGATCGTCATGGACTGCTCCACGGTCGGCAAAGACACGGTACGCGATATCCATGCGCAGCTGAATTCGCTCGGCGTGGGATTTCTCGACTGCCCGGTAAGCGGCGGCGTCGAGGGGGCGAGAACGGCGTCGCTCGCCATCATGTGCGGCGGCGATGAGTCGGTGTTCAATCGCGCGCTGCCCATTCTGGAAAAAATGGGCAAGGCGGTGGCCTATATGGGCGGCAGCGGTTCAGGTCAGGCGACCAAGGCCACGAACCAGATCATGTGCGCGGGCATCATCCAGGCGGTGGGCGAAGCCATGGCCTTTGCGCACGAGGAAGGCGTGGACCTGCGGAAAGTCATCGAAGTGCTGGGCAAGGGCGCAGGCTCGAGCTGGTACTTCGTCAACCGTGCGCCCTTCATGGCGAACAACAGTTTCCCGGCGGGATTCCGGGTGCGGCTGCACGACAAGGATTTGCGCATCTGCCGCGAGATGGCAGCCAAGCACGGCGGCGTGCTGCCCGTGGTGGAATCCACCATCGATCAGTATGAACAGTTGATTGCACAAGGCTTCGGCGACGAGGACATCTCCGCGATCTACCGGCTGAAGTCCAGGCTGTTCCCCGATAAACCCGAGTCGAAGTGACCGCACCGCTACGCATCGCCACGCGCAAGAGTCAACTGGCGCTCTGGCAGGCGGAGCACGTGGCGGGCTTGTTGCGCGCGGCGCATCCGGGGCTCGACATAGAACTCGTGCCGCTGCTGACGCAAGGCGATCGCATTCAGGATCGCACCTTGGCTGCCATCGGCGGCAAGGGCCTGTTCATCAAGGAACTGGAGATCGCGATCGAAGAGCTGCGCGCCGACATCGCCGTGCACTCCATGAAAGACGTGCCGGCCGATCTTCCCCACGGATTGATCATCGCCGCCGTGCTGAAGCGGGCCGATCCGCGCGACGCCATGGTGACGAGCTCGGGCATAGCGCGCATAGAGGACCTGCCGCGCAACGCCGTGGTCGGCACCTCGAGCCTGCGCCGGCAGGCGCAGATCCGAGCGTTGCGCGCGGATCTACGCATCGAATCGCTGCGCGGCAACGTGGATACAAGGCTGCGCAAGCTCGACGCGGCAGGCTCCGGCGGAGCGCGCATGGACGCGATCGTCCTGGCCTGCGCAGGCCTCATTCGCCTAGGGCTGGAGTCGCGCATCACCGCGCGCCTCGATGCCAAGGTGTGCCTCCCGGCGGTCGCGCAGGGTGTGATCGGCATCGAATGCCGTCACAACGATGCCCGTACCGTCGAAATTTTAAAAGCGCTCGAGGATCCGCCGACGCGCTTGGGTATGAACGCCGAGCGCGCATTTGCGGCTCGGCTCGGGGGCAGCTGTCAATCGCCCATCGCGGCCTATGCCGAGCTCGACGCGGATCAGGTCACGCTGCGAGGGCTCGTCGCGGAGCCCGACGGCTCGCTGCTGTTGCACGATACGATATCGGGCCGCGCGGAGACCGGGGCGGCGCTGGGAAGGCAGTTGGCCGAGCGCATGCTGGCGGCCGGTGCCGCACCGCTGCTCGAGCGCTTGCGCATACGCTAGCGATGCGCCCTCTTCACGGCGTCGGCGTCCTCGTCACCAGACCCGAACTGCAGGCGATGCCGCTGTGCCGGTTGTTGGAAAATCAAGGCGCGAGCACACTGCGCCTGCCGGCCATCGAGATCAAAGCGCTGCAGGAGCGGCGCGCCCTGGCTGAGAAGTTAGGCGCCCTCGAGAATTTCGACGTCATAATTTTCACCAGTGCCAATGCGGTGCGCTTCGGAGTTTCCTTTCTCGATCAGAAACGCGGCCTCAACCTGGCGGCCTTGGGGTCAGCGACGGCGCGAGCGTTGAACCAGGCGGGATATCGCGTGGCCATACAGCCTCGTGATTCCACCGACACGGAAGGACTGCTCAAGGATCCGCGGCTGGAACGTGTCGCCGGGCACCGCATCTTGGTTGTAAAGGGACGCGATGGCCGGCAACTGCTCCAACGAGAACTCACGCAGCGCGGAGCGTCGGTGACGTGCGCCGACGTGTACGAACGCGTGGCGGCGCTTCCGAGCGCGGAAGCGCTGGCGAAAATACAGGAGCGATTTGCGGCGGGCGAAGTCCACGTCATCACGGCGAGCAGCCTAGGAGTCGGCGAATCGCTGCTCAAGCTGGCGACACCGGCGCTGCGCTCCGAGTTCGAACGCGTACATTGGCTCGTGCCCGGCGAGCGCGTGGCATCGGGATTGCGCGCGCTGGGATTGCAGGCGCCTCAGCTTATGGCGGATTCGGCCGAGGATCAGGACTTGGTCGCGGCGCTCATCCGCTGGCGCTCGAGCGTGTCCGGCGCGTAGTCGAAAGAATCGAAGTACAGGCAGCTCGTGGCGCTGCCGCGCGCGGCATATTCGCGTTGAATGGCGCCGATCATCGCCGGCGGGCCGGCGGCGTACACATCGACCGCTTCAAGGTCGCGGATGTCCTTCAATGCCGCTTCGTGCACCCAACCGGTGAGTCCGCCCCAGGCGGGCTTGGGCGCGGACAGCACGGGCGCGTAGCTCAAGGTCGCGGCCCGGCGGATCAACCCTTCGAGCGTCGCTTGCGCATACAGGTCCTGCGCTTCGCGGACGCCCCAGAAGAGCCGCATGTCCCGCGATATGCCGTTTTCGATCACGTGGCGCAGCATACTCAGGAGCGGGGCGATGCCGGTGCCGCCGCCGATCAGCAGCATGGGTCGTGCGTCGCTCGCGGCGGGACGGTAGGTGAAGTTGCCCAACGGGCCTTCGATGGTCAGCAAGGAGCTGCGCATGTCGTCGTGAAACAAGCGGTCGGTGAACTCGCCGCCGGCGACCCGGCGGATGTGCAGCTCGAGCGGACGTGCATCGTGCGGCGGTGATGCGATCGAGAAGCTGCGGCGCCGCCCACCCGGCAGCAGGATGTCGATGTACTGGCCGGCTTCGAACGGGAAGCTTTCCGCGAGCGGCAGGCGCAGGAACAATCCCATGACGTCGTGCGACAACGGGACTGCACGTTCGATGCGGCACGGCAAGCGCTTGTGCGTTGTGCTATCCGCGGATTGCAGCTCGAAGGTTTCCAGCACCAAATCGCTGCGCGCCCGCGCCTGGCACAGCAGGATCAGTCCGTCGGCGATCTCGGCCGCGGACAAGCCCAAGGGCGTGCCGTTCGGATAATTGATTTCGCCGCGCACGAGTCGCGCTTTGCAGGCGCCGCAGTTGCCGCCCTTGCAGCTGTGCGGCAAGTTCAGGGCGGCGCCCTGTGCCGCATCCAAGAGCGGCTGGTCCGCTGCGGCCTCGAAGCGGCGGCTGGAGTTGGCGACGGTGACGATCACGCGTCGATTATCGTACCGCGACCGGCTTGCCGGCGCGCAACCGGAGCGGCCGTATTCTTAGGCGCTCGGCTGACTGCGCTTGCTGTCGAGCCACTCGTGGATCGGCTCCCATTGTTTCCAATCCGGCCAGGCGAGATATTCAGGCAGCTCGAGCACCCCCATGCCTCGCGAGTAGGCGCGCACGTAATTTTGCGCCTCGCGCAAGTGCCCGAGATACGGGACTTTGAGCTTGCTCAAGTATTGATCCAATTCCTCATACACCAGAGTGTGCTCGCGCACGCGATTGGCAATGACCGCGAGGCGTGCCTGCTTGCGCGACACCTTGCCGATCTCGAGCAGCTCGGCCATGAAGTGTCCGCAGGCCTTCATGTCGATGCTCGAGGGCAGTACCGGCACGAGGATGGTTTCCGCGCGCCGCACCAGTTCGTTGAGTTCCGGGCCGTGAACGCGCGCGGGCGCATCGATGACCAGAACCTCAGTATTGCGCGGCACGTTGCGCAGCCCATCGTCGAATGCCGCGGCGCCGCTGATCGCCGGCAGGTCCACGGGGCGACTGCCGAGCCAATCGAGGCTGGAACGCTGCGGGTCATAGTCCGCGATGCAGACCTTGTGACCGTCGCGGGCAAAGAAGACGGCAATGTTGGTGCTGAGCGTGCTCTTGCCGCATCCGCCCTTCGCGTTCAATACCATTACGTGACGCATAATTCCCCGGGTTTGTTGTACTTGTAGGGTGGAACTTTACTCGAACATGAGGCAACCCCGAGCGGAAATTTGCCGCATCGGCTATGCTCCTCAAGTATGCGCATCGAGTTTCTGAAGATGCAGGGCCTAGGCAACGATTTCCTGGTGTTCGACGCCGCCGCCGTAGCCGCAGACACTCTCCTGGACGAAAGGACGCTGCGCGCCCTCGCCGATCGCCACACGGGCGTGGGCTTCGATCAGGCGCTGATGCTGGAATCGCCGCGCGATCCGGCGAGCCGCGTCTTTTACCGGATTTTCAATTCCGACGGCAGCGAGGTCGAACAATGCGGAAATGGCGCGCGCTGTATCGCGGCGCTGCTCTACGCGCGCGCCCCCGAGCTGGGGCGCGATCTCATCATGGGCAGCCCCGGCGGCCGCGTGCGCGCGCGGGTGCGCGACGACGGCTTGGTGTCGGTGGACATGGGCATCCCCGAATTCGACCAACCGGCGGAATTTTCATTGACCATCGAGGGCAAGGACCTTGCCATGAGTGCCTTGTCGCTCGGCAACCCCCACGCAGTGCTGCGTGTTGCGGATGTGCGCACGGCACAGGTTGATCTCTGGGGACCGAGCATTCAGCGCCATCCGCATTTTCCCAATCGCGCCAACGTCGGCTTCATGCATGTGGTCGACCGCGGTCATATTTTTCTGCGAGTCTTCGAGCGCGGCGCCGGAGAAACCCAAGCCTGCGGCACCGGCGCATGCGCGGCGGTCGCGGTCGGCGTGCGGCAGGGGTTGCTCGACGGCGAGGTGCGGGTGGATTTGCCGGGCGGCACCGCCAAGGTTTCTTGGGAGGGCCCAGGTCAGCATATTTGGCTCACCGGCCCCGCGACCACGGTTTACACAGGTTCAATCGATTTAACGCGATTCACGGGAGCCAGACAATGACGACGAGTCACGCGCGCGGGATCAATCAGGATGTCCTCAACGACACCACTGTTTCGGAGTACTTGCAAACCTACCCGGATTTTTTCGAGCGCAACTCGCAGCTGCTGACCAAGCTACGTCTGCCGCATGTGCGCGAAGGGGCGTCCACCGTGAGCTTGGTGGAACGCCAGGTCGAGGTGCTGCGCGAACGCAACCAGGCGCTGGAACGCAAGCTCAAAGAACTGGTCGATGTGGCGCGCGCCAATGATGGGCTCGCGGATCGGATCCATCGCCTGAGCCAACGCTTGATCCGCACACGCACTCTGGCGGAATCGATCAGCGCCGTAGAGACTTCGCTGCGCGAGGATTTCGACGCGATGAATTCGGTCCTGGTGCTGTTTTTGGAGGAAGCGCGCGCGCTGGAACCGGAGGTGGGGCGGTTCTTGCGCATCGCCAATCCGATCGACGAGGACATGCGGACGTTCGATTCGCTGTTGAGTTCCGGCAAGCCGCGTTGCGGACAGGTGCGCGATGCACAGCGAGACTACCTGTTCGGCAAGGATGCGGTGGCCATCGGCTCCGTGGCGCTCACGCCTTTGGGTCAAAAAGGTGCGCTCGGCATCCTGGCGATCGGCGCCAGCGATGCGGAACGCTTTCATCCGGGCATGAGCACCGAATTCTTGCTGCGGATCGGCGAGCTCGTGACCTATGCGCTGACGCGCTGACGTTTTCGTTTGGACGCAAGCGAACGCGGCCGGATCGAGCGATTTCTCTCGCATCTGCTTATCGAGCGCCGCATGAGCGGCCATACGCTCGCCGCGTACCGGCACGACCTTAAGGCTCTGGCGGCCTTTTGCGAACGGCGCAATGTGCAGCGCTGGTCGGATTTGAATAATTTTCAGGTGCGCGCCTTCGCGGCGGCCGAACACGCCGCCGGCATCGCACCGCGCAGCATTCAGCGGCGCCTCTCGGCCGTGCGCTCCTTTTACGAGTACCTGATGCGCGAAGGACATGCCGGGAATAGTCCCGCCCAGGAAGTGCGTGCGCCGAAGACCAAGAAACGCCTGCCCGCGACCCTGGACGCGGACCAGATGGCGCGGCTGTTGGACTTTCGCGCCGACGATTCGCTCTCGGCGCGCGACAAAGCCATGATGGAACTGTTCTATTCCTCCGGCCTGCGCTTGAGCGAACTGGTGGGCCTCGATACCGCCGCCGTGGACTTGAAGGACCGGACCGTGCGGGTGCTGGGCAAGGGCGCCAAGACGCGCATCGTGCCCATCGGACGCTACGCCGTTGAGGCATTGAAGCGATGGCTTGCCGAGCGTGCCGTGCTCATCCGGAAAAACCCGGGCTCGGCAGCGGCGCATGCAGGCCCGATGTTGGGGGCGCATGCGGGCCCGATGTTCGTGGGAAAGACGGGCAAGCGTCTGTCGGTTCGTGCCGTGCAATTGCGCGTGGGCACCTGGGCGCGCCGCCAGGGCCTGTCGCAGCACGTTCACCCGCATATGTTTCGCCATTCCTTCGCGACGCATTTGTTGGAATCGAGCGGTGACTTGCGCGGCGTCCAGGAACTCTTGGGGCACGCGGATATCAGCACCACCCAGGTTTACACGCACCTGGATTTTCAGCACCTGGCCAGCGTTTATGACGCCGCCCATCCGCGAGCGCGACGCCGGCCTCGCACGGCTTGAAACGGACTGGACCAGTCCCCACGCTAGAAGGATTCCTATGAATCACGATCCCGATCGTATTTACGGCACCACCATCCTTGGCGTGCGCCGCAAAGGCCACGTCGCGGTCGGCGGCGACGGCCAAGTCACGTTGGGACAAAGCGTGATGAAGTCCAATGCGCGCAAGGTGCGCCGGCTCTACGGCGGCAAGGTGCTGGCGGGGTTTGCCGGCGGCACGGCCGACGCCTTCACGCTGTTCGAGCGGTTCGAAGGCAAGCTGGAGAAGTTCGGCAATCTCACCCGGGCGGCGATCGAGCTGGCAAAAGACTGGCGCAGCGATCGGAGCCTGCGCCGCCTGGAGGCCCTGCTCTGCGTCGCCGATCTCGAGAGCACTTATGTGATCTCGGGGACGGGCGATGTCATCGAGCCGGAGCACGACTTGATTGCCATCGGCTCGGGCGGCGGCTTTGCGCAAGCGGCGGCGCTGGCCTTCATGCATAGCGACTTAGGCGCGCGCGACATCGTCGAGCGCTCGCTCAACATCGCGGCGGACATCTGCATTTATACCAATCGCAACCTCACCATCGAGGAATTGTAGGAGCGCTGCTCATGTTGAAAACTCAGGCAAGCTCCTGATGTCGCAGATGACCCCGCGGGAAATCGTCGAGGAACTCGACAAGCACATCGTCGGCCAGAAGGCGGCCAAGCGCGCGGTGGCTATCGCCCTTCGCAACCGTTGGCGGCGCCAGCAAGTCGACCAAGCCTTGCGGCCCGAAATCACGCCGAAGAACATCCTCATGATCGGCCCCACCGGCGTCGGTAAGACCGAAATCGCGCGCAGATTAGCGCGGCTCGCCAAAGCGCCGTTCATCAAGGTAGAAGCGACCAAATTCACCGAAGTGGGCTATGTTGGACGAGAAGTTGACTCGATCGTCCGCGATCTTGTAGAGATCTCCGTCAAAATGACGCGAGAAGAGGAGATGGCGAAGGTGCGGCACCATGCAGCGGACGCCGCGGAGGATCGGGTGCTGGATATCCTTTTGCCGGGGGTCCAGGCGGGCTTTACCGCCGAGACGGGCCTCAAGGACAACGACACGCGCCAGCGCTTCCGCAAAATGCTGCGCGAGGGTGAGCTGGACGACCGCGAGGTCGAGATCGAGGTGCGCGCCATGCCGCTGGGGGTAGAAATCATGGCCCCGCCGGGCATGGAAGAAATGACCCAGCAGTTGCAGGGCATGTTTCAAAATTTGGGCGGCGGCCGCACGCGCACCCGCAAGGTGAAGATCAAGGAGGCGTTGAAGCTTCTGGTCGATGAAGAAGCGTCGAAAATGATCAACGAGGAAGAGCTGAAGCTGCGCGCCGTCGAGAATGCCGAGCAAAACGGCATCGTGTTCATCGACGAACTCGACAAGATCGCGCGGCGGCAGGAAACCATGGGCGCGGACGTGTCGCGCGAGGGCGTGCAGCGCGACTTGCTGCCCTTGGTGGAAGGCTGCACCGTGAACACCAAGTACGGCACGGTCAAGACCGATCATGTGCTGTTCATCGCGTCCGGCGCGTTCCATATGTCGAAGCCCTCCGACCTGATTCCCGAGCTGCAGGGCCGCTTGCCGATCCGCGTCGAACTCGAGCCGCTGGTGGTAGGCGATTTCGTGCGGATCTTGACGGAGCCGGACGCATCGTTGTGCCGCCAGTACTCGGCGTTGATGGCCACTGAAGGCTTGACGCTGGAATTCGCGGAGTCCGGCGTGCAGCGGCTCGCCGAGGTGGCCTTCGAGGTCAACGAGCGCACCGAAAATATCGGCGCGCGGCGTCTGCACACGGTGATGGAGCGCTTGCTCGAGACCGTGTCCTTCGACGCGGCCGACCGCAATGGCACCCGCGTGGTGATCAATCGCGAGTACGTCGAAGGGAACTTGGGCGAGCTGGTCAAGGATCAGGACTTGTCGCGGTACATCCTTTGAGCGCGCCGAATGGGCCGCGCGATTCGCACAGGCCGGACTCGCAGCGCGCGCCGCAGCCCACCGGCATCAAGCTGCGCACCGAATCGCGGCTGCTCGAGGTGCGCTTCGATGACGGCGCGCATTTCGAATTGCCGTTCGAATACCTGCGCGTGTTTTCGCCTTCTGCGGAAGTCAAAGGCCACGGCGGCGGCGAAGGAGCGCTGGTGCGGGACAAGCACCAGGTCGGGATCGGCGGCATCGAGCCGGTCGGCAACTACGCTCTGCGGCTGTTCTTCGATGATGGCCACAATACGGGGCTGTACTCCTGGAGCGTCCTCTATCAGCTGGGCAAGGATCGCGCAGCGAATTGGGCGCGTTATCAGAAGCGCTGCGCCGAGGCTGATATTTCAGCCGGTCCCAACGCGCCAAAGCCTTAAGCCCTAGTCGGATACAATGCGGCCTCAAGCATGAAAGGGTGCCATGGCTGACTCAGATCATAGGGTGGATTTTGGTTTCGAGAAGGTCGCGGCGGCGGACAAGGGCGCGCGAGTCAGGGCGGTGTTTGCCTCCGTTGCCGGCAAGTACGATGTCATGAACGATCTGATGTCCTTCGGCGCTCACCGCTTGTGGAAACACTTCACGCTGTCGCTCACGGGTCTGCGCCCCGGGCAATGCGCCTTGGACGTCGCCGGCGGCACGGGCGATCTTGCCGCGGGACTTTTGCGCCAGGTCGGCAAGGGCGGGCGCGTGGTGCTGTCGGATATCAATCCGGCCATGCTGGAAATCGGCCGCGACCGCCTGCTCGATGCGGGCCATGTAGGAAACGTCGAGTGCATCGTCGCCGACGCGGAGCGCCTGCCCTTTGAGGACAATGCCTTCCACTGCGTCACCATCGGCTTCGGCCTGCGCAACGTCACCGACAAGGCGGCGGCGCTCAAATCCATGCACCGTGTCTTGAAGCCCGGCGGTCAATTGCTGGTGCTCGAATTCTCGACGCCGACGGCGCCGGGCCTAAAACCGTTGTACGACGCGTATTCCTTCAAGGTGCTGCCGTTCTTGGGAGAGTTGGTCGCAAAAGACGCCGACAGCTATCGATATCTGGCCGAATCGATCCGCATGCATCCGAATCAAGAGACCCTGCTCGGCATGTTGCGCGACGCGGGTTTCGGCCAGGCGCGCTATCACAATCTGACCGGCGGCATCGTCGCCGTGCATCGCGGCTACAAGGTCTAGGGGCCCGGCATGCCTGCGACTCCGGCGTGGTTGGCATCGGCCGAAGCGGTCTTCAATCGCAACATCGCGGCATCGACGCAAGCCCAGTCGCTGATCAAGCGTCTCGACGGCACCAGCCTGCAGGTCGATGTCGAGGGCATCACGCGGATTCGCTCCGCGTCCGGCGCCGGGCGCCTGGCGCTGCTTCAGGGCGATGACTCGCCCGCGGATGCGGTCATTTCCGGTTCCGCGCCCGCGATCTTGCGGCTGCTCAAAACCGCATCCCCGCCGCAAGGTCGATCATCGGTGCAGATTCGCGGTGATGCCGAAATCGCCAATCTGTACCGCGATCTGTTTGCGGCGGCACGTCCGGATTTGGAGGAGGAGCTGTCCCGCTGGTTGGGCGACATGCCGGCGCGGCATCTGTCGCAGCTGACCCGGAGCGTGCGGACTTGGGCGCGCCGCGCACGGCGCACCGCCGGCGAGAACATCGCCGAATACCTGCAGGAAGAGGGCCGCGACTTGGTCACCAAGACCGAATTGGAAGAGTTCCTGCGCGGCGTCGATTCCGCGCGTGACGGCGTCGACCGGATCGAAGCCCGCCTGCGAGGGATCGAGCAGCGGATGCAGGGCAGCTGATGCGGCTGCGGGTGCTGGCACGGTTGCTGCAAATTCAGCGGGCGCTGGTCCGGCACCGGCTCGACCAATTCGTACGGGCGACGCATCTATATCGGCCGCTGCGCTATCTGTTTTTTGTCTCGCCCTGGACCTGGTTCCAGCGGCGCATCGGCGGCACACCCGGCGAGAGTCTGCGTCTGGCACTCGAGGATTTGGGGCCGATTTTCGTGAAATTCGGCCAGGCGCTCTCGACGCGCCGCGACCTGTTGCCGGTTGATATCGCCGACGAGCTGGCAAAACTGCAAGACCGCGTGCCGCCCTTTCCCGGCGACATCGCCGTCGCGATGATCGAGAAGACATTCGGCAAGCCGCTGCATGAGATTTTCGGCAGCTTCGAAGCCGTGCCGCTGGCGGCCGCCTCCATCGCGCAGGTGCATGCGGCTACGTTGAAGAATGGCGACGAGGTGGTGGTCAAGGTGCTGCGCCCGGGCATGCGCGAGGTCATCGATCTGGACCTTGAAGTGCTGGATGCGCTGGCGGCACTGGCCGACGAGTATTGGATCGAAGCGCGCCCGGTGCGGCCCATCGAAGTGGTGCGCGAATACCGCAAGACCGTCACCGATGAACTGGACCTGATGCGCGAGGCGGGCAATGCCTCGCAGTTGAAACGCAATTTCGCCGGCTCCTCATTGCTGTACGTGCCGCAAATTCACTGGGACTACTGCCGCCAGAATGTCATGGTGATGGAGCGCATTCACGGCATCATCGTCAGCCAGGTCGAGGAACTGCGGGCGCGCGGCACGGACATCGCGAAACTCGCCGAGAATGGGGTCGAGATATTTTTCACCCAGGTGTTTCGGCATAATTTTTTTCACGCCGACATGCATCCGGGCAATATTTTCGTGCAGATCGATGATCCGAAGAATCCGCGCTACGCGGCCGTGGATTTCGGCATCGTCGGCACGCTGCGGCCACGCGATCAGCATTACCTGGCCGAGAATTTCATGGCGTTCTTCAAGCGCGACTACGGCCGCATCGCAAAGCTGCATATCGAGAGCGGCTGGGTGCCGAAGGGCACGCGCATCGACGAGCTCGAGTCGGCGGTGCGCACGGTCTGCGAGCCCATCTACAACAAGCCGCTCAAGGAAATTTCCTTCGCGCAAGTGCTGATCCGGTTGTTCGAGACGGCGCGGCGTTTCGACATGCAGGTGCAGCCGCAGTTGATCCTGCTGCAAAAGACCCTGTTTAACATCGAAGGCCTGGGAAGACAGCTTTATCCCGAGCTGGATCTGTGGAAGACGGCTCAGCCGGTGTTGCGCGAATGGATGCGTGAGCGCACGAGTCCGCGCACCATTTTTCGCGAGATCCGCGCCCACTGGCCTGATGCGCTGCTCACCTTGCGCCAGATACCGCAAATTGTGCAGACCGGCGTGCGCGAGGCGGCCGAAGGCACGGCGCCCGCCGTCGACAGGGAGGTGGCGCTGCTGCGCGCGGACCTGCGCTCCGCTGTGCTGCGCCGCGATGTGAGATGGGCCGCTGGCGTGCTGTGGCTGTCGGGATTGATCTGGCTGGCGCTGACCACGCAATATCGGTGGTTCGGCGGGCTGCAGATGATTGCGGCCATCCTTCTGTACGTGAGACTAAAGGTGGGCAGGCTGCGGATCGAATGAGAATTCCCATCGAGAGTTCCACCAGCTATCGCGGCCGCAATTCGCGGCCGAATTTTCCGGCGCTGGCGCTGTTTCTGGTGCTGGCCTTGGGAGCCGGAGCCTTGGGCGCGATGTTCTCGCCGGGCTTCTCGGCAACGGCCGCGCACTGGTACGCCCTGCTGGTCAAGCCCGATTGGCTGCCGCCGCAAAGATGGTTTGCACCCATATGGACCTTTCTGTATGTGCTGATGGCCATTGCTGCCTGGATTATTTGGCGCGAACGCTATCATCGCGGCCGAACGGCGGCGATCAGCGCCTATGCCGTTCAGCTGCTGCTGAATGCGCTATGGGCCTCGGCGTTTTTCGGCTTGAAGAATATCGGTGCCGGCCTGTTCGATGTCGTTGCGCTGTGGCTGGCGGTGGGCTGGACCATGCGCGAATTCGCGCGCGTGCGGCCGGCCGCGGCGGCCATCTTGGTGCCGTACTTCTTGTGGGTGACATTCATTGCCGCCATCAATCTCGATATCTGGAAGCTGAATCCATGACGGGTGTAGGTATAGGATTACGCTCTCTCGAGTTGATGCACCGATCGCAGTGAAGCGGCACTTACATCAATCTATGCACGCTGCGACGGGTATGTCTCCGCGAGAATCCGGGGCTAAAGTAATCTCTGCCAAGCCCCCGTACGCACGTTTTGCGGCGGCCGGCATTAGCACCCCACCCCGCGAGATTTCGAGCGCGATGTACCCGGCCGCAGCAACCTTGAGATCCCGACCTTGAGATCCCGGTAAACTCGAGTGCAATGCCGGTAGATCCATCCCGCCGTTTCAGCTCCCCGTATCACGCGACGCCGCGCACCCAGCTGCTGTCGAACGGGAACTATTCTCTGATGCTCACGGCGGCCGGCTCAGGATACAGCCGCTGGCGCGACATCGCGCTGACCCGCTGGCGCGAGGACCCCACCTGCGATCCTTGGGGGTATTACATTTTCTTGCGCGATGTGTTCAACGGTCATGTCTGGTCCGCGGGCTATCAACCGATCGGACGGGAGTCCGAATTCTACGAGGTCGCATTCTTCGAGGACCGCGCGGAGTTTCGCCGCAAGGACGGGCCCATCCGCACCATCATGCAGATCTTCGTCTCGGTCGAGGACGACGCGGAGGTCCGGCATTTGTCGCTCACCAACGAAGGCAGCGGCGTGCGCGAGATCGAGCTCACATCCTACTCGGAAGTGGTATTGAGTCCGGCGAGCGCCGATGCAGCACATCCGGCATTCTCGAAGATGTTCGTGCAAACCGAGTTCGTCGCCGAACGCGGCGCCTTGCTGGCGACCCGCCGGCCGCGCGAGCCGGGGCAAGGCCAGCCGTGGATGGTGCACTTCAGTTCTCTTGATGGCGAAGCGATCGGCGGCCTGCAATTCGAGACCGACCGCGCCCGCTTCATCGGACGCGGTCACGACGTGCGCAATGCCGTGTCCATCATGGATGCAAGGCCGCTGTCGAACACCGTGGGGACGGTGCTCGATCCGGTGTTGGCGCTGCGGAGGCGCGTGCGCATCGATCCCGGCGAAACCATCCATGCGTCGTTCTGGACCGGCATCGGCGCCAATCGTGCGCAAGCCCTGAGCCTGGTCGATAAGCTCGGCAGCGAAGCGGCGTTTCAGCGCGCCAAGACGCTGTCCTGGGCCAAGGCGGAAGTTCAGCTGCGTGATCTTGGCTTAAGCTGTGAGGACACGCAGCTGTTTCAGGACATCGCCGCGCGGATTCTATATTCCGACCCGTCGCTGCGTGCCTCGCCCGAGCTGCTGGCGCGCAATCAGCTCGGCCAGCCCGAGTTGTGGAAGCACGGCGTGTCCGGAGACCTGCCCCTCGTGTTGTGCCGCATCGAGGAGCAAGGCGGCGCCGACATAGTCAAGCAACTGTTGCGTGCACAAAGCTATTGGCGATCCAAGTGCCTCGCGGCGGACCTCGTCATCTTGAACGCAGCCCCGCCCGCCGCGGCCGCGGCGGTGCAAACGGCGGTGGATACCGCCATTCAGAATGCCGCGAAGCGGCGCGAGGAAGCCTCCGGCCGGGGCAAAGTCATTGCACTGCGTGCCGATGCCGTGCCGGCGGAAGAGCAGGATTTCCTGCAAATCGCGGCACGTGCAGTGTTTACCGGACGCGCTGGGCTGCGTGAGCAGAGTGCGCGCCCCGAAGGGCCGGCGGGCGGCGCACGCCTGCGGCGCGAGAACAGCGGCGAGGAGTTGCGCACCCATGTGCCGCACTTGGTCCCCGCACTCGAGTACTTCAATGGCTTAGGCGGGTTCGATTCCGGCGCGCGTGAGTACACCGTGGTGCTCGATGACGGCCAATGGACGCCCGCCCCGTGGATCAACGTCATCGCCAACCCGCAGTTCGGCTTCCTGGTCTCCGCCGACGGCGCGGGCAGTACCTGGTCGCTGAACGCGCAGCAAAATCAGCTCACGCCCTGGTCCAACGATCCGGTCAGCGACACGCCCGCGGAGGCGATTTATATCCGCGATGAGGATTCCGGCGACTTGTGGAGCGTCACGCCCCTGCCCATCCGCGAACGAACTTCCGTGTACGTGGTGCGCCACGGCTTCGGCTACACGCGCACCGAGCACACCTCGCACGGTATCGCGCTCAGCCTGACTCAATTCGTGCCGCTGGAAGATCCGATCAAGATCTCGCGGCTCAAGATCGTCAACGCCTCCGATGGGCCGCGGCACGTGTCGGTCACTCACTACGTGAATTGGATGCTGGGCAACCAGAACAACCGCGCCGCGCCCTTCATCATCACCGGGATCGATCCTGAGACGCGGGCACTGCTGGCGCGCAATCCGTGGACGGCGGATTTCAAGTCGCGCGTTGCATTCCTGGACATGGCCGGACGGCAGCAAAGCTGCACGGCCGACCGCACGGAATTCATCGGACGCCACGGTACTCTGGCGGAGCCGGCGGCGCTCTTGGGGCCCCAAGAGCTCTGCAACCGCGTCGGCGGAGGCCTGGACCCTTGCGGCGCGATGCAAACGAGACTCAGCTTGAAGGCGGGCGAAGGGGTCGAGCTGACGCTGCTGCTCGGCGAGGAGAGTTCCTCAGGCGCGGCACTCGCCCTGATCGAACGCTACCGCACCGAGAATCTCGACGCGGTCTTCAAGGGCGTGACGGATTTTTGGGATCGAACCTTGGGCGTGATCCAAGTCAAAACGCCGGATCGATCCATGGACATCCTGGCCAATGGCTGGCTGCTGTATCAAACCTTGAGCTGCCGGGTATGGGGACGCACCGCTTTTTATCAATCGAGCGGCGCTTATGGCTATCGCGACCAGCTGCAGGACGTCATGGCCTTGTGCGTGTCCTCGCCCGCGACCGCGCGCGAGCACATCTTGCGTGCCGCTTCACAGCAGTACGCCGCGGGCGACGTGCAGCATTGGTGGCTGCCCACATCGGGCCAGGGCATCAAGACGCGCGTATCCGATGACCGCGTCTGGCTGGCGTTCGTGGCCGCTCACTATCTCGAAGTCACCGGCGACTTGAAGGTGCTCGATGAGCCGGTGCCCTTTTTGAGCGGCGGACCGCTGGAGCCGGGCACGATGGAGCATTTTTCCGCGCCGCCGCCCGCGGATTCCGCGCCGTTGTTCGATCATTGCGTTCGCGCGCTCGACTCCAGCTTGGAGCTAGGCTCGCATGGGCTGCCGCTGTTCGGCACCGGCGATTGGAACGACGGCATGAATCGCGTGGGGATCTTGGGTCGCGGTGAGAGCGTATGGCTCGCCTGGTTCCTGTACGCCGCCTTGATGCGCTTTGCCCCCATTGCCGCCACGCGCGGCGCGAAAGCTACCGCCGACGCCTGGCGCAAGCACGCCGTCGCGCTGCAGCAGGCCATCGAGCGCGAGGCGTGGGACGGCGATTGGTATCGACGCGGCTACTATGACGACGGCACGGTTTTAGGCTCTGTTTCCAGCGATGAATGCCGCATCGACTCCGTGGCGCAATCCTGGGCGGTGATTTCCGGCGCCGCGGAGCGCGGCCGCGCGCAGCGCGCCATGTCCGCCGTAAACACCCAGTTGGTCAGCCGCAGCGACGGCCTGGTCAAACTGTTCACGCCGCCGTTCGATCACAGCGCAAAGGATCCCGGCTACATCAAGGCGTACCCGCCGGGTTTGCGCGAGAACGGCGGCCAGTACACGCACGCGGCGATGTGGACGACGTTGGCTTTTGCGCTCTTGGGCGACGGCGACCGGGCGGGCGAATTGTTCTCGCTCCTCAATCCGATCAACCATGCCAGCACACGCGCCAGCATTCATCGCTACAAAGTCGAGCCCTACGTGGTCTGCGCGGATGTCTACTCGGCGGCGCCGCACGTGGGGCGCGGCGGATGGACCTGGTACACCGGCTCGGCAAGCTGGATGTACCGCACGGCCGTCGAAGGCATTTTGGGAATCCAGCTGCGCGGCAGCACGCTGATCATCGACCCTTGCATTCCCCATGCTTGGGCGGGATTCGAATTCACCTACAAGCTAGGGGACTCGCGCTATCGCATCACCGTGAAGAATCCCCGCGGTGTGAACCGCGGCATTGCGCAAGCGACGCTCGACGGCAAAGACCTCGGCGGCGCGTCGCCGGGCGAAGACGGCGCGGCAGGCGGCGAACGCGGCACCGCTTGCGGAATCAAGCTCGTGGACGATGGCCGTTATCACTACGGCGAAATCACGTTGGGGTGACGCAGATCGATGAGCGCTAGGGTCCGCTCTGGGCCTTGGACCTGAGCGCGCTCATCGCCTTGGACATGAGTATCTTGGCCACGCTGCCGGCGGGCACCAGCCGCAACAGCCGCAAAGCAAGCGCCGGCCGGGCGATGAGCAACCCGCCGGCGAGCGCGCCCAAGGTCCCCACGCCGCGGCCGCTCAAGAGCATCTGCATGGTGCGGCTGCGCGGAAATCCGGCGTGTCCATTGGCCGATGTCCGACCGCCGTCGGCAGGCGCCGGCGGCGGATCGAGCAGCAGGCGCAATTCTTCGCGAGACTGCGCGAGCCGGCTGCGTATCAGGTCTCTCGCAGCGGCATCGCGGTCCGCCACTTCATTCCCCATCCGCGGATAAAATCCGCTCGAGAAGCACCCGATCTTCCTGCCACTCGCGCTGCACGTCGCCGAGCAGCGGAGAGCGGGCGCGGGCCGCGCGCGCGCGGTACAGTGCGGCGCCGATGGCAACGACGATGAAGCCGCCGGCCATCCAGGCAATGGCCGCCAAGCGATAAGGCGTGTTCCAGGTATAGGCGATGACGCCGAGGCAGAGCAGGAATACCGCAAACAAGGCGCAGATCGCGATGATCGCGGACGCCACGACTTGCGCCATGATCTCCCGTTGCGCGCGTGCGAGGTCCAGTCCGGCCAATTCCACATAGGCGCCGATATGGCGCATCAGCGCAGGGGCGGCTCTAGGCAGTGACCATAACCCTCGCACTGTCTTGGCCTAAATCTTCAGGAACGTCGCGTCGCCAATATGCCCACCACTGCGCCGACGAGTGCTGCGATGCCGATTGCCTGCCACGGGCTCTCGCGCACGTAGTCATCCGCGGTGCCGGCAACGTTCTGCGCCTGGCGCCGGATGGAATCCGCGCTGTCCGACAGATTTTGCTTGGCGGCGTCAACCGCGCGCTGCACCTTGCCCCGCACGCGAACGACATCGGCATCTTTCAGGTCCGCGATGCGTGCCATGAGATCTTCGACATCCGCGATCAGATTTTTGATCTCGCCGGAAGCGGCGCTTTTGATATCGCTCAGACCATCGTTCAAATCACCCTTCACGCGGCGACCCGTGGCGCGCACCGGGTCCGCCGTGTCGTCAAAATTCGCTTCCATTTCCATCTCCTCGAGTGGGTTGGCCGGCGGTCCCCCATTGCGTAACCGCATCGGGGACTGTGCCGATGCCCGCAGTGCGGGACCATCGGTTTCGGCCCGGGGCCGCCTGTAGGAATAGGCTCACATGTTAGACTGATGGCCTGCAACGTGGGCACTTTACATGAAAATCCTGGGTGAGGAGCTGGGTGACATCGGACGATGGTACATCGCGCTGCCGCCCATCCTGCTGGTCGGCTTCCTCGTCGGCCTTTTCTTCCTCGCCGCGGCCGGCCAGACCCGTCTCAACGCCACCAATGAGCGGGCGCATCGCTCGCAGCTGCGGGAACAGGCGCTCAATGAGTTCGCCGGCCTCATCACCGATGCCGAATCCGCTCAGCGCGGGTTCCTGCTGACCGGAGAAACCGGCTATCTTGCCCCTTACGCGTCGGCCGTGACCGAGGTCGCCCGCTCGCTCGACCGGCTGCATGATGCATATGGGGGCGATGAGAGCAGCAGCGAGTTTCACCAGCTGCGCATTCTGACGGGCAAAGAGCTCGGCGAGCTGGAAGACGGTATTGCCCTGTTCAAGAAACGCGGCATACCCGCGGCGGCCAGCGTGGTGGGAACGGATGTCGGCAAGCGCACGATGGACTCCATCGTGGGCATCATTGCAACCATGCGCGGCGAAGAGGCAGCCGAGTCGGCGGCCGCCAATGCTGAATGGCGAACCGACTACCGTCTCTCCCGATGGGTCTCGGCCGCAGGCGCCGTTTTGAACATCGGCTTGGTGTTGCTCGCGATCCGCCTGGTCTACAGCGACATGCGGCGCCGCGCTCTCCAAGCCGCCGCGCTGCACGACAAAAAATCGGAACTGGAGCAGCAGGTCGAAGCGCGGACCCGCGAGCTGACCGCGCTTTCGACGCACTTGCAGGGCGTCTCCGAGCAAGAGAAATCGGCGTTGTCGCGCGAGCTGCATGATGAATTGGGAGGCCTGCTGGTCGCGGCGCGCATGGACCTGTCCTGGCTGCAGCAGCGGCTGGTGACATCCGATCCGGCGATCGAGCAGCGTTTCAAGCGCATCCACGATTCTTTGAGCGCCGGGGTGGATCTGAAGCGTCGCGTGGTCGAGGAGCTGCGGCCCACACTGCTCGACAACATGGGCTTGTTCACGGCGCTGCGCTGGCAGTACAAGGAAACCTGCCGCCGCACCGGGCTGCAGTGCACCGAAACCATTCCCGAGTCCGAGCTGAAATTCAGCCCCGACGCAGCCATCGGCGTGTTTCGTATTGCACAAGAGGCGCTGACCAATATCTTGAAACACTCCGAGGCGAAGTCCGCCGACCTCTTCGTTTCCATCGAGGCAGAGACGCTGACCTTGAGAATCTCCGACGATGGCAAGGGTATTCCGACCGCCCGCCTGGCAAACAGCACGTCGCATGGGCTCTCCTCCATGCGTCATCGCATCGCGGGACTCGACGGGGTGTGGGATATTCGCAGCCCCGGCTCGGGAGGCACCGTGATCACCGCGCGCATCCCCATGGCCAGGATGTTGCCGATGCCGGCGGCTGCCCAAGGAGGCGGGCGTCCGCTCGCCTCGAAGGCTGCGGGCCGCTTGAGCGTCGAATCCGGCGCGCTGGAGTCGCCCCGCTAGAGTCCCCCGGCGGCTCAACCGGCGGAAAAAAGCCGCGCTCAGTGTTTCGAGAGATGCGCTTCGCAGATTTCGTGCAGTACTTCCGGGAGACGTCCGTAGTCGCGCGCCTTGTCCAGGAAGTGCGTCGCGCCGAGCGCGATCGCCGCGTTCTTGTATTCGGGCAGATCGTAATTGGTGAGCACGATGATGCGCGGCTTTTGCTGAGCGGTGGCCAGCGCCCGCATGACGCCGAATCCGGTGCCCTGCTTCAGATGCAGGTCGAGAATTATCACGTCGACCGCATCGCGCTTCACCGCGGCGAGCGCGGCCGACTCGCTATCCGCCGTGCCGATCAATTCCACGTCGGAGATCTGCTTGATGGCCTCGGTCAGACGCTCGGTCAATACCTTGGAATCCTCGACCAGCAAAACCCGCAGCGAACGCACCATTAACATGTCGCTCTATGAAAGCATGAGCTGGGCTGGGAATGGATCACGGCCTGCCGCTTATTGGATCAGACCGTTGCGCAAAGCGTAGGAGGTGATATCCGCATTGGCGGTGAAGCTCATCTTCTCCAGGATGCGGCTGCGATAGGTGCTGACCGTCTTTACGCTCAAGCTGAGTTCGTTGGCGATGTCCGAAACGCCCCGCCCCGCCGCCAGTTTGCAAAAGATCTGAAATTCACGCGTCGACAGGCGCGCGTGCAGCGGCTTGTCCGGATCTCCATCCAGATCCGCCACCAGGATTTCAGCGAGCGCGGCGCTGACGTAGCGCCGCCCCGACAACACGGTTCGAACCGCCTTCATCAGTTCTTCGGGGGCGCTGTCCTTGGATAGATAGCC
>DATATA010000060.1:0-5878 GCA_036263775.1 Steroidobacteraceae bacterium | reverse complement strand
TTTCCACCACGCCCGGCCAAGCATTGCCGACTTTGAATCTCTCGCGCGTGTTCGTGCTCACCACCTCCAACACCTGTTCCGCGAGCGAGGCCATCATCAATGGCCTGCGCGGCGTCAACGTTCAGGTGATTGAGATCGGCTCGACCACGTGCGGCAAACCGTACGGCTTCTACCCGGCGGACAACTGCGGCACGACTTATTTTTCGATTCAGTTCCAGGGAATCAACGCGCAAGGCTTCGGCGATTACCCCGACGGCTTTACACCTCAGAATACGCTGGCCCCTGAGGGCGTGCTCCTGCCCGGCTGCTCGGTTGCCGATGACTTCACCCATCAGCTCGGCGACAGCGCCGAGGGCATCCTCGCTTCCGCCTTGAGCTACCAGTCGAACGGCGTTTGCCCGGTCCCGCCCAGCGGCATGTCGATCCCACCCGGCCTCGCCGCGAGCGCGACCGGCGCCGCCTACGTTCCGCCGATCGCCAATGGCAGAACGATCAAATCCATTTGGCGGCAGAATCGAATATCGCGCCCGCGAGCACGCTGACGAACAATGCGGGGGCTGTAAAATTTTTGCCCGTCCATCGATCACCGTTTGAATCATTGCGATCGACTAAAGGCCTGATCGACGCTGATTTGCCACGCCTTGAACCCTTCAGTTAGGCTCCCAGCGGTGAACCACGGAAAACTACGATGCAAAAAGCCGTTCGCTCCAACGTCTTGCCACTCCTTGCCGCATCCCTCGGCCTCGGCCTGCTCGCCACGGTGCTGTCACCCGTGAACGCAGCGTCCGCGCCGAGCTCCTACTTCGATTCAACCGGCCGCGACGACGTGCTCTCGGGCGGTGTGAAAATGATCACCATCCAAACGCCCAAGGGCGCCTTCCGCGTCTGGACCAAGCGCGTTGGCAACAATCCCACCATCAAGGTGCTGCTGCTGCATGGCGGGCCCGGTGCCACGCACGAGTATCTCGAGGCCTTCGACAGCTTCTTTCCCAAGGCCGGCATCGAGTACTACTACTACGATCAGCTGGGTTCCGCTTATAGCGACCAGCCCGATGAGCCCACGTTGTGGCAGCTGCCGCGTTTTGTGGATGAGGTTGAACAGGTCCGCAAAGCGCTCAAGCTCGACAAGAGTAACTTCTACCTCTACGGCCAATCCTGGGGCGGGATCCTGGCCTTGGAATACGCGCTCAAATATCAACAGAATCTAAAGGCGCTCGTCATTTCCAACATGGTCGCCAGCATCCCGGCATACAACCGCTATGCCTCGAGCGTGCTCATGCCCGCGATGGATCAGAAGGTGCTCGCCGAAATCAAACAGCTCGAGGCGCAGGGCCGCTACGACGACCCGCGCTACGAGGCACTGTTGATTCCGAATTTTTACGTCGATCACATCTTGCGTATGCCGGCGGATCAGTGGCCCGATCCCGTGATGCGCGCCTTCGCCAAGATCAACAAGAAGATCTACGTTCCCATGCAGGGTCCGAGCGAAATGGGCGCGAGCGGCAAGCTCGCCAACTGGGATCGCACCGCGGACCTGCCGCAGATCACCGTACCCACTCTCGCGATCGGCGCCCGCTACGACACGATGGAGCCGGCGCAGATGGAAAAAATCGCCAAGGGAGTCAAGAAGGGGCGCTATCTATACTGCCCAAAAGGCAGCCACCTCGCGCTTTACGACGACCAACAGGTGTACATGGCTGGGCTGACGCAATTCATTCTTGACGTCGACGCCGGCCGATTCTAGCGAGCCGCTTCTAGCGAGCGGCGTCTAGCGAGCGGCGTCTAGCGAGCGCGCTGCGGGGACACGGGTTCAGGCCGGCCGGATCCTCGAGATCACTTGGAGGCCGCGCCCGAGTGTTTTACGAAATCCGAAGCGGCCTTTTGCGCAGCCATCAGGTCTTCAGGTGAGCTGCAAGTCTTCTTCTCAAAGCGCGTGCCTACCGGGGCCTCCCCGCGGCAATAGACCGTCACGCCGCCCCTGCGAGCTTCGGGTGTGTATCCTTCCGAACGCAGCTCCCGATCTGTCTCCGGCGAAACTGTTGCGGCACCCGATCGGGCTGTGGCGGCGGTGCGGGAGTTGCCGCCCGACGGCTGGGCAGCGATCGGCTGCGCAGCGGGGCGCGCGGCCGGCGCGGATTCAGTGGTGGAGCAGGAAGCCGAAACCACGCAAATACCAAGCACCGCTGCCGTCATCATTGAAACTGAACGCATCGAATCTCCCATTAATTGATCACTACTTTCGGCCCGCGGAGCAACCGCGGCTCTTGAATTGGAGATTGTGCATGGTCGGGAGCTCTTTTTCCAATTTGTCTTCCCCGACCGCATTGAGTCAAATCGGATTACACGAGCAGGCCTTCGGCCAGCCCCGCGCCGGAAATTTCGCGTCCATAGGGGTCCCCGATACTCAAGTCCGTTCACTGATTGGCGCTGCGCCGTATCGCAGCATCCCGGCCCGCGCTGAAGATGCCGAGACCAAATGCCGCGGTGACCGCCTCGGCCCGCGAATGCACGTCGAGCTTGCAGAGAATCGCCGACACATGATGATCAATGGTTTTGGTCGAGCGATGCAGCCGGCGCGCAATGTGCGCATTGCTGCAGCCCTCCGCCAACAAGGTAAGGACTTCGAATTCCTTTTCCGACAAACCCTTCGGATTGCTGCGAGTCGCTTCGCGCGGACCGCGCGGCACACCGCGCACGCCGCGGTCACGCAGCCGCTTGCGCACGATGGCTTCCAGAGAACAAGCTCCCAATCGGTCGAGAATGGCGAGCGATTGCAGCAGCTCTTGATCGGAACCCTCCGCCAAAGCAAGCGCCTGCTCGTACGGCATGCCGATTTTCGCCCACGCGTCCGCCGCCGCCTGCCACTCGCCCGCCAGCATCAGACGGTAAGGCGCCGCGATGTCGCCGCAATTCGGATCCACCGCTTGCGCCTTGGACTGCCAGAAAAGCAGTTCGCCCTTGATCCACGGTATTTTACGATCGGCGAGTTCG
Organism: Steroidobacteraceae bacterium; assembly: GCA_036263775.1. Taxonomy (GTDB): domain Bacteria; phylum Pseudomonadota; class Gammaproteobacteria; order Steroidobacterales; family Steroidobacteraceae; genus Bog-1198. The sequence goes on along the minus strand of DATATA010000060.1, from coordinate 2,887 downwards.
GCCAAACCGACGGCGGTTTCACGGGCGAGCGTCGCCAAATCGCCCTGATACCAAGCCTGCTCGGCGCGCGCCGCGGTGACGCGCCCCAGCCGCTCCGGCTCATCCATGGACATCGCCAGATCGTATACCTCGTTCAGCAGTTCATCGACGCCCGGATCGCCGCGCCGGATGCGCAACAGCGCCAGCGTCGCGCAGCTTGGGACGCGTTGCACCGGCACGAGTTCAATCGTCTGCGACAATTCAAACACCATCTGTGCCGCGCCCGCCCAGTCGCCGCGATCCAGGGCCAGGCGAGTGCCGTAAGTCCGCAAATAGGCGATGCTGGAGGACAGGCCCCGCACTTCGCAGTATGCGACGCCGTCTTTAAACGTCTTCTCGGCGCGTGCCATATCGTGGTTCAAGGTCGCGCAAAACATGAGATTGCTGTAGCCGCGCGCGGCGCATTCGTCGAGTTTTTTATCGAGCGCCAGGGCAAGGCTCTTGTCGAGATACTCATAGCCCGAAGGATCCCCGGCAATCAGCATGGCCGCGCCGATGCTGTTCAAGGAATGGCATTCAATCACCGCATCGCCGAACTGCGAGGCCAGCGCGAGCGCGCGCATGCCGAAGTTCACCGCCTCCTGGTCCCGGCCGCGATTGGAGCCGAGCCGCGAGCGCGCACTGTAGGCCATCGCCAGGTGCACGCTGGGCGGCAACGGCTCCAGCAACTCAATCGCTTCAGCGATCGATCGATTCGCCGCGAGCTTATCGCCGGACATGCGATATTCCGGCATCAAAAAACAGAGCATGCGCGCCTGCGCCTCAATGTTGCCTTCCAATCGCCACAACTCGAGCGCTTGCTTCCCGGAGACGATGGCCCGGCCGGGCTGGTTGGTGAGGCTGCATTCCTTCGCATGCTGTTCGAAGTACTCCGCCTGGGTGAGCGACGGAAGCTCGCTGCGATAGCGCAGGGCCGCGATCCAGTGCGCCGCCGCTTCGCGGTGCGCCCCGAGGCGCGCCGCCTCCCTGGCCGCCGGCGGTGCGTACTTGAGCACGGCGGCCGGATTGTTCGAGAGCACGGCGTGATGCATGAGTTGCGTCAGGTCCGCGTTGTGCTGTTCCAACGCCTTGAGCACGCGGCCGTGCATGCTGCGAGCATGCTCCGGCGGCAACGTGCTGTGCACGGCCAGGCGCGCCAGCTCGTGTCGAAAGCTCACCGCATCGCCATGCATCGACAGCAAGCCGCGGCTGACGCCTTCATCGACCGCCGCACCGTGCGTGCCGAGCATCGCCGTCATGAGCCATCCCTCGGTTTTGCCCGGAGAAATGCAGATCAGCTCGGCCAGTTCCCGCGACGCCGGCGAGCAGCGCATCAGACGGGCAAGAACCGCGTCGCGCACCGTCTCGGGCACCCGCTCGCCGGGACAGGCGAGGGCTTCGGATACGAAAAATGCATTGCCGCCCGTGATCTGGTGCAGCAGGGTGGGATTCCAGCAGCTGTTCTCAGCCATTTCCGCGACGGCCGGCGCCGAGAGCGGCTCGAGCCGCATTCGGATGACATGCCGCCCCGTGAGTTCGCCGAGCGCGAGTCGCACCGGATGAATGGGGGACAGTTCCTCATCGCGGTAGGTGGCGATCATCAGTGCACCGGTGCGTTGGATGCGCCGCCCGATGAAGCGAAAGAAGTCGAGCGTCGAGTCGTCCGCCCAGTGCACATCCTCGAGCACTACGATGCTCGCGCGTTGCGGCGCCACGAGCTGCGCGAACAGGGCGCCGAAGAGCCAATCACGCGACGCATCGGCAGCTGTCGTGAGGCCGTCGAGCACCGGGGTCTGCGCCGCGATCTCATGCACGGGCCCGAGCGCCCGCGGCGTGTCGAGCGCATCGCAAGCGCCCCACAGAATGCGCGCATGACGCCGTGTGTCGGCAACGAATTGTTCTACCAGTGAAGTCTTGCCGAGGCCCGCCTCGCCGGCGATCAGGATCAACTTGCCCGAGCCGGCGCGGGCCTCGGCAAAACTCTGCGCTAAAGTCTCTAATTGTTGTTGGCGTTCGAGGAGATGCATGGCGGACCGGATTATCCGATATAACCTGCGCTCGAGGCGCAATTTGGGGATATTGACGGTTCAAAATAGGGAGCGGGATCCCTCCGCCGGTCGAGATGCGGACATTTAAGGCCAATCGCAGCGCCTTTGCGGTCCCCTATTCGACGCCTTAAGATGGGCGATGCTCGGTCGGAGCATCCACGTCCGCGGAAAGGGCTGCGCCCACGACACGACCTGACTCTTCAAGGTCAGCAGCCCTTTTCTGCCTGAGCGGACGCAGGCGCACGAAAGGGGTTATTGCCATGACCGATCACTACGGTGCTTTCCGTCTTAATTTCGAGCAGCAGCAGAAGCGCGCCAAGGAGTTGCTGAAAGGGGCGCGTGCCGGCGACCCGGCGGCGACGGCACGCTTCAAGAGCACGCCCCCAAAACTCGCTGAGGCGCAGTTTTTGATCGCGCGCGAGCTGCGTTTCAACAGCTGGGCAACTCTCAAGCGGCATATCGCCGGAATGATACTCGAGCGCGAGGCGATGAGCGCGTCAGCGCTCGACAGCGACCTTCGAACGCTGCATATCCGCTGCGGCAGCGACCTGAAGATGCCGCTGCAGGAGGCGGGCTTCTGCGGCGATTTCTATGAGCACAACTATCCCTATCTCATCGGCCCGGTGCGAGAAGGCACCGACTGCCTGGCGCAGCGCGCGCGTTTTCTCGAGGGCATTTACCGGGACTCCAGCGGCCCGCCGCCGGCGTACCAATCCATGCTCGAAGGACTCGAACACGACGAGCGCCTGCTGCACGATTCCGCAGACTATGAGCGCGTCGCGATCTGGTCCGAGGGCGACTGCTACGACCAGCTGGTGCTG
>DATATA010000056.1:0-33893 GCA_036263775.1 Steroidobacteraceae bacterium | reverse complement strand
CGACCACTCCGACGCAGAAGCCGGCGAGGTCGTAGTCTTCGCCGTGATACATGCCCGGCATTTCCGCGGTCTCACCGCCCACCAGCGCGCATCCCGCTTGCACGCAACCCTCGACGATGCCGGCGACGACCCGTTCGCCGACGTCGACGTCGAGCTTTCCGCTGGCGTAATAGTCCAGGAAGAACAGCGGCTCGGCCCCCGAAACGACGACGTCGTTGACGCACATGGCGACCAGATCGATGCCGACTCCATCGTGCCGATGTGTGTCGATCGCCAGGCGCAGCTTGGTGCCGACGCCGTCCGTTCCGGATACCAACACCGGCTTGCGGTAGCGATCCACCGGCACTTCGACCAGGGCGCCGAAGCCGCCGATGCCCCCCAGCACCTCCGGCCGCATCGAGCGCTTCACCCGCGGCTTGATGCGCTCGACAAGCTCGTCGCCGGCGTCAATGTCGACTCCGGCGTCGCGATAGGTCACGGGCGCTCGCTCAGTCATTGAAAGGATCCTTCATGTAGGAGTTGGGCCAACGCGGTTGGCGCTGCAGCTGTGGTATTTTACAACACCATGGCACAGTACTTACGGCGCTTTTTGAAGCGAAATTTGCGGCTAGCCGCCATTGTCTGGGCGTGCGCGGCCTGTGTTTGCGGCGGCGGAGCAGCACTTGCGCTGACGCGCGCCGAGATGTACCAGGCGACGGCGCCTGTCACTGACCGCTCGGAGCCGGCTCAAGCGGCAGCCTTCCAAAATGCGATGAAGACCGTGCTGATTCGCGTCACGGGCCGCCGTAACGCGGATGAGGACCCTGCCTTGAGCCCGCTGGTCAGCAATGCGCGGCGCTACGTGCAGCAATATCGGGCGGCGCCGGACAGCCAGCTGTTTGTGACCTTCGATGGCCCAGCCATCGAGCGATGGCTGACGCAGAACGGCCAGCCCCTGTGGGGTCACGAGCGGCCGACGACGTTGCTGCTGGTGGCGGTTCAAACGACCGGACAAGGCGGCAGCGTGATCACCACCGACGACAATTCCGATCTCAAGTCGGCGATAGACGCCGCGGCCGCCGTGCGCGGTTTGCCGCTGGTATGGCCGAGCGCCGCTGAATTGCAGAAATTCCATATCGATTTCGCCGCGGTCAACGGCGGCTCGCCCGCGACGTTTGCGGATGTTGCACGGCGCATGGGCAGCGATGGGGTGTTGGTGGGACGGGCGGGCGGCAATACTGCGGCCGCCAATGTGCGTTGGACGCATCTGTTTCAGGATCGCAGCAGCGAATACTCCGGCACACTGGAGGGTGTGAATCGTGCCGCCGATCTGTATGCCGGCCTATTCGCCGCCAGCGGCGGACTGGTTCCCGTCGATATCGAGGTCAGCGGTCTCAACGATCTAAAAGACTATGCCGGCGTCGAGAGCTATCTCGAATCCCTCAGTTTCATCTCGCATGTGAGCGTGGAGTCTCTGTCGGGGGATACCGTCAGATTTCGATTGTCGACGCGCGGCGGGCTCGATTCATTGCACCGTGCGCTGTCGTCGAATGGGCGTTTGCAGCCGGTAGCCGCCGGCGAGAATGGAATTCAGCGCTTCCAGCTGCGCCGCTAGTCTGGAGCGTAGTTCGGCCCATGCGCCACATACCGAACATCATCAGCGTGATCAGAATCCTGTTGGTGCTGCCGATTGCGCTTGCGCTCGGGCACCAACTGCTGGCGCTCGCCATCATGCTGTTTGCACTCGCCGCGGTTTCGGACGCCGCCGATGGATATCTCGCCAAGCGGTTCGGCTGGCAGAGCGAGCTCGGTGCGGTGCTCGATCCGGTCGCCGACAAGCTGCTGCTCGCCGCCGTGTTCATCACCTTGAGTTTCATGAACCTGGTTCCCCTGTGGCTGATGATCGCCGCGGTGGCGCGCGACGTCGTCATCGTGTCCGGGGCCGCCGCCTACCGCATCGTCATCGGACCCTTGACGGCGCATCCTTCCTTCGTCAGCAAGGTCAATACGCTGTGTCAGGCGGCCTATATTTTGGCGGTCGTGAGCCGCGCAAAATTCATGATGCCGCCCGACTGGGTGGTCACGTGGCTTGGCGCGCTCGTGTTCGCGACCGTGGCGGTAAGCGGCATCGACTACGTCTTGGTCTACGGCCGACGAGCCGCGGCCGCATGAAACAGCTCGCCTTGGGCGTGCGGCTGCGCGCAGGCGCCGTGTACGAGAGCTTTGCGCCGGGCCAGAACTCGGAACTCATCACGGCGCTGCGCGCCGCCGGCGCCGCGCCTCTATGGTTGTGGGGCGCCCATGGATCCGGCAAGACTCATCTGCTGCAAGCGGCCTGCGCGGCCGCGGGCGATGCAGCCGGATATTTCCCGTTGGACCGGTCAATCGGCTTGCCGCCGGAAGCCATGTCGGGGTTCGAGCGCAATCGGTTGCTGTGCATTGACGACGTCGACCGGATAGCGGGCGATGCGGCATGGGAGCGCGCGCTGTTTCGGCTCTTCAATGAAGCGGCGGAGCTGCGCACTCGCTTGATCTTCGCCGCCGGCGTCGCCCCGCGTCAGGCGGCGTGGGTTTTGGACGACTGGCGCTCGAGAGCTGCCGCGTGCATCGTGTACCAACTGCGGGAATTGGACGACGCCGGGCGTATCGAAGCGCTGCGCCTGCGCGCCGCGCAGCGCGGGTTGCAATTGCCTTATGAGACTTCGGAATACTTGCTGAAGCGAATGCCGCGCGACTTGCCGTCGTTATTCGATACCCTCGATGCACTCGACGAGGCCTCCATGGTCGAGCAACGCCGGCTCACGATTCCGTTCATTCGCGATGCGCTCGAGAAGCACGCAAAAACAAAATCATAGTGCAGAACCAGGCGAAAACCAGCAACAAGCTCAAGGCCGCGACCCAGCGGGCCTGTGGGTTCGCCAGCAGTTCGGTGAGCGCAAATGCCAGGTAGGGGATGGCAAACAGCGTCGCCCAGGCATAGGTGTGGCGCCGGCCGCGCACCAGTCCATTCAATGGCGCGAGCAGGGGCAATACCGCGATGACGCAAAACGGCCACGGATAGCCGACGAGGATCCAGGCCAGCAGGCTCGCGGCGACTGCAACCCAAAGCCAGATTGTCAGCGCGCGCGATGCCGACCGAAGGCTCATGTACGCGAGACAAGACGCTCGGCGAGACCTGCCACGCGCGTCCCCAATGCCCGCGCCAGGGCGCCCTCGTGCTCGGACAGTTCTCCATGTTGCGTCAGCGCCGCGACATGGCTTGCGCCATAGGGAGTGCCGCCGCTGCGGGTGTCCGACAGCCCTGCCTCGGTGAACGGCAGCCCCACCAGGTACATGCCGTGATGGAGCAGGGGCACCATCATGGACAACAGCGTCGATTCCTGTCCGCCGTGCAAGGTCTGCGTCGAAGTAAAGACCCCGGCGGGCTTGCCCGCCAACGCCCCCGACAGCCACAGTGCGCTCGTACCGTCCAGAAAGAATTTGACGGGCGCCGCCATGTTTCCGAATCGGGTCGGGCTGCCGAGAATCAGGGCGCAGCACTGCAGCAGGTCATCGTGCGTGGCGTACGGCGGACCTTCGTCCGGCACCGGCGGGTCGAGCTTCTGCGTGGTCGCGGTAATGGGCGCAACCGTGCGCAATCGCGCCTGCATGCCGGTGACCGCCTCGACGCCGCGGCAGATTTGCCGGGCCAGGGCGGCCGTACTTCCTTGGCGCGAATAATACAAAACCAGTACTTCGTTCATCGATGCTGTTCCGTGGAAATCCTGTCGAATCGCCTGCGTCGTGCTGCGCCGGCGCAACGCATTAGGTAAGGCCGGACACGTATTGTATAACGGTGCTCGTTTGACGGCTTTGGTAGCTATTGCTAGTGTCGCGCAACCCTATGTCGCGCCACCTTGTTGTTCTAGTCGGTATTGCCTGTCTGCTGGGTTGCAGAATGGGGCCTCCCGTGCAAGAAATGAGCGACGCTCGGCAGGCGATTGCCGCCGCCGCCGCCTCCGGTGCGACCCGCGGCACTTCGCCGGAATATGATGCCGCGCAAGCGGCCATTGCCAGAGCGGAAGCTCATTTGCAGGCGCAGGAGTATGCACGAGCGCGGCTCGCTGCCTTGCAAGCCAAGCACCACGCGGCCGCTGCACTCGCCGGCGCACAGCACGCAGAATCGCCCGCCCCGATTCCCCACTAGCCGGCTTGCCTGCCGATGGACGAGATTACCCGGCGCTTTCTGGTGATGGGCAAGGTGCAAGGCGTCTTCTTTCGTCACAGCGCGCGGATCGAGGCCAACCGTCTAAGACTTCGCGGACTGGCGCGCAATTTGTCCGACGGTTCCGTTGAGGTCGTGGCGCGGGGCAGCGCCGAGGCAGTCGAGGCGTTGCATCAATGGTTGAAGCGAGGCCCGGTGCAAGCACGAGTAGAGGCGGTGCGCGAGACCGACGCCACCGGCCTGAAGCACGAAATACCCGAAGGCTTCGCGGTATTTTAGAAACGCCAGGCGCGTTGCCAGCGCTGCATCACGAGCGCCGGATACCTGCTATGCCCGACGCTGCCGTTGTAGCGGGCCAGTGCCGCTGCCCAATTGCGATGCTCGACGCGCAAATAGTAACGCAGGATCTCGCAGCCCATGCGGATGTTCGGGGCAATCTTCACCAGCTGATTCTGCACGCCCAGCTCGCGCGGCCAGAAGGGCATCACTTGCATCAAACCGACGGCGCCCGCCGGCGAAACAGCCCAACGGTCGAAGCGGCTCTCCACCTCCATGAGAGCCAGCACCAAGTCCGGCGGGATTTGCAAGGCAGGATCGCGCTTTGCCTCGCAATATACATGATCCAAAATCTCCACCCGCTCTGCATGCGTCGGCACGAACCGCGCAAGACGCGGCTCCATGGACTTGTACCAGACTTCCGAGTCGTACTTGTCCGTGAAGCAATCGGAGCTGCCGATTATTTTTTGCAGCAGCTCCTTGAGTTCCGGATCGCGCTGCTGATCGGCGCGGCCGGCGCCGGGCAGGGCAAGAGAGACAATTAGCGCTAGCAGCACCGCCAGGGCACACCGCATGGAGCAACCTCAGCCATTTAACTTATGTCGGATATAGCCTACCGGATCGGCGGCCGGAATTTCCGTCGATTCGGTCTCGCGGCGATGACGATATTCGAGATTGCCCGCGCTCAAAGTGCGCTCGCCTATCACGATGCGGTGGGGTATACCAAGCAGCTCGGAGTCGGCAAATTTGACGCCGGGTCGTGCGTCCCGATCATCGAGCAGGACGTCGATGCCCGCGCCATTGAAGTCCCGGTAGAGTGCGTCGGCGGTTTCTTGAACCTTCGCCGACTTTTGGTAGTTGATGGCCACGAGCACCACTTGAAAGGGGGCGATGGGATCCGGCCATATGATCCCGTTGGCGTCGTGATTTTGCTCGATCGCGGCGGCGACCACGCGTGTCACGCCGATGCCGTAGCAGCCCATGAACATGGTCAGCGCCTTGCCCTGCTCATCGAGCACGCTGGCGTTCATGGCGGCGCTGTAGAGCTGTCCGAGCTGGAAAATATGGCCGACTTCGATGCCGCGGGCGATTTGCAGCGTGCCGCGCCCGCTGGGGCTCGGGTCGCCCGCCTGCACGTTGCGGATGTCGACAGACTGCGGATCAGCCAGATCGCGGCCCCAATTGACGCCGCGATAGTGCAGGTCCTTTTCATTGGCGCCGCAGACGAAATCAGCCAGATGCGCTGCGGCATGATCGACGTAGATCGCCCCCTTGAGGCCCACGGGTCCGATAAATCCCGGTTCCGCGCCGGCGGCCCGCACGCGCTCCGCGCCCGCCATCTTCAAGGGGTTGGCCACCCCCGGAAGTCTTTGGGACTTCACCGCGTTCAGTTCATGATCGCCGCGCAGCACCAAGGCGACCACGCCGCCGTCGCTGCCGTCCACCAGCAGCATTTTCACGCATTGCGCCGGTGACACGCCGAGCAGGGTGCTCACTTCCGCGATGGTGCGCGCATTCGGCGTCGGCACCTTGGCGAGCGGCTGCGTGGCGGAGCCGCGGGGTCCGGCCGGCGGCAACGTGACCGCGGTTTCCAGGTTCGCGGCGTAGTCGTCGCCGTCGGAAAAGACGATGGCGTCTTCGCCCGAGTCGGCCAGTACGTGAAACTCCTGCGTGGTTTCGCCGCCGATGCTGCCCCCATCCGCCTGCACCGCCCGAAACTTCAGCCCCATCCTCGAGAAGATGCGCGTATAGGCGTCGTACATCAGCCGGTAGCCCTCGGCCAGGCTCGCCGCATCGGTATGAAATGAATAGGCATCCTTCATCAAAAATTCGCGCGCGCGCATGACGCCGAAGCGCGGCCGGATCTCGTCGCGGAATTTGCTCTGAATCTGATAGAAATTGACGGGCAGCTGCTTGTAGCTGCGCAGCTCCCGCCTCGCGATGTCGGTGATGACCTCCTCGTGGGTGGGGCCGTAGCAGAACTCGCGATCGTGACGATCCTTGAAACGCAGCAGCTCCGGCCCGTACTTGCTCCAGCGCTTCGATTCGATCCAGAGCTCGGCGGGTTGAACCGTGGGCATGCACACTTCCAGAGCGCCCGCACGGTTCATTTCCTCCCGCACGATTTGCTCCACCTTCTTCAAGGTTCGCAGCCCCATCGGCAGCCAAACATACAGGCCGGCTGCCAGGCGGCGGATCAGTCCGGCGCGCAGCATCAGCTGATGGCTGACGACTTCCGCGTCGCCGGGCACCTCTTTGAGGCTCGAAATGGGATATTGGGACCAACGCATGGGCACATATCTTACATGAGCCCCCCTGGTATTATGGCGGCCAATGAGCGACGACGACGATTCACCCGCAAGGCCGCGCGGAGTTTATTGGCTCCCGAACCTGCTCACGACCGGCGCGATGTTCGCCGGTTTTTATGCCATCGTGGCTGCCATCGATCTGCGCTTCGAATATGCCGGCATCGCGGTGTTTGTCGCGATGATTTTCGATGGCTTGGATGGACGAGTGGCTCGATGGACTCAGACGGCGAGCGCGTTCGGCAAGGAATACGACAGTCTCTCGGACATGGTGTCCTTCGGCGTGGCGCCTGCCATCGTCACCTACCAGTGGGGTGTGGCGCGCATCGCCGAGTACGGCCCTTTGTGGCGCCGCGTCGGTTGGCTGGTATGTTTTTTCTATGCCGCGGCCGCGGCGCTGCGCCTGGCGCGGTTCAATTCGCGTGCGGCCGTCCAAGACAAACATTACTTCGAGGGACTGCCGAGCCCGTCGGCGGCCGCGATCGTTGCGGCGCTGGTATGGCTCGTGAGCGATCAAACCAACATTGGATTGCCGGGATTGCTCCTGGCGTTTTTCGTGATTGCCACTGCCGGTGCGCTGATGATCAGCCGGTTCGCCTTCAACAGTTTCAAATACGTCAACGCCGGCGCGAAAGTGCGCTTCACCTACATCGTGCTGGTGCCGTTGGCGTTCATTCTCATTTTCCTGCATTTGCCGACCAGCTTGCTGGCAATTTTCGGCGTGTATGCGCTGTCGGCGCCTTCCGTATGGGTTTACCGCAAGCTGCGGCGGCGCAGCCGACCGCCCGCATCCACGCATGAATAGCGGGCTGCGGCAGGAATATCTCACCGCCTTGGGGCTCACGAGTTGGACGCTGCGCGCCAAGGGCGAAGCGCACACGCCGGCCGCGGCCGTTGCGCCCGCGGCAAGCGCCGACAGCGGGGTCCCGCGATCGGGCGACACGGCCGCTCTGCGCGAGGCCGGCGCGGATTGGGGCGAGCTACGGGCCCGCGTGGCCGCATGCACGCGCTGCTCCTTGAGCGCAACACGGACGCAAACGGTGTTCGGCGTCGGCAATCTACACGCCGATTGGCTCATCGTCGGCGAGGCTCCCGGCGCGGAGGAGGACCGCAGGGGCGAGCCGTTCGTGGGCCGCGCAGGGCAACTGCTCAACTCCATGCTGCAGGCGATAGGATTACCGCGTGAACGGGTATACATTGCGAATGTTTTGAAATGCCGGCCACCCGGCAATCGTGACCCCGGCCCGACCGAAGCCGCCGAGTGTTTGCCTTATCTGGAACGGCAGATTGCATTGTTGAAGCCCAAGATCATGCTCGCTGTCGGGCGCATCGCCGCGCAAAATCTGCTGCGCACCGACAAGACTTTGGGCACCTTGCGCCGGCAGGTGCATCGCTTCGGCATCGCTCAGGTGCCGCTGGTGGTGACCTATCATCCGGCCTACCTGTTGCGCACCCCGGCGGACAAGCGCAAGGCGTGGGAGGATTTGAAATTCGCCCGCGACGTGTGCTCCCGTGTCTAGCGTAAAGATAGAGGCGGCGTTCGCAGGCGTCGAGGTGCGCTCCATGCACGAGCTCGACGTCCCGGTGGTCGCGGCAATCGAAAAGGCGGCCTACCAATTTCCCTGGAGCGAGGGAATTTTCCGCGACTGCCTGCGCGTCGGCTATGTGTGCCGCGTCATCGATGTGGCGGGCGACGTCGGAGGCTACGGCATCATGTCCGTCGGGGCCGGTGAGGCGCATATCCTGAACGTGTGCGTGCGCGACGAGTATCGATCGCGGGGATTCGCCCGCAAAATGATGCTGTATCTTCTGGAGCGCGCGCGCGGCGCAGGAATGAGCGAAGCGTTTCTCGAGGTCAGGCCTTCGAATGTGGCGGCCGCGCGCTTGTATCATTCGCTGGGCTTCGAGCAAGTCGGCATACGGCGCGGCTACTATCAGGCCGCGGTCGGCCGTGAAGACGCCGCCGTGCTGCGACGCCTGCTCGCCCCGGACTCCAAGTAGGCACGCTCGAGCGCCGGATCAGGACACGCGGCGGCCGAGGGCAGCGGGTGCGCAATAATAATATTATAATCAATCACATATGATTGTTTATTAATCTAAATAACATGCAGTGGTTTCCTCTACAATGCGCACGCGCTGACGATCGACGCTTGAAGAGGAATGACGCGAATGCCGAGTGGCTCACTGGCCGAGGAAATTAGCAGAAGAAGAACTTTTGCCATCATCTCGCACCCCGACGCGGGCAAGACCACGCTCACTGAAAAGTTGCTGCTGTTCGGCGGCGCCATCCAGATGGCCGGCACCGTCAAGGGACGTAAGGCGACCCGCCACGCCACGTCCGACTGGATGCGCCTGGAGCAGCAGCGGGGTATCTCCGTCACCTCCTCGGTGATGCAATTCCCGTTCAACGATCGCATCGTCAATTTGCTGGACACGCCGGGTCACGAGGATTTCTCGGAGGACACGTATCGCACTTTGACGGCGGTAGACTCCGCATTGATGGTCATCGACTGCGCGAAGGGAGTCGAGGAGCGCACCATCAAGCTCATGGACGTGTGCCGCCTGCGCGACACGCCCATCATGACCTTCGTGAACAAGCTGGACCGGGACGGACGGGCGCCGATCGAGCTGCTGGATGAGATCGAGAGTGTATTGAAGATCCAATGTGCGCCGATCACCTGGCCGATCGGCATGGGCCGAGACCTGCTCGGCGTATATCATTTGATCGAGGACAAAATCTACGTGTATGTGCCGGTGGAGAAAGGCCGCGTCGGTACCCACGAGACGATCGACGGTATCGAAAGCGCAGCAGCGCGCGAGTTTCTCGGCGGCCGATATGCGCGTTTTCTCGAAGAAGTCGAACTGGTTCGAGGCGCGAGTCCGCAGTTCGACTTGCAGCGCTACCTCGCGGCAAAACAGACTCCGGTTTTCTTCGGCTCCGCGGTCAACAATTTCGGCGTCCGCGAGTTGCTTTCCGCATTTGTCACGCATTCCCCGGGGCCGTTGCCGCGGCCGACCTTGCAGCGGCCGGTGAGCGCCGATGAACCGAAGCTCAGCGGCTTCGTGTTCAAGATCCAAGCCAATATGGATCCCGGGCATCGCGACCGGATCGCCTTCATGCGTCTCTGTTCCGGGCGCTACGCCCGCGGCATGCGCTTGCATCATGTGCGCCTCGACAAGGACGTGCGCATTGCGGATGCACTGACTTTTCTCGCCGCCGACCGCAGCCAGGCCGAGGAGGCCTACGCGGGCGACATCATCGGCCTGCACAATCACGGTACCATCAACATCGGCGATACCTTCAGCGAAGGCGAGAATCTCACCTTCACGGGCGTGCCGAACTTTGCGCCCGAGATCTTCAGGCGTGCCGTGCTCAAGGACCCGCTGCGCATGAAGGCGCTGCAGAAGGGCTTGTCGCAGCTATGCGAGGAGGGGGCGACCCAGCTGTTCAAGCCGCTGCGCAATAACGACCTGATTCTAGGCGCGATAGGCCCGCTGCAGTTCGAGGTCGTGGCATTTCGACTGCAGGACGAATACGGCGTGCAATGCGTGTTTGAACCCATCAACGTGGCGGTGGCACGCTGGGTGAGCACTCAGGACGAAAAGCGCCTGGCAGAGTTTCGGACCAAGGCTCACGACAACCTGGCCATCGATCACGCCGGCGAGTTGGTCTACCTGGCGCCGACGCGCGTGAATCTCGGATTGACCGAAGAGCGCTGGCCGGAAATCAAGTTCTTGAAAACGCGCGAGAATCTCGCGGCTTGAAGGCACGCACGGCGGCTTGAAACTGGCCGAGCGTGACCGCGGCGGAAGGCGCTGAGTAGCGCAGAAAGGAATATTGGCGGCACAACTGCGTAACCGTGGCGGCGAGGTCCGGTCGCAGCCGCGCAACTCGCAGCGCGTAGGCTTCGGCGCCCTCATGCGGCAGACGGGGAAGTCCCGCCGCTGCGAGTTTTGCGCAGAGACGCGCGTATGCACGGGCGGCGACATCCTTGGATCGCGGCGCGAGTTCGCGGCGAACCTGCCACGTCAGCCAGATGAACACCAGCGTCAGGCCCAAGGCCAGCACCATGACGAGCTTCTGTCCGTCGGGCTCGGGGATCTTCAGCATCTCGAGCAGCTTGCGCTGCGAATCCTGGTCGAAGTCCAGAATGCGCTCGCGCCAGATTTCCTTGACGGCGTCGAACCGCAGGCGCAATCCGGCAAGCCAGCGCGTTCGTTGCTGCCAAGGACCGGTCAGTGACTCTGCGCCGACCGCAGCATCCGACAGGCCGCGTTCGACGCGTTCAGGCGCGACAGCCGCGGTCGGATCGACGCGTACCCAACCTTTTCCCTCGATCCACACTTCCGCCCAGGCGTGCGCGTCGCTTTGTCTCACGATCCAATAGTCGCCGTAGGGATTCAAGGTCCCGCCGGAATATCCGGTGACCACCCGTGCCGGAATTCCCGCCGCTCTTGCCAACGCGACGAAAGCCGATGCGTAATGGCCGCAAAATCCCCGCTTGGTATTGAAGAGGAAGTCGTCCACGGAATTGTCGGACAGCTTCGGCGGCGTCAGTGTGTAAAAGAACGGCTGCTCCCTGATCATGGCGAGAACGGCTGCGACGAACTCCATGGCATCGGGATGAGCGCTGCTGAGCTCTCGCGCCAGCTCCGTCGTGCGCGGATCGCGGCCGGGGGCCGACTTCGTGTCGATCTTGCGCATGATTGAATCCAGCGGACCGTCCGACCGCACGCGCGTGTACGATGCTCCCACGATATCGACCGGCCGCGATAAGGGTTCCGGCTGCAGCAGAGTGTAGGTGCCGTTGAGCCGGGCTCGCGGAAGATTCCAACGGTCGGGCCAGTCGAGCATGAAAATCCAGCGGTGCTGATGCGGCTCCATCATCACGGTGTACTTGTAGAGCGGCCCTTGCGGTTTCAAGGCCGGGGGAGCTCTGCGGTCCGCGGGTAATCGCGACCAGGTGCGGCCGTCGAATACGTCGAGGACCGGCCCTCGATAGTAGCGTTCGCCATTCGGCGGACTCGCCCCGTCAAAGCGGACCCGAAACGCGATCTCATCGGACAGCGCCAATTGCGTGATGTCGCCCGGACTCATCGTATCGCTCAATCCCGAGGCGGCGGTTTGCGAATCATTGGGCACCTGCCACAACGGCGCCGCGAAGCGCGGGAACAGCAGCCACAGCAGCAACGCCAGAGGCAGGGCTTGTGCCAGAACACGCCCACCGTAGCGTAAGCTGCGTCGCCAACCGGGCACCGCTCCGCTGCTGGTCAGGCGCAACAAGGTAGCCGTGGTGAGCCAGCACACGCCGATCAGATAGGAAAGCAGCCAAAAGGAAGTGCTTTCCAGCAGGGCCGCCAAGCTGACGAAATATATGATCAAGGTAATGATGTAAATGTCACGCCGGCTCTTCGTCTCCAGCAATTTGAGACCCGCAGTGACCGATAGCAGCGCCGTGCCGGCGACCAAGCCGTTGAAGGTGTGGAAGCGGAAGAACAATAGGGGAATTGCCAGTGCCGCGACTGTTATGAGCACGGCGCGCGACGGCGCACCGCGGCCGCCGCGCGCGAACCTCAAGCGAACCAAACCGCAGGCCACGACCATCGCCGGCACCCACAGTGGCAATGTGCTCAGATGCGCGGCCAAGGCCAGCGCCAGGCAAATCGAAATGCCCAGCAACTGTTCATAGGAGACGCGATCGCTGATCATCTAGCTTGCATCCGAGCCAAATGCGGCCAGCGCCCGCAGGCAGGCATACCGGTGTGCGGCCCCGCCGGAGGGTGCGAGTTCCTTGCCCGGCAGCCGCAGCCCATAGGGCCGTTGCGCCGCGTCGCTTTCCAGCACCCAAAGGCAGAGTTGCGAGAGGCGCGCCTCCGTGTCCAAACCGGCCAGCGTGGACCAGTCCAACCACTCAGGTTGTGCAGCCAAGCTCGAGTAGCTGCGCACCACCGGTTCACCGCCTCGCGCCAGCACCTTCCAAGCCATGTGCTTCAAGGGCATGCCGGGCTGATACACGCGCAAGCCGGAAAAGTCTTCGTCGCCGCGCGCCTCGGAGTGGGAGCCTGCGCCCTGAGAGGCGCCGCAGGGCAATGAGAGTATGCCGATGGGCGCGGGCGCCACGTAGATCGTGATCGAGCCCTGCACGTACGTCCATGAATAAAACCAACCGAAAGGATAACGGGTGCGCATTTCGAATTGGCTGACACGCGCGATTCCGCGCTTCGCGACCGGCGCGATCACTTCGATAGTTTCGCTGTCGCCCGCTGCAACGCTGCCCATTCCGGCGGCATTCATGCAGCGCACTTCGATGTCGCGCCGATCCACGCTCGATCCGTTGCGCAGATCGAATTCGAGCCTCGCCTCGCGGCCGGCGAAGGCATCGACCTCGATGGTCGCATCCACCGAGAGGCGCAGCATGTTGCGATTGCAGTGATGCATGGTCACCAACGCCATGCTGGACATGAGAAAGGCGAAGGCGAGCGCCAGGTTGCTGTTGTAATTGAGGCCGGCAATCAGCATCGCGGCAAGAACCGCCCCCAGCATGAAACCGAAGCGCGTTGGAAGAATGTAGATGCGCCGGCGGTTGATGCTGATCGGCAGGCTATCGCGGCCATGACGCCGAATGACCCGGGCCCGAAGCTGATTGACTGCCGCTTGGCGCAAGCTGACCAAGGATTCGATCCTCAACGTTTACGGAACCGGCACGGCCTCGAGGAGCCGCGTGACGGCGATCGCATCGCTGCCGCGCTGATGCACGCGATGCTCAACGACGGACGGGAATATCGCCTGTACGTGTTCCGGAATGACTGCGTTGCGGCCGTGAATCAAGGCCCACGCACGCGCGGCCCGCAACAGTCCGATCGCCGCTCGGGGCGACAGTCCGGCATTCAATCCCGGCGCGCGGCGGGTGTGGGCGACCAGCGCCTGCACGTAGTCGAGCAGCGCCGGAGCGGCATGAATGTCGGTCACACTCTGCTGCAGCTGGCGCAGTGTGTCCGGCGTCGTGATGGTCGGAAGCGTCTTCACCAGATCGCGCCGATCGACGCCGCTCAACAACTCGCGCTCCTCGGCAGCGGCCGGATAACCTAGGTGCACACGCATTAAGAATCGATCCAACTGCGATTCGGGCAACGGAAACGTGCCGGCCTGATCCTGCGGATTCTGCGTGGCAATGACGAAGAAGGGCTCCGGCAACGCCATCGACCGCCCATCGAGGGTGACCTGATGTTCTTCCATGGCTTCCAGCAGTGCGCTCTGCGCCTTGGGCGAGGCGCGATTGATTTCGTCCGACAGCACCAGTTGCGCAAAGATAGGACCGCGCTGAAAACGGAATTTGCCCGTTTCCCGGTCGTATATCGACACGCCCAGCACATCGGCGGGCAGCAAATCGCTGGTGAATTGAATGCGCTGGAACGACAGCCCCAGCGTCTTGGCGATGCCATGCGCCAGGGTGGTTTTTCCCACCCCCGGAATGTCTTCGATCAGCAAATGGCCGCGTGCCAGGAGGCAAGCCAGGCAAAGCCGGATCTGGGCGTCTTTGCCCAAGATCACCCGGTTGAGCTGGGCGAGCACCGCTTCGATCTGCGAATGCATCGCGTTCATTGGCCCTTGAGCTGTCTCACTCGGGCAGTTTGGGCTGATAGTTGGCCCATTTCCGTGCGCAATTCCTCAAGCCGCTGCTGGTCTTTGGCGACGATGTCCGGCGGCGCGTTCTTGGCAAATTGGCTGTTGCCCAGCTTGGTTTCCAATTTGCTCAAGTCGATTTCGGTCTTTCTCAAGCGCTTCGCCAGACGCTCGAGTTCCGCCTCAGGTTCGATCAGCCCCTTCATGGGCACCAATATCTCCATATTGCCCAGCAAGGCGACCGCCGAAATCGGCGCGGCCTCGGCCGCGCCCAGTAGGCGCGGAGGCTCGATTCCCGCGAGGCGCACCAAGTAGTGCAGATTGCGCCCAAGATGGCTTAAGTCTCGCGGCCCCGCATTTTGCAGCAGTACCTCGAGCTTGCGGTTCAGCGGGATGTCCATCTCGCCTTTGATCTGCCGCACACCCAGGATGAAATCCATCACCCAACGCATCTCCGGCTCGGCGTGTGCGTCCGCAGGTAGGGCGGAGGCGCTCGGAAAATCCGTGTGCATGATGGTATCGCCGCT
The DNA here is from genome assembly GCA_036263775.1 of Steroidobacteraceae bacterium. Taxonomy (GTDB): domain Bacteria; phylum Pseudomonadota; class Gammaproteobacteria; order Steroidobacterales; family Steroidobacteraceae; genus Bog-1198. The sequence continues at coordinate 18,977 of DATATA010000056.1, read as the reverse complement.
CGCTGCCGCGCTCACTCGTACCTTTTGCCAGATCTCTTCCGAGATGAAGGGGGCGAGCGGATGCAGGGCGCGCAGCAATATTTCCAGCGTATTGATCAGCGTGTAGCGCGTGCCCCGTTTCGCCGCGGCCGGGGCGTCGTCGGATTGCAGCACCGGCTTGGACAGCTCCACATACCAGTCGCAGAATTCATGCCAGGCAAATTCGTAGAGTGCGTTGGCGACCGCGTCCAGGCGGTATTCCGAGAATCCCGCTTCGATGCGCGACAACATGCCGGCGAGGCGCGAGCGTATCCAACGATCGGCCAAGCTGAACTCCGCGCCGGCCGGATCAAGATCATGGCCTTCAGCATTCATCAGCACGAAGCGCGCCGCATTCCAGAGCTTGTTGCAGAAGTTTCGATACTCCTCGACTTTGGCCATGTCGAAGCGCAGGTCCCGGCTCTGCGTGGCGAGGCGCGCAAGGCTTAAGCGAAGCGCGTCCGTGCCGTAGGCGGCGATGCCCTGCGGGAACTGCTTGCGCGTCGCCCGCTCGATGGCCGTCCTCATTTGCGGCTGCATGAGTCCGGTGGTGCGTTTATCGAGCAACGCTTCCAGGGAAATGCCGTCGACGATGTCGAGGGGATCGATCACGTTGCCCTTCGACTTGGACATCTTCTGGCCGTCCTGGTCGCGAATCAGCCCGTGGATGTAAACCCTGCGAAACGGCACGTCGTCCATGAAACGCAGGCCCATCATGAGCATCCGCGCAACCCAGAAAAAGATGATATCGAAGCCGGTCACCAAGACCGACGTGGGATAGTAGGTTTGCAGCGCGCGGGTTTTCTCCGGCCATCCCAATGTTGAGAACGGCCACAGGGCGGAGGAAAACCAGGTATCGAGCACATCCTCGTCCTGACGCAGCGCCACGGACGCATCGATGCCGTGCACGCGGCGCGCCTCCGCTTCGCTGCGTGCGACATAGCAGCGGCCGTCGGCGTCATACCAGGCCGGAATGCGATGACCCCACCAGAGCTGGCGGCTGATGCACCAGTCCCTGATCTTGTGCATCCAATCGTAGTAGACGCCGGTCCAAGTCTCGGGCACGAAACGCACCCGGCCTTCTTCGACCGCGCGAATGGCGGGCGCCGCCAGGGGCTTGATGTCCACGAACCACTGATCGGTCAGCAGCGGCTCGAGAATGGCGTTGCTGCGATCGCCGCGCGGCACCGTGAGCTTATGCGCCTCGATGCGCTCGATGAGGCCGAGAACATCGAGATCGGCGAGAATTTTCTCCCTGGCGGCAAATCGATCCAATCCTCGATAGGCAGGAGCCACGTTGTCGTTGAGCGCGGCGTCCAGCGTCATGATGTTGATCATGGGCAGGTTGTGCCGCAGTCCCAACTCATAGTCATTGAAATCGTGTGCCGGCGTGATCTTGACGCAGCCGCTGCCGAAGGCCGGATCCACGTAGGCGTCGCCGATGATGGGCAGCGTGCGATCCGCCAGGGGCAGGCGCACCTTGCGGCCGATCAAATGCCGGTAACGTTCGTCATCCGGATGCACCGCTACGGCTGCATCGCCCAGCATGGTTTCCGGCCTGGTCGTGGCTACGACCAGGTATCCCGGGGCCTCGGCAAAGGGATAGCGCAAATGCCAAAGACTTCCCTTTTCCTCGTCCGCGACGACTTCCAAGTCGGACAGCGCGGTCTTCAGGACAGGATCCCAATTCACCAAGCGCTTGCCGCGATAGATCAAGCCGTCTTCGTGCAGGCGCACGAACACTTCGGTGACCTTGAGCGACATGCCGGGATCCAAGGTGAAGACATCGCGCTGCCAGTCGACCGAGGCGCCGAGGCGCCGCATCTGTTTTGCGATCGTGCCGCCGGAAGTTTCCTTCCACTGCCAAACGCGCTTGACGAACGCCTCGCGACCCAATTCGACGCGGCTTTGCCCCGCGGCGTTCAACTGACGCTCGACCACCATCTGCGTGGCGATTCCCGCATGATCGGTGCCCGGCTGCCATAAAGCGTCGAAACCGCGCATCCGGTGAAAGCGGGTCAGCGCATCCATGATGGTGCCCTGGAATGCATGCCCCATGTGCAGCGTGCCGGTGACATTGGGCGGCGGGATGACGATGGAAAAGGCCGGGCCCTTGCCGCTCGGCGCGAAGAAACCGGCGGCCTCCCACCACGCATAGATGCGCGCCTCGATTTCCGCGGGTGAGTAGGCCTTATCCATGACGGTCCGGACTGTCAGACATCCGCGGGTTCGTCGATCTGGTGCGTCTCCAAGGTGAGCTTGAGGTCGCGGTAGTACTTGAAGCGTTCTCGGCCCAGGCGCCGACGCTCCTCGTCGGCGTCAATCACTTCGGCGATGCGGGTGAAGCGTTCGAGCTGCGTGGGCAGACGCTGGGTCAAGTTCACCAGCAAGTCCGCCGAGGCGATCGCAATCGGCTCCAAGGTCAGATGAACCGGCGTCGCGCGATCCACCGCGCGCTCATCCAGGCATACTTCGTGCGGTACGAAGGAGCGCTCAGTGAAAGTCCAAAGCAGCTCATCCAGGGCCTGAGCGTCGGCCAGCGTGTCGTTGACGATGACAATCTTCAGGTCTTTGAGATAGGCCTTTTCGGTCAGTCGGCAGGCAAAGTCCCAGCGCTGTTTGGCGGCGGCGCTTTTGAGGACGTAGAAATCGACGCGCTCCGTCATGATGCCTTGGCACGATGAATGAGAAAATCGACCAGTAGAGGCACGGGCCGGCCCGTGCTGCCTTTCTGTGCGCCGCTCATCCACGCGGTTCCCGCCACGTCCAAGTGAGCCCAGCGCAAATCCTTGGCGAACTTGCCCAGGAACGAGGCGGCGGTGCACGCGCCCCCTTCGCGGCCGCCGACGTTGGCGATGTCCGCGAAATTGCTCTTCAACTGATCGACATACTCCTCGCCGATCGGCAGCCGCCAAGCACGATCGTCCGCCCGCAGGCCGGCGGCCTCGAGTTCCTGCGCCAACGCGGGCGTGTTGCTCATCAGACCGCTCACATGATTGCCGAGCGCCACGATGCAGGCACCCGTCAGTGTGGCGACATCGACCACTGCCGCCGGGTCGTAGCGCCGGCTGTACGTGATGGCGTCGCACAGAACCAAGCGGCCCTCGGCGTCGGTATTGAGTATTTCCACTGTTTGTCCCGACATGGTGGTAACGATGTCGGCAGGTTTCACGGCGCGGCCGCTCGGCATGTTTTCGGCCGCCGCGACGATGGCCACCACGTTGATCGGCAATTTCATGGCAGCGATCGCACGTACGGTTCCCAGCACCGCGGCACCGCCGCTCATGTCGAACTTCATCTCATCCATCGCGGGCGGATCCTTCAGCGAGATGCCGCCGGAATCAAAAGTGATTCCCTTGCCGATCAGGCATATCGGCGCCGTGTTTTTGCCGGTGCCCTTATACTCGCATACGATGAGGCGGGGAGGTTGCTCGGAGCCTTGGGTCACGGCCAGGAAGGCGCCCATCTTCAGCGCCTTGATGCCGCTTTCGTCCAGAACCTTCGCCTTGATGCTCGGAAATTCCTTCGCCAATTGCAGCGCACGCGCGCCCATATAGGCCGGCGTACAGACATTCGGCGGCAGATTGGCGAGATCGCGCGCGAAAGCGACACCGCTGCCGATCGCCGCGCCCTGAGCCAAGCCCGCGGCCGCAGCTTTCGCAGCACGTGCATCCGCCGCCGCCACATTGATGTTGGCCAAGGGGCGCGCTTTCGGTTTGGGAGCGGTCTTCAGGTCCGGAATCTTGTAGGCCTGCGATGCGAACAGCTCCGCGACGATGCGAGCGCGATACTGCATGTCGAGCTCGGGCACGGCTTCCATGGCAAGGTAGACGACGGCGTCGCTCGCTCCGGTTTTGGCGAGAGCCTGTGCGCTCGCCAGCAGCGCCTTGCGATATTGCTTCCTGCCGAAGGCGGCGCGGGCGCCCAAGCCGACGAGCAGCAGCCGAGAGGCGCTCGACCCGGAAGGCAGCGGCAGCATCAGCGTATCGCCAAGCTTGGCGGCGAAATCACCGCTGCGCTGCAAGCCGGTGATCAAGCCGGCCAGCTGCTTGTCGACGTGGCGGCCCGCGACGCCAAGATCGCCGTTCTCATAAATGCCCACAGCCGCGCAGCCTGTCTGCGCTCGCGCCTTCGCATCAACTATCGCCATGAATTCCATATCTTACAGCTCCGTTTTTATTCGTCGTTGCACGTGAGGTTTGTTCAAATAGTTTACTAGATTATTGAGAAGGCTCTAAGCTGACAGCATGAAATGGACAGTGCAAAGATATGTATTGCGCGAAGTGGTGCAAACATGGCTTGCCGTGACCGGCGTTCTGGTCGCGATCCTGGTGTCGAATCAGCTCTCGCGCGTGCTGGGGCAAGCCGCGGAGAACCAGTACGGCCGAGGCGTGGTTTTCGATCTGATCGCCTTGGGTGCGATCATGAATCTCCCGATTATCGTGCCGGCCGGATTGTTATTTGCGGTGGTTTTGACCTTGGGCCGCCTGTACCACGACAGCGAAATGGCTGCCCTGCAGGCGTGCGGCTTCGGTCCATCTCGGCTGCTGGCGCCGCTATTTTGCTTCTCCGCGATCATCGCGGGAGGTTTGGGCTGGCTGGCCTTTGTACAAGTCCCGCGGGCCGACGGCCAGGTGCAGCTATTGCGCCAATCGGCTATAAAAGAAGCGCAATTCGGCCAGCTGGACGCCGGCAGATTCCGCGGCTTCAGCCACGGAGACGCCGTGTTTTATGCAGAGCACGTCGATCAGGACGGTGTCCTACACAATGTATTCGTGCAGCGCGAGTCGCAGGGACGAATCGAGGTGGCGCTCGCCGATACGGCGACCTACTCGAAAGGCAACGCGAGCGGAATGCACTTGGTGACCCTGTTCAACGGCCGGCGCTACGAAGGGGTCCCCGGGAAGGACGATTTCAGAGTCATTGAGTTTCGCGAGCATGGTATTCCCATCGCCACGCCGGAGGACGTTCGCGGCCCCTTGGACCCCGATACCAAGCCCACGCCCGGGCTGCTGGGTTCGAACGACCCGTCCGACGTCGCGCAATTGCAATTCAGGGCATCTACACCGCTTATGGCGCTTGTACTCACCCTCGTCGCTGTGCCTTTGAGTAAGCTGCGGCCGCGGCAGGGGCGCTATGCCAGAGTGGGTTTCGCCATCGTGGTGTACGTGGTCTATTCGAATCTGCTCTCTGCCTCGAAAATATGGCTGGAAAAGGGCGATTTGCCGCCTGCGATCGGCGTGTGGTGGGTGCACGCGGCGGCATTGGCGCTGGGCCTGTACTTGTTCATGCGCGACGCGAGGAAAGCGTGAACACGCTCGATCGCTATCTTTATCGTACGGTGCTGCTCTACACGCTGATGGCGATGGCGGCGCTGCTGGCCTTGGGCGCGCTGGTCTTGTTCATCAGCCAGCAAGGCGAGATCGGTGTCGGCAGCTACAGCGCAGGCGATGCGTTTCTGTTTACTCTGCTGAACCTGCCGCAAACCGCGTTCGAGCTGCTGCCGATCGGTGCGATGATCGGTGCGTTGATGGGGCTCGGCAATCTTGCGGCCGGCAGCGAGCTGGTGATTACGCGAGCATCGGGGGTCTCGGTATGGCGCATCGCGTGGCCTGTGGGGCTTGCGGGCCTGACGCTGGCTCTCATCATGTTCGGCATCGGCGAGTATGCGGCTCCCTCGATGTCGCAATTCGCGAAGCGTGAAAAGACGACCAGTAAATTGGCCGATGTCAGTTTCGCGGGTACCAGCAGCGCTTGGGTCAAGGACGGCAACCGAATATTGCGCGTGCAGACGGGCGAAGTGGACCGCGCCTTTGGCGGCGTTTCCGTGTTCGAGCTGGATGGACCGACCCGCTTGCGTTCGATTGAACGCGCCGCGCGCATTGAGGTGGCGGATCCGGGCCGCTGGAGCTTGTACAATGTGGCGACCTCGCGCTTCGAGAAGGACAAAATCGCGGGCGACACCGTCAGCGAGCTGACCTTGCGCTCGACCGTGAATCCGGACTTCCTCGGCCTCGCGGCGACCGACCCGCAAATGCTGACGTTGCACGGACTGGCTTCCTACATCGATCATTTGCGCCGAAACAGCCTCGAAACCGCATCCTACGAGATCGGCTACTGGTCGCGAATTGCGCGGCTTTTCGCCGTGATCGTCGTGACGCTGCTCGCGCTGCCATTCGTATTCGGCCCCTTGCGCACCACCGGCGCCGGCACCCGGACCGTGGTGGGCGTGATGCTCGGCGTCGTGTTTTTTCTCATCTCGCGCACCGTGGAGAATGGCGGCCAGCTATTCAATTTAAATCCAGCGCTGGTCGGGTGGCTGCCGACCGCGGTCATCGGCTTAGGTACCTTGGTCGCAATTTCAAGAACGCGCTAGACGAATAATGCGCGTTCCGGAAAGACGATCGTGCAAGGCGAGATGGTTGGGGTCGAGGTATAGCCACAGCACACCCAATGCCGCCGGCACCCACGCAAGGAGCCCGAAGCACGCCCGCAAAATAGCCGGATGCCACGTCAGCGGCTTGCCCAAATCGGTAACGGCGCGGATGCGCCATGCGCGCATGCCCAGAGTCTGCCCGCTGCGCCGCCAATTGAGCACGTAGTAACCCGTAACGACGAGCACCAGGCCCGCCCGGTAAACATAGACCCAAACACCTGCGGTGGCCGGCACGATGGCAGCGCCATGGGTGAAGAAGAGGGCGCCCCCGGTGAATATCATCAGGAGCGCAGCCAGCAGAAATGAATCGTAAACCAGTGCAGCAAGCCGGCGTCCGAAGCCGGCACTGGCGCCATCGTTCACGGCCGCGGCGCGGTTGCGGGCTTCTTGGCGACGGGCGCCGGCTTGGGTACCAGCAACTGTTCCAGCGGCTTGAAAATACCATCGTACCGATACGTGGCGATCTCAAAGGCGCGGCCCTGCGCCTTTGCCGTCAAGGCTGCGTCTTTCGGTGCCGCAACCTGAATCCAGCGTTTATCACCGACAGCGGTGCCGGTAAGCGTGATCACGCTGCCATCCGCCAGGGTGACGGTCACGATCATGGGTTTGCCGAAGTCGACGTCGCCGGCCTGCGAAACATCCTCGTCGGCCAAACTGCTCAGAAAATTAGGCGCCGGCGCGAGTGTCCGAGCATCCGCAGCCTGTCGTCCGCTCGGCACTCCTTCCAGGACGAACTTGGTTTCCGGAGGAGGCGGCGGTGTTGGAGGGGTCGCCGCCGGCGCGCCGGTTGTTTTCGTATCCGCGGCCTTGTTGCTCGGCTCGACCACGCGGTGCACGGAATAGACAGGTCCAGTGGCCGGTTTGAATTCAACGCTCTGAATCTTGTCGCTGGCAATATCGAGCAGCCGGGTGTCTATCCAGTAGCGGGGCTCGGCTTCAAAACTGATTCCCGGCTCGACCACGTAACTGGTGCTCTCGCCGACTCGCCGGACGAAGTTACCCCCCGACTCGGATTTGCCGACGATGATCCCATGCTTGCCGTCCTTCAACGCCAGATCGATTTGCGCGCCGGTTGCGCCCGGCTTGGCCGGATCTTCGACTCCGATGATCGAGTAGTTGTCCGGATTGGACGTCTTCTGCTCTCGGATCTTCGCATCGCTCAACGCCAGCAGCAATTTGCGCAACTTCGGCACATCCGCGGGATAGTTCGACCGCTCCGCCACGGTCCAGTCCTTACCTTGTTTGTGCACGGTCACGGAGGGAGTCGTGCCGCCCTTGAGCACGCTCAAGGACGTCACCGCATCCAGTTCGCTCGCGAGCGCTGGCCACAGCGGTGTGCCATGAACATCGCGCGGCAGGTTGCGTTGCGTACTCAAGTACAGGGCACCGGAGATCGCGATCAGCGCGGCGATCATCAAAGCGATAAGGCGCCCCCGGCTCATGGTGAACTCGCGGCGATGGACTTGGACGAGGTGGCGCGCCGACGCCGGCGCATCGACAGGATGACGAAGCCCGCCAAGGCAACGATGAGCGGCGCGACGGCGATGTTGATGATCTTGAGACGGGAACCCAAGCGATCGATGTCCACGTCCAAGCCGCGTTCGGTTTCACGCAGTTCTCTGCGGATGCGGGTTTTCTCGGCGGTAAACCGCTGCAGTTCCGCTTCCTGCTCGGGCGTCAGCATCAGCGAACTCTGGTCGTTTCGCGTCTTTTGCAGCTCAGTGAGCTTGTGTTCAGTTTGTTGCAGCTCCGACTGCAGCTCGGTTGCCTTGCCGCGCAAGCGCTCGTCGGCTTGGCGTTTGAGCGCATCGATGCGTTCGAAGGGACGTGAAAAGGACGCGCGGCCGCGGATGCTGATGAGGGCATTGCTGCCGCTCAAGTTGTCCAGAACATTGGCGATGAGATCGCCGTTGTTGGCAAAGGGTTGCGCGACCCGTTGGCCTAAGAATTGCCGCTGCTGCACCCACAGGTAATCCATCATGAGATCGGTGTCGGCGATCACGACGATATTGGCCGGCGAGGCCGATTTGGTCAGGTGAGGGAGCGGCGGCCCGGCGGCGGGCTTTTGATCCGGGGGCGGTCCGTTGGGGTACGCGGAATCCACGGGACCGGTGATGCGCGCGGCAAGCGTATAGCGGATGCCGGTGGACTTGAATCCATCCCGCAAGGAGGCGGGATCGACCAGCGCATTGAAGCGCTGCGCCGGCATGGGCTCGGCGTTCGTGGAACTCATGAGCAGCGGCTCGAAGGTGGTCTTGGCGCCGGCGTGTTGCGACAGCGACCCCGCCGTGGCCAGGTTGATGGATTCCAGCGAGGCGGTCACCACGTCCTTTGCGTTCATGTCGGCATGGCGCAGCCCCAGAATGCCGATGTGGCGAACCGGTCCGGTGCCGGCGTTGGCGCGAACCTCCAGTCCTCTCCCTAAGTCGCCGATGACTTTGGTGGGATCGTAGTCGACGCCCCAACTCGTCAGCAGCGGGTGCAGGTCCGAGGCATGATTGGCCATCGCCGCCGCCATCGGATTGGCGGGATTCTGGCCGCTCAAGTCAGCGCCGGCATCCGGATCGAGCATCAGCAGCACTCTTCCGCCGCGCATCACAAATTGATCGATGGCATACGACGTTTTGGGTGCCAGCTGTTTCGGATGTACGAGCATCAGCACGTCCACATCCTTGTCTATGTGGTCGACGTCCGAGGTCAGCGTGCGAACCGTGAAGGCCTGCTGCAGCTGGGTATAGATGGGCCAGGGTTCGCCCATTTGCCCGGTCTGAGGATTGAATTGGCCCTGTAACCCAATCGAACTCATGAGACCGATCACGGCTTTCTTCGGCTTCGCCAAGTCTTGAATGAGCTTGGCCACGTCGTATTCCAGGAATTCCTCACGATCGGGCTGGAAACTTGCGATGACGGAGCGGCCGTCGGTCGAGTTGGTGCCGGCCAATCCGAAGTACAGCGAATCTCCGCTGTTGCCCGCGGGCAGTGCCTGCAATCCAAATTCGGCCGCCCGATCCTCATCGTCGGAGAAGGGCTGCGGATCGATGATCTGCAATCGAATCTTACCGCCGGCGCGTGCGGCAACCTCTTCCAGGAATTCACGAACGCGGGTCGCATAGGGCTGGATCAGCGGCGAGTGTTGCGCGGCGACATCGCGCGAAAAATAAAAATACAAATTCACCGGTTCTTTCAGCTCGCGCAGCACCTGTTGTGTGCCGCTGCTCAAGGTGTAGAGCTTGTTTTGCGTGAGGTCGAGGCGCATGCCGCGCAAGCCCACGTTCGACAGCATGACCACGCCCAGGAACAACACGGCGAGCAAAAGTAAGCCGCCGACGCCCATCATGATTTTTTGCCAACGATTGCTCTTCACTTATTCCGCCTTCTTCATGTCGAGTACCACGGCCGTGGCCGCCAACCAGAAGCCGATCAGCGCCGCGAAGTACACGAGATCGCGCAAATCGATCACGCCTTTGGAAACCGCGTCGAAATGAGTGAAAAAACTCAACGAAGCAATCGCATCCACGATCGGCTGCGGCAGCACGCCGCGCACGAAATCAAGCACCAGTGGAAATCCGGCCAGCAAGAAAACGAAGCCGACCAAAGCCGCGGTGATGAACGCCACGACCTGGTTGCGGGTTGCGGCGGAAAGGCACATGCCGATGGACAAAAAGCCGCCCGCCATGAGGAAGCTGCCGATGTACGCGGCGAAGATGGCGCCGTTGTCGGGAGAACCCAAGTAGTTCACCGTGATCCACACCGGAAAGGTAAGCGCGAGCGCGATTCCGGCGAACACCCATGCCGCGAGAAATTTGCCCACGACGGCCTGCCACAGCGTGATGGGAAAGGTCATCAGCAACTCGATGCTGCCGCTGTTGCGCTCCTCGGCCCATAGCCGCATCGAAATGGCGGGGATCAGCACCAGGTAGAGCCATGGATGCCAGCGGAAAAACGACTGCAGATCGGCCTGATTACGCTCCAAGAAGCCGCCAACCTGGAACGTGAAAACCGCCGCGAGCACCAGAAAGATGACGATGAACACATACGCCAAGGGCGTCGCGAAATAGCTGCGCAATTCGCGCCGGAAAACCACCAATACTTTGTTCATGCGCCGAGCTCCGCCGCCGCGGGCGAATTGATGCCTTCAGGGTCGGTCAGTGTCCGGAATACCTCGTCGAGACGCCCTGATTCCAAGTGCAGTTCGGGCACGTCCCACTTATTTCTGACGATAATTGCGCTGACCGCCGGCAACACGTTGGTCCCGGGCTTGGGGATGGCGGTGAGGCGCAGCTCGCGCGCGTCCGATTCGACCGCCGCAATTTCCGGCAGCAGCGAAATTTCGCGGCTCGCCGCCGCCAGTTCTTCGGCCCGTTCGAACCTCAAGCTTACCGCGTGGTGGTAGCGCGAACGCGACTCGAGCGCTGTGGGTGTTTCATCCGCAACGATGCGGCCATCGGCGATGATGATGGCGCGGGTACACACCTCGTGCACCTCTTCCAAAATATGCGTGGAGACGATCACCAGCTTATCCTTGCTCAATTCATTGATCAGGCGCCGCACTTCGTGTTTTTGATTGGGGTCGAGTCCGTCCGTGGGTTCGTCCAGGATCAACACCTGCGGATCGTGAATCAGCGCCTGCGCCAGGCCCACACGGCGGCGGAATCCCTTGGACAGGGTTTCGACCACCTGGCCGATGACGGGTCCCAGCCCCAGGCGGTTGATGACCACGCCGCGCCGCTCCCGGCGCCGCTCGCCCTGCAAGCCGCGCACATCGGCCACGAAGTCCAGAAATTCGCTCACGGTCATTTCGCCGTAGCTCGGCGCGCCTTCGGGCAAATATCCCATGCAGGATTTCGCCGCCACCGGTGCCGTTTCGATATCGTGTCCGCAGACCGAAACCTGTCCCGTGGTAGGCGAGATGAAGCCGGCGATCATTCGCATGGTGGTGGATTTGCCGGCGCCGTTGGCGCCCAAGAATCCGAGCACCTCGCCGGGCGCCACCGAAAATGTCAGATCGTTCACGGCCAGCTTGTCGCCATACCGCTTGGACAAGTTTTTTATTGTAATCATGCGCGCGTTTGAGCGTTGAAACCGCTATGAGGTTCCCCAAAAATTTTTATTTTATGCAGCGAAGCGGCCTGTTCTCAATCTTAGGGGCGCTAAGGATTCCCGGCCTTTCTTTCGATCGCCGTTTTACTTTCCTTCAAAATACGCCGGACATCCGGCAGGCTCGGCCGGTCCGCCATGCGAGCGATGAGCTCGGGCAGCTCAAACCATTTCCTGCCCCATTGTACCAAGCGGGCCGCATCTGCGATGACCTGTTCTCGCGCGGCCTCGGATGGGCCGGTGCGTTCGGGTTGCGGGGCCGGCTTTTTTGGCGAAGGTCTGGCCGCGGGCTTTGGCGCAGGCTTCGCAACCGCCGCGGTTTTGCGCTCATTGCGCGCGACTTGGGTGGTTCCCGGCGGCGCCGGCGCACGTTTGCCGCCCACGAACCTGGGCATCTCCCGTGTGGCCGTGGCGGTGGCGGTCGGTTGCTGGATGCTGCTCTCGGATCGCCGATCAGCCGCCTTGGAGGAGAGCTCGCGTTCATTGCGTGCTTCAGCGACCGGAATGAAGCGTTCAATGTGTTCGGCGCCGACCAGATTGGCGAGAAAGGCCATTAGCTCGAGCGCCTCCGGGAACTGGGTGTCGCCGGCTTTTGCGCGTTGCTCAACTTGGGCCCGCAAAGCAACCGTCTTTTGTTTCGCCAAGTCGACTATCCAGCGCGTCGGGCGCTGATGCTCGGACCACGGTTGGACCATCCAATAGCTGTCGTCGTCCAGCGACGAATACTTGGCGTGCAGCTCAAGACTCTCGAGCCATCTCCCCAGTAGTTCCAGCAATCGTTGATCGGCGGGTGTTGCCATGTACGCAGCTCCAGGGCGCACCCTAAACGAACCGCTGCCCGATGGCTAGCGGTACCAAGGCAAGCGGTACCAAGGCAAGCGGTGCTGAGGCGCCCGCGGTACATCGCGGCCGGGCCGCGCTAGACTGCCGTCCATGTGTGGTATTGCAGGTATCGTCGGTCCCCGGGCCAGCGCAGAGATTGCGCGCGACATGGCTCTGCGCTTGCGGCATCGAGGCCCGGATGGCGACGGCGTATGGGCCGACGCCGGCGTCGCCCTGTCTCACCGCAGGCTGGCGATTCAGGATCTCACCGAGACGGGCCGCCAGCCCATGGTGTTCGGCGCGCAGGTGCTGACTTATAACGGCGAGCTCTACAATCATGAGCGCCTGCGGGCCACGCTGCCGGGCCCTTGGACATCGAGCGGCGACACGGAAGTGGTCTTGAGGTTGCTGGCCACCGAGGGCAGCGCTTGTCTCAAGCGCCTGGTCGGCATGTTCGCCTTAGCCGGTTGGGATACCGGAACCCACACCCTGCTGCTGGTGCGCGATCGGCTCGGCATCAAGCCGCTGTACTACCGGTTGCTGCCGGACGGCATTGCTTTCGCATCGGAGCTGAAGTCCCTTGTGCCGCTCGGCACCTGCGAAATCGATGCGAGCGCCGTGCGCGATTTCTTGTTTCACGGCTACATTCCGGCGCCCAAGACTATTTACCGCGGCATCTGCAAGTTGCCGGCGGGACACAGCCTCACCTGGCGGGCGGGCAAGGCCAGCGTTGAGCGCTATTGGAACCCGTCCACCGCGATCATCGAGCGCAGCGCCGAGGCCACCGTTGCGCAGCTGGATGCATTGCTGGCCGAAGTGATCCCGCAACACACCGTGTCGGACGTGCCGGTGGGGGTGTTTTTGAGCGGCGGGATCGACTCGGCGCTGACCGCCTACTACTTGGACGCGCCGCGTACTTATACATTGGGCTTCGAAGCGGGAGGCCGCTCGGAAGCGGAGGCGGCGAGGCAAGTTGCCGCTCATTTGGACACGGAGCATTTGGAGATGACCGCGCCGCAAGCGGATTTTGCCGGAGCTTTGGACCGCATGCCGGCGATGTTCGATGAGCCTTTCGGCGATAGCGCCGCGTGGTCGAATTACTTGGTCGCCCAGTTCGCGCGCCGCGAAGTCACGGTGGCATTGAGCGGTGAGGGCGGGGATGAGATCTTTTGCGGCTACCCGCGATACTGGTCGCGGGTCGGGGCGCGTTCGAATTTCCTAAACAGATCCTTGGCTCGATACCTGCCGCCCTTGTCACGCCTGGCAAGCTCGATGCAGCGACGCGGATATGTGGGACTGCCGGCCTATGCCGCCGCCCTCGGCGGGATGACCGCGCTGCAAATCGATGCTTTGCTGTCGCCTTCCTGGAAAGCATCGGGATACGACTATCTGTGGTTCTATCGCCAATATTGGCGCGACGAGCTGTCGCCGCTATCGCAGCTGCGTTGGCTCGATTTGAACACCGATCTGGCGGAAGGCCTGCTGACCAAGGTCGATAGAACCAGCATGGCGCATTCGCTCGAGGTGCGCCCTCCGCTGCTCGATCACCGCTTGGTCGAATTTATGCTGAGCGTGGATCCCCATTTGTTGGTGGATGAGGGGCGCAAGCGCGGTAAGGTTTTGGTTCGGCGAATGATGGAGCCGAGGCTGCCGGCCAATCATGTGAATCGGCCCAAGTCCGGCTTCGGGCTTCCGGTGCACCGATGGCTCCGCCAGCACCCCCAATTGCTGCGCGATGCGATGCGCCGCCTCATGGATCGCGGCGTCCTGCAGCGGGCGGTCGGACCCGAATTTCGGCGTGCGTGGTACTTGCTGGTCTTGGACCGCTGGTTCACCGCCTTTGCCTAAGGTGCCGCGAATACTCTTCGTGCCGGTTTCCGGCGAATTTGGCATGGGCGAATACGCGCGCTCTCTGGCCATTGCGCAGGCGGCAAGCCGGCGATGGCCGCAGGCCGAGGTCCATTTCGTCTTGAGCCGCACGGCGCCGTACGCAGCGACCGTGCCGTTCGCGGCGACTCTGCTCGACTCTTCACCCACATTTCACAACGCCGCAGTCGCCGCGCTAATCCGGCAAATCAAGCCGAACATCGTCGTCTTCGACAACGCCGGCCGCACCGCGCAGCTGCGGGCGGCACGCCGGCACGCCGCGCGCGTAGTCTTCATCAGCGCTCGCGCGCGCCAACGGCGCAAGGCCTTCAGGTGGCGTTGGATGCGTCTGCTCGATGAACATTGGATTGCGTATCCTGAGTTCGCCGCCGGCGACCTTACGTGGACGGAGCGGTTCAAGCTCAAGCGATTGGGCAGACCGACCCTTCGTTATCTTGACGTCATTTTAGCGCGCACTCCGATCGAACAAGAATCAATGCTGGCGCGCGCGGCCCTGAAGCAGGGCGGATTCGTGCTCGTCGTGCCGGGCGGCGGCACCGGACATCCCGGCGCCAAGGATGCGGCGGGGCAATTCTTGGCGGCCGCAAATCAGCTCGCCGAGGCCGAGACGGTGGTGTACGTCGGTCCGTCCGGATCCGCGAGTGCGCGGTTGCGCAGCTTCAATTCGCTGCCGCAGGCGGATCTTGCGGAACTGATGCGCGGTGCGCGCCTGATCGTCACGAACGGCGGTTCCACGCTGCTGCAGGCGATTGCCTGCGGCCGCGCATGCATCGCCGTTCCGATCGCAAAAGACCAGCCGCAGCGCATCGCGCGCTGCGTCGACGCCGGCGTGGCCGTGACGGCCGAACTTGCCTCTGCCGGCATCGTGCGAGCGGCCGCTAAACTGTTGCGCGACGAGCCCGCGCGCGCCGCGCTCGCGCAGCGCGCCTCGGGTCTCAAGCTTGCGAACGGGCTCGATGTTGCATTGAACGCTCTCGCTCACTTGGCCGAAACGGCATAGAGGCAATCGATGCCAAACGTGATGCTGCTCGGCTATGGCCTGGAACAGCCTTCCTATCGGCACCGCATGCGCAGTTTGATCGAACCTCTGCGGGCGGCCGGATGGCAGGTACGCGCCGAGCAATTTCCCAGCGGGCGATATGGCCTCCGGACCTGGGAGCGGCGCAGCCTTTTGCGTTGGGCGGACGTCACGGTGCTGCATCAAATCAAGCTCAGCTCGATCGAGGCTCGCATGTTTGCCTCATTCAGCCGGCGCCGCGTATTTGACGTGGACGATGCCATCTATGTGCGCAAACCGCGCCGCTTGGGCGAGATCCCCGATGAGTCGGCGTGGCGCAGGAAAAAGTTCGCAGCGACGTGCCGTTGGGTGGATGCGGTTGCGGCCGGCAATGACGTGCTCGCGGGCGTCGCCAAGGCTTCAGCCCAAGAAATCGTGGTGCTGCCGACCTCGATCGACGCCGCGTCTTATCAGCCGACCCTCGCCGGACCTGCTGATCCTCCCACGGTTGCCTGGATCGGCAGCCCTGAGAATCTGATCTACCTAGATATGATTCGGCCTGCGTTGGTGCGCCTGTCCACGCGCCACCGCTCGCTGAAGCTGCGCGTGATCTGCTCGGCTTTCCCAAATTGGGGCGACGTGCAGATCGAGCGCGTCCCCTGGAGCTCCGCCACCGAAGCACAGTCGTTGGCAGGCGCGCATGTGGGGGTCATGCCGTTGACGGACGACGCGTGGTCGCGCGGCAAGTGTGCCTTCAAGTTGCTGCAGTACATGGCGGCCGCGCTACCTTGCGTGGCATCGCCCGTGGGCGCCAACACCGAAGCGGTGGTGGATGGAGTCAACGGCTTTCACGCCTCCGATATCGACGAGTGGGAGCGAAGCTTGGAAAAGTTGATCGCCTCGCCCATTTTGCGGGCAGCTTACGGCGCCGCGGGGCGGCAACGTGTGGAACAGCGCTATTCTATGCGCAGCTACCGCGCGCGCTACCTCGAACTTCTCGGCCGGCTCGCCGCACCCTGATCTCGCCGTACGCTGATCTCGCCGTACGCTGATCTCGCGGCAGCCCGATTAAGTCGGTATGCTCCCGGCATGCATGCCGTGCATACATATCAAATCCTCAATCACTACACCTCTCGGCAAGAACTCGATCCCGGCTTCGAAGTTCTCGATAACTCTGCCAATGAGCGGCCCGATTGGTATGAGTACTGGCCGATCCGCCGGTTTTTAATCAACGAAACTCTGGACGAGAGCGCTTTCTATGGATTCCTCTCGCCGAAGTTCAAGGTGAAGACCAATCTGAACGCCGCCGAGGTCCGCGAATTCATTCAAGCATCGGATCCCGCGACGGACGTGGTGCTCTTCAGTCCCAGCATCCACAACAGTGCCTTTTATCTGAGCGTTTTCGAGCATGGCAACGCGGAGCATCCGGGTCTTTTGCGGATCGGCAATGAGTTCTTCAAGCGGATCGGTCATCCGATGCCGCTCGAGAATCTGGTTTCCGATTCCAGGAATACCGTGCATTCGAATTATTTCATCGCCAAACCGAGATTTTGGCGGGCATGGCTGGAGATTACCGAGAAAATGTTTGCCATCGCCGAAACGACCGACGATCCCTTGGGAGTCGAACTGCGCGCACCGACCGAGTACCGCGGCCGGCGCGAAGTGCAGATGAAGATATTTTTGATGGAGCGCCTGGCGAGCTGGATATTGATGACGGATCGCAGCTTTGCAGCGCGAGCACGCGATCCCTTCGTCGCGCGCTCGCGGATTTATAAGCTGCCGCTCGCCATTATTTGCGATGCGCTCAAAATCGCCTACTCGACTCAAGGGCGTCGGCAATATAAGGACGTTTTTCTGCTGCTGCGGGGCTTTGCGAAGAGCTGGACCCTGCAAATTCGCACCAGCGGTGCGCTGCGCCTGGGCGCAGCACCGTATCTGCAAACCCTAAAATCCTATTGGGACAAGAAGGCAGGGTAGCCATTACTCAACCTACACGCGAGTTTTGGCGGCAGCGCCGAGTTTTTCTGACCGGGCACACGGGCTTCAAGGGCGCGTGGCTGCATCTGTGGTTGCAGCAGCTCGGCGCGCAGGTAACCGGCTATGCGCTCCCGCCGCACACCGAACCGAATCTGTTTAGCCTCGTGGATGCCGGTTCCCCGTCGCACCTCGCCGATATTCGGGATGCGGGCAAGATCCGTGAAAGCTTGAACGAGGCGGACCCGCAAGTCGTGATCCACATGGCCGCGCAAGCGCTGGTGCGGGAGTCGTACCGCGATCCGCTCGCAACCTATGCGACCAACGTTCTGGGCACCGCCAACCTGCTGCAGGCATGCCGGACGCTCGAGCATTTGGAATGCGTGCTCGTGGTGACCAGCGACAAGGTGTACGAAAATGACGGCGCGGGCCGGCCCTTTGTCGAAAGCGATCGTCTGGGCGGACATGACCCGTACAGCAACAGCAAGGCGTGCGCCGAGTTGCTGACGGAAAGCTTTCGCGACAGCTTCTTTGCGCAGGGCGCGCCGATCGCTTCGGTGCGCGCCGGCAATGTCATCGGCGGCGGCGATTGGTCGCAGGATCGCCTGATCCCGGACTGCGTTCGGGCGCTCGAGGCAGGTGCGCCGGTTTCCTTGCGATTTCCCGACGCGATCCGGCCATGGCAACATGTGCTCGAGCCGCTCTCGGGATATCTCACTCTCGCGCAGGCACTGATTCAGGCACCGGCCGGCGCTCCGCGGGCTGTCAATTTCGGTCCGGATGCCTCATCCTTTTGCACGGTGCGCGAGGTCGTGGAGGCGTTCAGCACAGGTTTTTCGGGCCATCCCGGCTGGCGGCAAGACGCGGCGGCGCATCCCAAGGAAGCCATCGCGCTGACCCTGGCCTCCGACCTGGCGCATCATGCCTTGGGTTGGCGGCCGCGGCTCAACGTCGGTGAATCGCTATCTTGGACCGCGGACTGGTATCGCGCCCACGCGGCAGGGGACAATATGAAGAAGTATTCGGAAGCCCAAATCGCGCGCTATCAGTCATTGCCGGGTTTGCTTCCATGAAGTGCGTGATTTTGGCGGGCGGCAAGGGCACGCGCATCGCGGAAGAATCGAACACGCGGCCCAAGCCGATGGTGGAAATCGGCACGCGCCCCATCCTCTGGCACATCATGAAGCTCTACGCCGCATTCGGCGTTCAGGAATTCATCGTTTGCTTGGGCTACAAGGGCTACATGATCAAGGAGTACTTCGCGAACTATTTTCTGCATCAGGCGGACGTGACGTTTGACATGGCTGAGAACCGTGCGGAGTTCCACGATTGCCGCGTGGAGCCTTGGAAAGTGACCCTGGTCGACACCGGCGAAGAAAGCATGACCGGCGGTCGGCTCTTGCAGGTCGGCAAATACTTGAACGCCGGCGAGCCGTTCTGCATGACCTATGGGGATGGATTGTCGAATATCGACATCAAGGCACAAATCGCCTTCCACGCGAGCCACGGCCGCAAGGCGACCGTTGCCTGTGTCCGGGCGCCGGCGCGTTTCGGTCGCATCGTCACGCAGGAAGCTCGCGTGGTGTCGTTCGAAGAGAAGCCGTCTGCGGAAGGCGGCCTGATCAACGGAGGATTTTTCGTTCTCGAACCCAGCGTTTTGGAACTGGTCGACGGTCGCGACACGGTTTGGGAGAAGGAACCCATGGAAATCCTGGCCGCAGAGGGACAATTGGCGGCCTGGGTGCA
>DATATA010000036.1:0-11611 GCA_036263775.1 Steroidobacteraceae bacterium | reverse complement strand
CTTGACCACCAGACTGCGCAGAACGGCGTCGCTGAAGCGGAACGAACCGGTAAGCTCCGTCAGGGTCTTCTGGTCGCACTCGATGTTCAGCAGGATGTAGTGCGCCTTATGCACTTTGGCAATCGGGAAGGTCAGCTGACGCCGGCCCCAGTCTTCAAATCGGTGCACCGCACCACTACCGGCACTGATCATGCCTCGGTAGCGATCGACCATCGCAGGGACCTGCTCGCTCTGGTCCGGATGGACCAGAAGCACGATTTCATAATGTCGCATTGTATTCCTTGAGGTTTTAGCCTCCCGTTGCGAGCGGTGAGGCAAGGAGTAAGGCCGGTTGCCGGCAAAAAAGAGCGCGAAGGATACGTTCAAAGGCAGTTTTGGTCAACCGGCCCGTTGGCGCAAGACCTCAAATAGCGCTATTCCTGCAGCCACGGAGACATTGAGCGACTGTACGTGGCCGGCCATGGGGATGCGCGCCAGGAAGTCGCACTTATCTTTGGTCAGGCGCCGCATCCCGCTGCCTTCCGCCCCCAAAACCAGGGCCACGGGGCGCTTAAGATCGACCGAATAAAGCGAATGCTCGGCTTCCCCGTCCGTGCCGACGATCCAAATACCGCGCTCTTTGAGCACATCCAGTGTCCGCGCCAGGTTCGTCACCGTGGCCACGGGGATGAATTCGGCTGCCCCCGCCGCCACCTTGCGCGCCGTCGCATCGAGGGTCGCGGCTCGATCCTTCGGGATCACCACCGCGTGAGCGCCGGCTGCTTCCGCGCTCCGCAGGCAGGCGCCTAGATTGTGGGGATCGGTAATCCCATCGAGAATCAGCAGCAGCGCGTCCGCCGTGAGTTCATCGAGCGACGCGCTCAGGTCGTGCTCGTCCCAACCTTTTGAGGGGCGCATCGACGCCACGGCGCCCTGGTGCGCGACATCACCCACGAGCTTTGCCAGCGCCTCGGGGGCAACGGCATGGACATGCACCCCCGCCCGCGCGGCGCGCGCTTTTAGGTCGCTCATGCGTGGAGCATCGCGAGCCTGCGCGATCCAGAGCTCCAAGACTCGTTCCGGCGCTCGCTCGAGCGCCGCGCCGACGGCATGCAAGCCATAGACAAGATTGCGCTTCGAATCACCCACGCCCGCCGCGCCCGCCGCGTTTGCGCCCCGCCCCTCCGCCGCGCTTCGGTCCTGAGCTGCGCCGCGCGTGTGCGCCGTCCCGCCCGTGTCTCGGTGCCCGCACCGTGCCGCGGCTTGCCGAAGCCTGCACATCGACCAGTTCGAAGTCGATTTGCCGCTGCGTCAGATCGACCCGCGTCAATCGGACCCGCACCGTGTCTCCCAACTGCCAGCGCCGTCCGGTGCGTTGCCCGACCAGCCCCATGCCGCCGTCCTCGAGTTCCCAATAATCTCCGGGGATCGCCGAGATATGCACCAGGCCGTCAATGGGCATTTCCTTCAGCTGCACGAACAAGCCGAATTCAAGAGCGCTCGAAATCGTCGCATCGAAGGTTTCGCCGATGCGCGGCTGCATGTACAGGCACTTGAGATAGCCCATGACATCGCGCGAGGCATCGTCGGCACGGCGCTCGCGCTGCGAACTTTCCGCTCCCAAGACTTGCAGCTCGGCCGCCGTGTAACGATGTCCGGATGCGGACTGCGGCACCATCGCGGCCTTGATGGCTCGATGCACCAACAGATCCGGATAGCGGCGAATGGGCGAGGTGAAGTGCGCGTATTCCTCGAGCGCGAGCCCAAAGTGTCCGATGTTGGTTTGCTGGTAGACCGCTTGCGCCAGCGAGCGGATTACCAGTCCTTCGAGCAGCAGCCCGTCGGGCCTCGAGGTCAGGCGTTCGACCAGCTGACGAAATTCCCGCGGCGTCGGTTTCTCCGAGAACTGTGCGCCCACCTGCAGTGCGCTCAACACTTTCTGCAGCTCGGTGACCCGCTTATCCTCGGGCTGACCATGCACGCGGTACAGCCCCTTGGACTTCGAGGAACGCAAGGCCACCGCGGCTTCCACGTTGGCGGCAATCATGCACTCCTCGATCAAGCGGTGCGCATCGTTGCGGTTGACGGCATAGAATCCCTCGATGGTGCCCTGCTCGCCGATGCGCGCCTTGACCTCCCCGCCGCGGAAATCCAGCGCGCCGCGCGCATCGCGCGCCGTCTTGAGCGCCTCATAAACGGCGTGCAAGGTCTGCAACGAGGTGCCCACCGCCGGCGCCACATCGCGCGCGTGCCTTTGCGGGTCTTGCAAATAGCTCCACGCCTGATCGTAGGTGAGGCGTGCGTGCGAAATAATCACGGCCTCGTAGAACCTGGACTTGCTCAGTTTGCCGGCCTTGCTGACGTGTACATCGCAGACGAAGGCCAGGCGTTCGACGCGGGGCATCAGTGAACAGAGATGATTCGATAAGTTCTCAGGAAGCATGGGTATGACACGATCAGGAAAATACACCGACGTGGCGCGCGCCCGGGCCTCAAGATCCAAAGGCGTGCCGTAACGCACGTAGTTGCTGACATCCGCGATGGCTACCACCAGGCGCCATCCGCCGCCGCGCTGTGCTTCGGCATACACCGCATCGTCGAAATCCCTTGCGTCCGCGCCATCGATGGTGACGAGGGGCAGAGCACGCAAATCCTCGCGCCCGTGAATATCGTCTGCCGAAACGTCGGGAGAGAAGCGATTTGCCTCGGCCAAGACCTCGGGCGGAAATTCCTGCGGCAGATCGTGGCGGAGAATGGCAAATCGCGCCGCCAGGTCCGAAGGCCGCAAATCTTTCAGTACTTCAACGACGCGTCCCTGCGCCGCGGTCTCGCCTTGCGGCCGCTTGGTAACCTCGACGATGACTTCATCGCCTTCCCGTGCGCCGTGCCGGTCGCGCACGGCGACGTCGACCGAATACCAATGACCCGGATCTTCCGGTTCTACACGGCCGCGGCTCTCGCCTGCACGCCATACGCCGCCGATGCGCTTCGGCGCATCGCCAACGCGCCGGATCAATCGCGCAATGCGCCGGCCGCGCTCATTCATGCCCACCGCGAGCACTTCGACGCGGTCGTTATGCATCAGCGTGGCGATATCGGCGCGCGCCAATACCAGCGGCGCCGAAGCGTCGTCCGGCATTACCAGCACATCGCCGTTGGGCCGGCCGCGAACGCGCCCGGCCACACGTTCGCCCTCGCCTGCGACCGCAAAACCATTGGGCCCTTCGATTGCCTGGCCATCGCGCACCATTGCCGCCAAGCGTTTGGCCAAGGCGGCGCGCTGCGCATCGGTATTCAAACTCAAGCGCTTGGCAAGCCGTGCCGCACTCAAGGGCTCCGACGCCTCATGTAAGTGTTTCAGCAACAATTCGCGGCTGGCAATGGGATCTGCGTAGCGCGACTTTTCGTGTTCTAGATTCGGGTCCTCGCCGCGCCAGCCGGCGGAGGATTTTGAAGCGCGGTTAAGTGTGGGCCCTCGGGAGCCGGTCGATCCGCGTCTGGTCATACGGCGACAGGTTATCAGCTTTGCGGATCCGCCGCCCCGAAGAACGTCCGGCAATGCGCCGCAAATTCCAGCGCCATGGGGCTCAATTTGCGGCTTGCCAAGGTCGCCAACGCAAGCTTGCTGTTGGCAACCGCGCTGCTGAGCGGCCGTGCGACCAGAGCGCGCCCGTCGTAGGTCATATTGTTCGCAGGTTTGGCCGCTAGAATGCTATAGCCGAGTCCGTGGCCCACGAAGCCTCGTACCATCTCGAGCGATTTGGTGCGAAAGCCGATGGTCGGTTCGAGCCCGCGATCCCGAAACAGGGACAGAAAGTATTCACGGCTCGGTTCAAGATCCAGCAGCGCCATGGGCTCCTGAACCAGATCCTCAAGACAAATGCTCGAGACGAGGCTCAAGGGATGCCCCTTCGGCAGCAGCACATAGGGGCTCAGCTCCGCCAGCGGCGTGATGCTCAAATCGGCGCTCAGGCCGAAATCGTACAGCAGCGCCACCTCAACATCGTTGCGGCGCAGACTTGCAATCAGATGTTCTTGGTCCGATTCCAGCAGCGTCAAGGCGATGCCGGGGTGCAGCTTCGTCAGGCGTGCGACGAGCGCGGGAACGACGAAGGGTGCAAAGACTTGGAAGCAGCCGATGGTCAGCGCCAAATGCGCAGCACGGGTGCGCACGGTTCGCCGCTGGTGAAAGCGCCGCGGCACCCCGTACGCGCGGTTTGCATAAATCAGCGGAGCGCCGCCGCCGGCGACATGGATAGCCTGCACCGAGCCGAACACCACAAAGTGGGATCCGACGCGTTCGCTGGCCGTGACCTTGCAATCGAACGCAACCAGCGAATCGACCACGCGCGGCGCTCCTGTGACCTGGGTCGTCCATTCTGTGCAAGCGAATTTTGTGGCACCGCGGGCGCCGCTGCGCCCGGCGAAGTTGTCCGAGATGTGCGCTTGGTCATCCCGCAGCACATTGACGCAGAACACGCCGTTCTCGAGCACGGCGGCGGCGACCGCGCTTCGATGATGGATGCAAACCAGCAGAGTCGGCTGCGGCGTATCGGCCGACACCGACACCATTGCCGATACGGTCACACCATGGCGCCCTGCGGCACCGTCGGTGGTGACCACATTGACGGTACAGGCGGCGTGGCTCATCCCGAGCAAGAATCGCTGCCGTAACGCGGCATCGGTTTCAGTGGATTGCGCGCCGGCTTTCTTATCGCTCATCAGCCCTTTCGCTCGTTCTGTCACCCCGCCTTGGAGTCTAGCATGGCCCAATCGGGGCCCCGGACGCCCCCAAAGCGCTGGATTGACAAGCACCAACCCAGTGCGTACATTTCTGCGCCTCGCGTGAGGCGGACCCATCTTGCCCAGGTGGCGGAACTGGTAGACGCGCTGGTTTCAGGTACCAGTGGAGCAATTCGTGGAGGTTCGAGTCCTCTCCTGGGCACCATTCCGAGGATCTTCGTCCGCCGTGTCGGCGAAATCCGACCTGCCAATGCGGCCGCCGCCGCTCCCGCCAACCTTGTAAGACAATTACAAAGTAGCCGGGTGATGCAAACCGATGCGAATCGCCCCGAAGCTGTTTGGCAATTTTATATGAGCGAAGGCATCGCGCTGCGAGCTCTCGCCTCTGCCGCCAAAACGGAAGAGGTTAAAGATCAGCTGCTGCGCATCGCCGATATGTACGATCAGCTCGCGAATTACCTTAGGGGATCCGAGACTGCGGCGCCGAAGGCGCGACCCTCCTAAGCAGCGCTTGCCTCAGGTCCGCCGCCGCTTATTGCCGCGTGGCGCGCCGTATCCCGGTGGTGGTTAGGAACTTCTCATCCGCCACGCGCACCAGGTCCCGTCCTTCGTTCTTCGCCAAATACAGCGCCGCGTCCGCGCGCGCAATGAGCTCGTCGAGCGAACGCACTTGCTTCTCACGCACCGCCAGACCCGCACTCAAACTGACGCGCAGGCCGGCGCCCGACGGCGGCAAATTCACGCCGAACACCAGCGTGCGAAGCCGTTCGAGAGTCGCCATGGCCACATCGGATGTGGCATCCGGCATGATCAGCAGAAACTCCTCACCGCCCCAACGGCCGAGCACGTCGCATTCGCGCACCGACTCGCGCCCTAAGCGGGCGAACTCCTTCAACACATAGTCGCCGGTCGCATGGCCGCAGCGATCGTTGATGAATTTGAAGTGATCCATGTCGATGATCGCGATGGTCAGCGGCCTTTCGGAGGCAGTCGCCTCCGCAAGCGCCTCGGTCGCAAGTTCCGCCGTGCGGCGCCGGTTCGGCAGTCCCGTCAAACCATCGAGGCTCGCCAAGCGCACCAGCTGCTGGCGGTAGCGCAGGTTGGTGAGCAGGAAGTAAATGAGCAGCGCGATCACCAGCACCGCCGATACCGCGGCAATCGCGTTCCAGCGCAATTGCTGCGCCTGGCGCTGAGATTGCTCGTGAGAGATATCCAACTCGCGTTTCAACAGCGCGTTGCGCTCGATCTCTCGATCGGTCTCGAATCGAGCGCGCAGCGCGACGGCCTGCTTGGTCCGATCCGCATCGTTGGTCGCCACGTAGCGCCGCGTGTACTCGGCCAGATCATTGTACGCATCCCGGTAGTTGTGCAGCGCCGCGTTGGTGCGCGCGCGCCATTGATACAGCGAGGCGACCCGATATGGCAGCACGTCGGTGCCGCTATGGTCCAGCACCTCGTTCAAGGTGGCGAGCGCCTTTTCAGGATGGCCTTCCGCCAAGTCGATGCGCGCGAGCAGCGCCTCGGTTTCCTTCACCTCATCCGAGAATCGCGAAGCGATGAAAGTAAACAGTGCGTTCTCGCAGGCCGCGCGCGCCTTGATGAGCTGGCCCAATTCAATGCGCGAATCGCAGACGCGGACATCGGCGAAAGCGACGCCCTGGGTATCGTTGAGCATCGCACTGAGCTTGCGGGCATCGTCGAATTCTTCGATGGCCTGCGCATATTTTTGCATCAGGATGAGAATGCGCCCGCGCAAGAACCGGTCGACGGACAGCGCGAGCGGCGCATGCTGGGCCGTGTCCCAGTCAATCGCTTCCTGATTTAACGCAAGAGCCTGCGAGTAGTCGCCCATGCCGCGCAGAACGGTTGCGAGCACGCCTGCCGCGAGTACGTGCGGCTCGGCAAAGGCCGGCGTGGTGCTCGAACGGTAGGCCTGCGTGAGGCTGCCGATCGCCAAGTCTTCACGGTCCTCCCGGTACTGCAGCAAGCCGCGCCCGATGAGCAGGCAGATATCTTCCAGCGAGCCGCGCTTTTGCACAGCTTGCGCCTCTTCGGTCACCTTGACGGCCGCGGCAATGCCGGCCTGGTCGTACACATTCTCCGCATACAGCGAGAGCAACATGATGCGCACCGGGTCGGTGTTGTCGGGCACAAATTTCAGTCCCTTGAACACGGCATCGCGGGCTTTTGATTCCAGCTCGAGGATGCTGTAGGCCTGCGCTTGCACGCTGTAGAGAGAGGCGAGACGTCGCGCATTGGGAATGGATGCGCCAAGTTCGGTCTTCAAGAGCAGGGCCACTTTCTTGAGAGCGGCGTTGGCGTCTTGGTCCACCAATATCTGGAGTGCTCGGATCGCCGGATCCGCATTCGGAAGGCACGCAGCCGCCGCCGGCTGGGCGGTAAGCACCCAGGACAGCAACAGCATGGCGAAAATAACCGCTATTCTCACTCGGGAAGCACGCCGGCCCGCACGCAGGGAACTACACATGATTGCAGGGAAATTACGGGTTTCCCCGTATTGTTTCCTTAGCTGATGTCACGGTTTTCAACATCTGCGGCACGGGGGTACGATGCGGCAGGGCGTGCGCCCGGTCGAATGTGATGGATTTCGCAGCGAGCCGCCGTCCTGCGAACGGGAATGGTGACAAGGTCGCTAGAAATGGAGCATATTGAGGGCGAAAGCACATATATCTTGCCCCGCAACAACCATAAAGAAGGACAGGGCCCTTATGTCATCCTCGTTTCTTTCTCGTGAAAACACCATCGCCGGCCCCGGCTTTAACCGTTTCCTGGTGCCCCCGGCCGCGCTGGCCGTACACCTGTGCATCGGACAAGCTTACGCCTTCTCGACCTTCAATCTGCCGCTGACCCGGCTCATCGGCCTGTCGGAGTCGGCACCGGGCGATTGGAACTTGAAGGACGTGGGTTGGATTTTCTCGATTGCCATTGTGTTTCTGGGCCTCTCTTCGGCGGTTTTCGGGCGCTGGGTGGAACGCGTCGGCCCCCGTAAATCCATGTTCGTCTCGGCGCTGTGCTTCGGCGGTGGATTCCTGGTATCCGCCGTCGGCATCCAGCTGCACCAATTGTGGCTGCTTTACCTGGGCTATGGGGTGTTGGGCGGCTGCGGGCTCGGCATCGCCTACATCTCACCGGTTTCGACGCTGATCAAGTGGTTTCCGGACCGTCCGGGCATGGCCACCGGCATGGCCATCATGGGATTCGGCGGCGGCGCCCTGATCGCGGCGCCGCTCTCGGTATTGCTCATGAGGCATTTCGCCACCGCCACCTCCAAAGGGGTGCTCGAAACCTTCGTCACCATGGGCGTCATTTATTTCATGTTCATGATGATTGGCGTGGTGACCGTGCGTGTGCCGGCGCCGGGCTGGACGCCGAGCGGTTGGGTGCCTTCCGAGCATCCCAAGGCCTTGGTCACCACGGCGAACGTGTCCGCTGCGGTGGCTTGGCGCACCCCGCAATTCTGGCTGCTGTGGATGGTGCTTTGCATGAACGTGACCGCGGGCATCGGCGTGTTGGGACAAGCCTCGCCGATGATCCAGGAAATGTTCCCGGGCCGCGTCACCGCGATTGCGGCGGCGAGCTTCGTCGGATTGATGAGCCTGTTCAACATGCTCGGCAGATTCTTCTGGGCCAGCACGTCCGACTTCATCGGCCGCCGCAACACCTACATGGTGTATTTCGTGCTGGGCATCCTGCTGTACTCACTCGTGCCTTACTTTGGCCACATCGGGTCGACCGCGCTGTTCGTCGGTGCGTTTTGCATCATCATCTCCATGTACGGCGGCGGCTTCTCGACGATTCCGGCTTATTTGCGCGATATCTTCGGCACCTTTCAAGTGGGCGCGATTCATGGCGGACTGTTGACGGCGTGGTCGGCCGCCGGCGTCTTTGGTCCGGTGTTGGTCAATTACATTCGCGCCTACCAGATCGATCACGGCGTGCCGAAGGCTGAGGCCTATTCCATCACCATGTACATCATGTGCGCGCTGCTGGTCGTTGGCCTCATTTGCAATATCGCGATGCGCGCGGTCAATTCGAAATTCCACTATCAAGGCGCGGTGTCCGATGCGGCGCCGGCTGGGAGTAAGTAGTCATGAAAGCTCGGCTCGGAATCATGTGGCTCGTGGTCGGAATTCCGTTATTGTGGGGCGCTTGGAATACGCTGCAGAACGCCTTGAAATTATTTCAATAACCTGCCGGGCGACACTCCCGGCCCGGAGTTCGCCATGCACATAAATTTGAGTCTCGCGCCGGTGGTCGCCCTGATCGCCGGCATTCTCATTCTCGTGATGCCGAAGCTGCTGAACTATATCGTCGCCCTGTATTTGATTTTCATCGGGCTCCTTGGTCTATTCGGTACGGGCGGATCATTCCACTTCAGATAACCGTGCGCAGCGCGGCACCGTTCGGGCTGCCTAGGCCGGTGCAGGCATCCCATCCCGCGGCCGCCGCGAAATCACCGTTGTTGCCGGAAGTAATGTCGCGAAAAGCCTTGGCAGCTTGGTAGAGCTGCGGATTCATCAGCCCTGCGCTCTTGCCCGAAATCTGGTTGAGACGGGCGATCAGCGCCGCCCACAGCGGGGCCACCGCGCTGGTGCCGCCGATGACGAAGGCTGAACCATCGACTCGCACGTCGTAGCCCGTTTCCGGATCGGCGTTGCCCGAGACGTCGGGTATTCCACGCTGCGTGAGCGCCATTTTTTTTCCCTGCGAGGTCACGGCGCTGACGCTGGACTGCCAGGATGGCGTCGGAAAGAACCCGCTGATGCCGCCGCCGGTCGCACCGCCGCCGGCGCCATCGTTCCAAACGACTTCGCCGCTGATCGCGCTGGACGAGGCATTCAGAGTGGTGCCGCCGCAGCCGAGCGCGAACGGACTCGACGCAGGAAAATCCACGTGGTCACTGCCATCGTTGACGCCGTCCCCAGAGCCGTTGTCACCCGATGCCACACAGACCGTGACACCCATGGCTGCGGCTGCCTGAAACGCCTCATCCATCGCCGTCATGGCCTGCGTGGTCCAGCTCGATTCCGGGCCGCCCCAACTGATGGAAATCACCGAGGGCTTGTTGGCGGTGTCATGAACCGCGGTGGTGATGGCATCGAGGAATCCGGCATCCGTGTTAGGGGCAAAGTAAACCGCAATCTTGGCTTGCGGCACGATCGCGCCGATCACCTCAACGTCCAGCATCACCTCGCCGTCCGGCCCATTCGCGTCCCCGGTGGGAGTGTTTTGCGCGTGGTCGACCGACACGGCGGTGACGGTCGGCGAACCTACACCCAATCCGTTGAAATAAGCATCAAGGTCGGCGGGCCTAAAGCCGCCGCCCAATTCGATAATCGCCACGCATTGGCCCATCCCTGTGCTTGCCGGGAATCCATACAGCGATGCGACCTCGAGCGGCGTGAAGGATGTAGCGGTACTGGCCGCCGGTCGCACCCGAAAATGCGCCGCCGCCTGTGGCCGGCTATCAAGGCCTAAAACCGCTTCGACGATGCCGTCGAGAGAACCCGGCAATTCGATGCGGCCGGTACGGCCGCGATAGCTGCAGCTGCCGTGGCGCATCTGATGCAACTGCACATTGAAGGCGGCTTTGAACTGCGCCACTGTCCCCGACAGGATCACGGTGCGCCGACCCGCATGCTCGAGCACCACCGCCAGTCCCTGCGCTTCCGCGAAGGCGCGCACCGCAGCCACATCGTTCGGATCCGCGCCGTGCAGCGCCGTGAATTGCTCGCGGCTCAAGGGCGGAGCCGGCGATTTTCCCGACGCCAGTGCCGCGACGCGGCCGCGCAGTTCCTCGCGAGCTCGGCGCCGTATCAACACAGTCACTTCCAGCCGTTCGGTGGGATCGGCCGGTGCCAGGACCTGGGCACCCGGCATGGCAACTCGGTCGCTGCCTTTCAAGGGAATGTTTGCCACGATGGCCTCCTACGATGGGTAGGCTTCAAGTGTACTCAGGGAAAGATTTATCGCCATGTCGTGACTCGGCGACCGAACCGGAACTTGGGTTAAGCAGCGCCCCGCAATGGCCGCCGGGCAAACCATCCAAACAAAAGAATGCCGCAATAGCACGCTGCAGGCACGACGAGCGCCGGTTTCAGGCCCCACAAGTCCGCGGCGCTGCCCGTCACCAGCGGGACTATGGCGCCCCCCACGATCGCCATGCAAATCACCCCGGAGCCCTCCGCCGCCCGCTCCCGCAAGCCTTCGTTCGCGAGCGTAAAGATCGTCGGAAACGTGATGGAGTTGAACAAGCCGATCGCCAACAATGACCAAGCGGATATCGCTCCCACGCTGTTTGCGGAAATCGTCAGCAACGCGATCACGGTACCCGCAACGCATGCCAATACCCTGCCCGGCGAAAAAAGCCGCAGCACATAAGCGCCGATGAAGCGTCCCAACATGGCGCCGCCCCAGTAAAACTGGATGTGCTTGCCGGCCGCTTCGGCGCCAAGCCCCAGGGTATTCGCTTGCATCAAGTAGTTGACGATGAGCGAGCCGATCGCCACTTCGCCGCCGACATACAAAAAGATGCACAAGGTGCCGAGTGCAAATCGAGGACGGGTCAGCAGGTTGAAGGCCCTAAGAATCGGCGTGCGCGAAGCGCGCGGCTCGATCAGCGCCTTGCGGCGCCACCAAACGGCAGCCGCGATGAATGCCAGCGCCGCCGCCAGCCCTACATACGTGTGAACGATGACGCGCGTCTCCGCGGTCCGGAAACTATCGAGGGCGGTGCCCGACAGGGTCTTCGGATCGATGCTCGCCAACGTTCCCAAAAGAAGGAGCGATCCGACATAAGGAAATATCGTCGTGCCGAGTGAATTGAACGCCTGCGCAAAGGTCAATCGGCTGCTTGCCGTGGCCGGTT
>DATATA010000026.1:0-40621 GCA_036263775.1 Steroidobacteraceae bacterium | reverse complement strand
CTAGATTTCTCCTTGCCGCTGCGGCACTCTCACCACGAGCCCATCAAGATCGGCGCTGACATGAATCTGGCAGCTCAATCGGCTGTTGTCGCGCGGCTGCCAGGCGCTCTCCAGCATGCCTTCTTCCATTTCCTCGCATGCCGCAAGCTTCGGCAGCCATTCCTTTTCGACATACACATGGCACGTTGCGCATGCGCAGGCGCCGCCGCACAGCGCAAGGATGCCCTGCACACCGTGTTGCCGGGCCGCTTCCATCAACGTGACGCCCACCGGCGCGTCTATTTCATGCCGGAACCCGTCCGGCTCAATGAAGGTGATGCGGGGCATTGAAGTTCGGTATTGTACAGACCACGTGTACCCCCAATGGAATCGTAATAGTATTACCCAGACTGCCCCCGACCGGAGTCGAGAATGAAATTGATTACCGCAATAATCAAACCCTTCAAGCTGGATGACGTGCGTGCGGCTCTCTCCGAAATCGGCGTGTCCGGCATGACGGTGACCGAGGTCAAGGGATTCGGGCGGCAGCGCGGACATACGGAACTGTATCGCGGCGCAGAGTATGTCGTGGATTTTGTGCCGAAGACCCGCATCGAGGTCGCCGTCAAGAATGAGCTCGTGGACCAAGTGATGGAGGCCATCGTGGGTGCCTCGAAAACAGGGAAGGTGGGCGATGGAAAAATATTCGTTACCGACATCCTGCGGGTATTGCGCATTCGCACGGGCGAGAGCGACAACGCGGCCCTCTAGACCGCTGGCCGAATGAGACTCATCGGCGGCGGATGCCTGATTGCATTCACCGTCCTCACCGCAGGGATGGCGCAACCTGCATTTGCCGCGAAGCTCACCGACAAGGAGCGCACGCGCATCGATGAGCCGCGCCCGCCAGACGTGCCGAGCGATGCTGCGCTCGAGGCCGCCGGCGCGATCATCGGCACCGTGGAAATCGCCACTCACAACATCTTCGACGAAAACGATGCGCGTGAAGACAACGGCCTATTCCAGCTCGCCAATCGCCTGCACTTGCGCACCAAGCATGCGACGATCCGCGCCCAGCTGCTGTTTGCAAGCGGGGATAAATATCTCGCGCGCAAGCTCGCCGAGACCGAGCGGGTGCTGCGCTCGCTGTCCTACGTATACGACGCACGCATCGTGCCGGTGCACTACGCCGACGGCAAAGTCGACATCCGCGTCATCACCAAGGATGTTTGGACTTTGAGTCCCGGCATATCCTTCGGCCGTTCGGGCGGCACGAACGATACGAAATTCAATCTGCAAGACAGCAATTTTCTCGGCTGGGGAAAAACATTGCAGATATCCCGCGGCAGCACCGTGGATCGCACCAGCAACACCGTGGCTTGGTCCGACCCGAACGTGCTTGGCTCGCGCTGGACCTCCAAGCTGACTTATGCGGATTCCAGCGACGGCTCGCAGCGTTCCGCGCTGGTGTCGCGGCCCTTCTTTTCTCTCGATACTCCTTGGAGCGCGAATGTCGTGGCAAGCAGTTTTGACCGCACCGTCTCGCGCTACAATCTGGGAAATATCGTCGATCAATTCTCCGACCATGAAAGTTCCTACGAACTGAGCGGCGGCCTGTCGGACGGGCTGATCGACGGCTGGACCAAGCGCTGGACCTTCGGCATGCGCTACGACCGCAACCTATTCCTGCCGGCGCCGATCACGATCGCGCCGGCCAAGCTGCTTCCGCCGGATAGGACCCTGTCGTACCCGTTCACCGGTTTTGACATCGTGCAGGATGCCTACCGGAAAGTCGGCGACGAGAATCAAATCGGCCGTGCGGAAGATCTGTATTTCGGCACCGAGGTGGTCGGCGAGTTCGGATATGCGAGCGGCGCTTTCGGCGCGGACCGCGATGCCGTCATGCTCACCCTCAAGGCGCTGCACGGTTTCGATCTGCCGCACGAGCAGCAGCTGTTCTTGACCAGCGATTTTCAGTCGCGCCTGGAGCAGGGGCATCCGCGCAATTTGATCGCCGATGCGACCGCCAAATACTACTGGCGCTGGCGCGAGGACTGGCTGCTGTACGCGGCATTCTCCGGCACCACCACCTACCGATTGGACCCCGACATCCAGCTTCTGCTGGGCGGCGACAGCGGCCTGCGCGGCTACCCGCTGCGTTTCGAGTCGGGCACTTCCCGGGCGCTGTTCACCCTGGAGCAACGCGTTTTCACCGATTGGTACCCGTTCCGCTTGGTAAGAGTGGGCGCCGCGGTGTTCGCGGACGTGGGGCGAACCTGGGGCACCGGGCCAATTGGCAACAGCGATCCGGGATTGCTGAAGGATGTAGGTGTCGGGCTGCGCCTCGGCAATACGCGCTCAGGCCTCGGCAACGTGCTGCACATCGATTTCGCCTTTCCCTTGACCGATGTCGCCGGAATCCAGAAATTTCAATTTCTGGTGCAGACGATGCAGAGTTTCTAAGGTTTGGCCGCCTTGCGCCGGCGCGAGAACAGCCACACGGCCGCGCCGCATACGGCGAAATTCAGCACCCACCACCATAACTGGCGGTTGGCGTTCCTCCCATCCGCGGCGCCGCCGGCCGCGGCAACGTCCAAGGTGCCCTTGAGGCTCGCGCGCGCAGATCCTTCGCTGATTTGAAAGTCGACGGCCGCCGCGCCGGGCAGCTTGAGGTCCGGCGTCTGCAAAGAATAGCTGCCGTCGGCTTCAGCGGTCGTCGGGTGCGCGGTGCCGCGCAACACGACGGTAATCACGGCGTCCCGCAGCGGCGCATTGTCGGCGGTGCGGCTGACGTGAATGCTCATTCTGTCGTCGTGGACCACACCCACCGCGAGCAGATCGCTGGAGCGAGCTTCCACGCGCGCGAGCGCGGGCACATCGGCAGCCCAGGATGCCGGCCCGAAGGCCGTCAATACCGCCCATGCCGGCCAGATCCTCAAAGCAGAGAACCCATCACGCCCAGGATCGTGCCGGCTACGCTCGCGAGCACGCCGAAAACCGGGAAAAACACTTTGCGTGCCAGGAAATACAAGGAACACAGCACCAGCCCCAGCTCCAGCAACCCTTCGCCAATGTCGAAATACAGGGCGCGATGCTCTTCTTTCTTGGTTTCCTGGTCTTTTGCGCGCGCGTCCTCTTGGATTTTCTCGGCATCGGCAGCGTATTTGGCACGCGCCGCTTCCAGCTTGTGCGTTACGCCTTCTGCCTTGGCAGGATCGGGATTGAGGGCGCTCATGAGCGCCAGCATCGTCTCTTGGGTGTTTTCGCGAATTTTCTTCGCTTGATAATAGGTCCATTGGTCATTCGACTCGGTGCGATGAATGACCGCATCGGTATGTGCGCGATGCGAAGCAATGGTGACCACCGACAACAAGATGCCGACGACTCCGACCAAAATTCCGACGCGCCGAGTATTCGGGTCGTCTGCGTGCTCCGGCTTGACTTCAAGTTCAGGCATGGCGGGTGAATATCCTCAAATAGACCGGGGGAAGCGCGGATTGCCGCGGGCAATCCCCAACGCTCCGCTGCGCACCACTTCGACGATTTCTCCGAATGTCCCGACATGGGCAATGAATTCTCCGATTTCAAGCTCGGTGCCGGCCAGTTCGACGATGTAGCTCGAAGGATCGGCTGAGAGAGTCCTGCCGCCGGCCCGGCCCAGCAGCGCGACGACGGCGGCCAAGTGGTCGGCGGACACTTGCAGTTTGATCAGCAGCAACTCGCGCGCCAGAGTATCGCCGCCGGTCATGTCGTCGACGGCAACCACGTCCACGAGTTTCAGCAGTTGCGCGTTGATTTGTGCAATGACCGGCTCCGACCCAATGGTCACCAAAGTGACCCGCGAGACGGTCGGGTCGTGCGTCGGCGCCACCGACAGCGACTCGATGTTGTAGCCGCGCGCCGATATCAAGCCGGTTACGCGCGTGAGCGCGCCGGCTTCGTTCTGCAGCAAGATCGCGATGATGTGACGCATTGCGCCTTAAGGATACGGGAGCACGGTGCTTGGGCGCCAGAGAGAGAACTGCTAGTCTTTCTGCGTGAAGGACCATTCCCCCAGGCAAACTCAAAACGCGCACCCGCTGGCCGGCGTCACCATGACCGGTGCGGACATGCTCGTTCAAGTGCTCGCCGACGAGGGCGTCGATACCATATTCGGCTACAGCGGCGGCGCAATCCTGCCCATCTATGACGCCGTTTTTCGCTTCAATCAGGAACACGATTCAACGATGCCCCTGGTGGTGCCGGCGAACGAGCAAGGTGCCGCGTTCATGGCCGCCGGCTTCGCGCGCGCCAGCGGCAGGGTGGGCGTGGCGCTGGTGACCTCCGGGCCGGGCGCGACCAATACCGTAACACCCGTGCGCGACAGTCTGGCCGATTCGGTTCCGGTCGTGATCATTTGCGGGCAGGTTCCCACCACCTCGATCGGCACGGATGCCTTTCAAGAGGCGCCCGTGCCCAGCATCATGGGCGCGGTCGCCAAACACGTTTTTCTGATCACGGATCCTGCAAAGCTGGAAGCCACGGTGCGCACCGCCTTCGAAATAGCGCGCACCGGCCGGCCCGGTCCCGTGGTTCTCGATGTTCCGAAGGACGTGCAAAATTGGAAAGGCGTGTTTCAGGGTTCCGGACGATTGGCGGTTCCGGGATACCGCCAGCGCATGAATGGACTGGAATCGGCGAGGCTGCCGGAGGCCGCCTGCGCCGATTTCTATAGGGCGCTCAACGCTGCGAATCGTCCGCTGATTTATGCCGGCGGCGGCGTGATCAACGGCGACGCCGCGGATGCGCTGCGCGAATTTTCAAAGCAGCTGCAAATACCCGTCGTCACCACCTTGATGGGCATCGGCGCCGTGGACACCACCGACGCGCTCTCGATGCGCATGCTCGGCATGCACGGCACGGCGTTTGCCAACTATGCGGTCGATGATTGCGATTGCCTGCTCACCTTTGGTGCGCGCTTCGACGACCGCGTCGCCGGCAACGTCGCAAAATTCGCCGGCCGCGCCAAGTTCATCGCGCACTTCGACATCGATGCCTCTGAAATCGACAAGGTCAAGCGGGTGAATTGGAGCCACGTTGGCCTGATGGCGGACGCTCTGCGCGAATTACTCGACTACGGCCGACGTGAAGGCTTCGCGCGCGACTGGTCGGCCTGGCATCGGCACTGCGGCGAACTGCGCGCGAAGCATGCCATGAACTACGATCGCAACAGTCCCTTCATCCAGCCCTACTATGTCATCGAGGAGATCAATCGGCTGACCAAGGGCGATGCCATCATCACCACGGGGGTCGGCCAGCATCAAATGTGGGCGGCGCAGTACTTCGACTTCCGCAGTCCTCGGTTGTGGCTCACCTCGGGCAGCATGGGCACCATGGGATTCGGGCTGCCCGCGGCAGTGGGAGCGCAATTCGCGCAGCGCAGGCGCTTAGTGATCGACATCGACGGCGACGCCAGCATTCGCATGAACATCGGCGAGTTGGAGACGGTCACAACCTATGATTTGCCGATCAAGGTCGTGGTGCTCAATAACTTCGGCGACGGCATGGTCAGGCAGTGGCAGAAGCTGTTCCACAAGGGGCGCATGAGCGCCAGCGACAAGAGTTTGCATACCAAGGACTTCGTCAAAGCAGCGATGGCCGACGGTTTCAAATACGCCGTGCGGCTCGATCGCAAAGCCGATGTGCCCCGAGTCGTCGCGGAATTCATCCACTTTCCGGGACCGGCATTCCTCGAGGTGATCATCGATCGCGACGCCGGCGTATATCCCATGGTCGGTCCCGGCCAGGGATATAGCGAGATGATCACGGGCGATCATATTCCGTCGCGCACCGAGGTCGAGGCTAAGACTCCTGACGCATCGGAGATGTTTTAGTCTCGTCGCCGACGGGCGGTGCCGGCCGGGCGATCGCCTACCACTTGCCGATATTCTGCATGGTGGTCCAGGGCGCCGCGGGCGCCAGAGCAGGTCCCTTTTGCAACAACTCGATCGATACATTGTCGGGCGAGCGCACGAAGGCCATCCGCCCATCGCGAGGCGGTCGATTGATGGTCACGCCATGTTCCATGAGGCGCCTGCAGGCGGCATAGATGTCTTCGACAGCATAGGCCAGATGTCCGAAGTTGCGGCCGCCCGAGTATTCTTCCGGATTCCAGTTGTGCGTCAGCTCGACCTGCGCTTCTTCGTCGCCGGGCGCGGCCAAAAAAACCAGCGTGTAGCGTCCTTGCGGATAGTCTTTCCGCGATAATTCCGTCAGGCCGAGCGCATCGCGGTAGAAGCGCAACGACTGCTCGATGTCCGTCACCCGAACCATGGTATGCAGGTATTTCATAAGCCTCACGCTTGGATCGCTGCGAATTTGGAGCAACGCATGCATAAAAGCAAACTCTCAGGATTCATCATCGACTGTCAGACCACTGACATCCGAGCCGCGTGCACCTCGATATTGAAACCAGCGATATCGAG
This sequence comes from Steroidobacteraceae bacterium, assembly GCA_036263775.1. GTDB lineage: Bacteria > Pseudomonadota > Gammaproteobacteria > Steroidobacterales > Steroidobacteraceae > Bog-1198. The sequence goes on along the minus strand of DATATA010000026.1, from coordinate 34,178 downwards.
GGCGGCGTCGGCTGATTTTGACGCCAAAGCAACGGCTTGGCCTCAAAGGGCCGCCCAAACATTGCGCGTGAGTCTAAGTGTTGCTTTGTCACCAATTGGCAACACGTTTGACATAGCGCAGCAAGATGTAATTAAAAGTCTTTAACTATTGGATTTACCTATGATATCGCCTATCATTAAGCCAACGAAGCGGTTCGTGTTTATTACCAGCGTTACTTACTTGCAACACTGGGAACACAAACAAGGTCGAACGTTTGGGCACTATTGTGCGGCGTATCTGCCACTAACGGACGTGCACGGGTCTTCCCCCAGCACCTGTTCCACTCGAAATTCCCCGGCTAGTCCGGGGACTCTTTTTTCTAAATCCTGCGTTTTCGTCGCGGAATCGCTTAAATTCACACGGTGAAGAACCTTTACCGCTCCTTGTATTTCCAGGTGCTCGTCGCCATCGCTCTCGGCATCCTGCTCGGGTATTTCTACCCCGAGGCCGGCGCCAAGATGAAACCGTTCGGCGACGGCTTCATCAAGCTCATCAAAATGCTGATCGCGCCGGTGATCTTTTGCACCGTGGTGATGGGGATCGCCGGTGTGCAAGACATGAAGAAGGTCGGCAAAACCGGTGGTTTGGCGCTCGTCTATTTTGAAATCATGACCAGCATCGCACTGATCCTCGGCTTGGTTGTCGTCAACGTCTTGAAACCCGGCAGCGGCATGAACGCGGACCCGCAGACCCTCGACACCGGTCCGCTCAAGGACTACACCTCGCCGGGCAAATTGCAGTCGGTCACCGACTTTGCGCTCAACGTCATTCCCTCGCAGTTCGCCGATGCGTTTGCGAAAGGTGAGATTCTGCAGATACTTCTGATCGCAATCCTGTTTGGATTTGCGATTCAACAGTTAGGTGCCCGCGGCGCCCTCATGCTGAATTTCATCGAATCCTTCTCGAACGTGGTGTTCTGGGTGGTCGGCGTAGTGATGCGGCTCGCGCCCATCGGGGCGTTCGGCGCCATGGCATTCACCATGGGCAAGTACGGAGTCCGCTCCTTGGTTTCGCTCGGCGCACTGATGGGCAGTTTCTACGCCACCTGTCTGCTGTTTATTTTCGGCGCGCTGGGAATCATCGCGCGGCTGCATGGATTTCGAATCTGGCGGTTCCTCAAGTACATCAAGGACGAGCTGCTCATCGTGCTTGGCACTTCCTCGTCCGAGACGGTGCTGCCGCGGATGATGGCCAAGCTGGAAAGGCTGGGTGCCGCCAAGCCCGTGGTCGGCCTGGTCATTCCGGCCGGCTACTCCTTCAATCTCGACGGCACCTCGATCTACCTGACCATGGCCGCCGTGTTCATCGCACAGGCGACGAACACGCCCATGAACCTGTTCCAACAGGTCGCACTGCTCGCGGTGCTGCTATTGACCTCGAAGGGCGCCGCGGGCGTGACGGGCAGCGGTTTCATCGTGCTGGCGGCCACGCTTTCCGCGGTGGGCACATTGCCGATCGCGGGCCTGGCGCTGATTCTCGGCATCGATCGTTTCATGTCTGAGGCGCGTTCCCTGACCAATGTCATCGGCAACGGAGTAGCCACGCTGGTCGTGGCCAAATGGACCGGGGAATTGGACGTGGCAAGGATGAACCGCGAGCTGGCGGGAGAAGTTCAGGACGCAACCCTCAAGCTCGAGGCGACGCACTAGATGAACGTACGAGATGGATTCACCGATTCGATCGGCAATACCCCCTTGATTCGCCTGCGTCGCCTGAGCGACGAGACCGGCTGCGAAATCCTCGGCAAAGCCGAGTTCATGAATCCCGGCGGCTCGGTGAAGGATCGAGCCGCAAGGTGGATCATCCTGGATGCCGAGCGCCGCGGCATCTTGAAGCCGCGCGGCACCGTGGTCGAGGGCACCGCCGGCAACACCGGCATCGGGCTTGCGCATGTTTGCAACGCGCGCGGCTACAAATGCGTCATCGTCATGCCCGACAATCAGGCCGCCGAGAAATATCAAATCATCGAAGCGTTGGGAGCGGAGCTGCGCAAAGTACCGGCGGTGCCCTACAGCAACCCGAATCAGTATCAAAAGGTCGCAGGCCGCCTGTCCCAGGAATTGCCCGATGCGGTTTGGGCCAATCAATTCGACAACACGGCGAATCGCGAGGCGCATTTCGAGTCCACCGGACCGGAAATCTGGCGCGATACGGGCGGGAAAATCGACGCTTTCTGCGCGGCGACCGGCACCGGCGGTACGCTGGCCGGCACCGCGCGCTACTTGAAGTCCCAATCCGCCGCGGTGCGCATCGTGCTCGTCGACCCGCCCGGCAGCGCGCTGTATCACTACGTCAAGGATGGCGAGTTGAAATCCGACGGCGGTTCATCCATCACCGAGGGGATCGGCACGGGGCGCGTGACGGCGAATCTCGAAGGCGCGCCGATCGATGATGCCCTGCGCATTTCGGATGCCGAAACCATGCACTTCGTCTACCGGTTGCTGCGCGAAGAGGGGCTGCTGCTCGGCAGCACCTCGGGGATCAACGTTGCAGCCGCGGTCACGCTCGCAAAACAAATGGGCCGCGGCCACACCATCGTCACCGTGTTGTGCGACGGCGGGGCGAAGTACCAGTCCCGCCTGTTCAATCCGGCGTGGATCGCCGAGCGCGGCTTCCAGGATGCGATCGCCTGACCAGATTACGCCGACTGAAAAACCTCGATCGGCGCGGCCGCGTTGAACCAGGCCAGCGAGGCGTGCAAGGACACCACCTCGCCCACGACGATGAGCCCCGGCGACTGCAAATTAGCCTGTGAGGCGAGTGCCGCAATCGTGGCCAGCGTTCCCGTGACAATTCGCTGATTCTCGAGCGTGCCTTGGGCGATGACGGCGGCCGGCCGCGTGTCAGCCGCACCGTGTTCCACGAGTCGCGCTGCAATATGCTGCACGCGGGCCAGGCCCATGTAGAACACGGTGGTGAATCCGGTCTTTGCCAGTGTCCGCCAATCGGGCTCGCGCCCCTCCCCATCCTCATGCCCCGCGACGAACGTAACGCCGTGCGCGAAGTCCCGATGGGTCAGCGGGATGCCGGCGTAGGCAGCGCAGCCCGCGGCGGCGGTGATGCCGGGGATCACCGAGAAGGTGATTCCCGCACGGCTCAACGCCTCGAGTTCCTCGCCGCCCCGGCCGAAAATAAACGGATCGCCGCCCTTCAACCGCACGACGCGCCTGCCCCGGCGGGCATGCTCGATGAGCAGTTCATTGATTTGTTGCTGCGTGCTGCCGATGCCGCCGGCGGCCTTTCCCACGCAGATCCGCGCAGCATCGCGCCGCGCCATGTCGAGCACCGCTGCGGGCACCAAACGATCGTGCAGGATGACATCGGCATCCTGCAGCGCCCGCAACGCCTTCAATGTCAGCAGTTCGGGATCGCCGGGTCCGGCGCCCACCAATGCGACCTCACCCGCGGCGGCCGCGCTGCAGGCGCCGGCTGCCAGCAGCTGCTGAGCAATGCGCTGCGCACCCTGGACATCGCCCTGCACGAATCGGCGCGCCGCCGCGCCATCGACGATTTGCTCGAAATAACGGCGCCGCGCAGCCGTATCGCGCAGCCGCCGCCGCGCGGCGTGCCGCAGCGCCCGCAACCACAGCGCCAGTTCGCCGACTCGCTTCGGAATTACCGCTTCCAGCCGCTCGCGCAAGCGGCGCGCAAGCACGGGCGAAGTGCCCATCGTCGCGACCGCCACCAGCACCGGGGTGCGATCGATGACGGCCGGCACGATGAAACGCGAAGCTTGCCGATCGTCCACCACATTCACCGGAATCGCGCGCGCTTCGCTCAAGGTCGCGATCCAGCGGTTCACCGCGCGTCGCGAGGTCGCGACGATGACCAGGCGCGCGCCGTTAAGATCCTCCGGAACGAACTCGCGCAGCGCCAGCTCGATCTTCCCGGCCCCGGCGCGTTGTTCAAAATCAGGCAGCACCTTGGGCGCAATGACGGTGATGGCCGCGCCGGTGCGCTCGAGCAGGGCGAGCTTGCGCAGCGCTACCTCGCCGCCGCCGACGATCAGAACCTTCTGCGACTGAAGATCGAAAAAAACCGGAAAATAGTCCATATGGCACTATAGGGGCAGTGTCTGCCGTGTAAAACGAACTCCGAAGCATGAGTACATGCCTATTCGTGATGCGCGATATCCTTATATGCTAGCGCCATAATCCAACACCGGAGGCTTTAAGGCGAGGCGATGAAATTCCAGCAATTGCGTTATCTCGTGGCAGTCCATGAAAACGGACTGAACATCACGGCCGCAGCGCGGCAACTGCACACCTCGCAGCCCGGCGTGAGCCGCCAGCTCAAATTGCTGGAAGAAGAGCTGGGGTTTCAACTGTTCGAGCGCGAGGGCCGTGCGTTGACCCGCACCACCGCAGCGGGCGAAGAGATCATTTCGCGCGCCAGCAGCATTCTGCGCGAGATGCAGAATATTCGCCGCACATCGGCGGAGCTGCGCAAGGCTGACGGCGGCACGCTGTCGATTGCGACGACTCACACACAGGCGCGCTACGTGTTGCCCCGGGTGATCGGCGCGTTCCGTGCCAAATATCCCAAGGTACGCCTGCATCTGCACCAAGGGACTTCCGAACAGATCGCGGAAATGGTGGCGCGCGACCGCGTCGACTTCGCGATCGCCACCGGCTCGGATGAATTATTTCCGCACTTGGTGCGCATGCCGGTGTATCGCTGGCATCGCGCGGTAGTGGTGCCGCGCGGGCATCCATTGGCCTCGGCCGGCAAGCTCACGCTCAAGAAATTGGCCGAGTATCCGATCGTCACCTACGTGTTCAGCTTCTCCGGGCGCTCCTCCCTGCCGGCCTTGTTCGAAACCGCGGGGCTGTCGCTCGATGTGGCGCTCACGGCGCGCGATTCGGACGTGATCAAGACCTATGTTCGCATCGGCCTAGGGGTCGGTATTCTGGCGCGGCTCGCCATCGATCCGGCGGCCGACAACGACCTCACGGTGCTGGACGCCTCGCATCTGTTCGAGGGCCACACCACGTGGATCGGCTTTCGCCGCAGCGCGCTGTTACGTGCCTATATGTACGAATTCATCGAGCTGTTGGCGCCGCATCTGCCGCGCAAGCTGGTCCGCGAGGTAGAGAGACTCGAAACGCAGGAGGAGGTCGATCGACTCTTGAAGGACCTGGTCATTCCGCTGCGCGATATACCCTGACGGAGTCTTCCGGCGAGGTGGCGCGCGCGCGCAGCTTGTGCATGAGGCCCGCGTCATTCGAGGGCTGATACGCTGCCGTAAAGGTGGAAAACGCGCTGTACGCGTCCTCGATGTCGGTCTCGGCCAATTCGAAGCTGTTGAAACCGCAGCGCGCCATGAAGAACATCTGATCGCGGCGCACGTAGCCCACGGCACGCAGCTCGCCTTTGAAATTCCAGCGATCGCGCAACTGCCGCGCTTGGCTGTAGCCGCGCCCCTCGCTCGGTCCGGAAAACTGCGCCGCTATCAGCGTGAAGCGGTTCAAATCCGGCGCCAATACTTCCACCTGATGCGCCGGAGAGAGCACCAGTCCCAAGCGGCTGCCGCGTGCCAGCCATGTGTCGGGCTCCAGCCGCCATTGATCCAAGGTGACGATGAGCGGCGCGGACGCGTCGGCCGCCGCTTCGATCACATAGCGCCAGTCGTCGACGACTATCTGACCGTCACGCAGCAATCGGCGCTGCATAGACTCGCTCTTTGAAGGGTTTGACGCCGAGACGGCGCACGCAGTCGAGGAAGCGCTCCTCGGGTCCGCGCCGTTGCACATACACTTCCAGCAGACGCTCGATCGTTTCCGCCACCTGCATCTTGGGCACCGACGGCCCGATGACGGTGCCCAACGATGCATCCGCGCCGGCTGCGCCGCCGATGGTGATCTGATACCACTCTTCGCCGCCCTTATCGACGCCGAGAATGCCGATATTGCCGACATGATGGTGCCCACAGGCATTCACGCAGCCCGACATCTTGATGTCGATCTCGCCCAAGTCGTAAATATAGTCGTAGTCATCGAAACGCTCGTTGATGAGCTTCGCGACATCGATGGAACCTGCATTCGCGAGACCGCAAAAGTCCAGGCCGGGACAGCAAATGATGTCGGTCAGGGTGCCGATGTTGGGCGTCGCGAGCCCGGCGCGCTCGAGGTTGCGCCACAGTTCGTAGGTCCTGCCTTGCTCGACATCGGCGAGCAGCAGATTCTGGGTGTGCGTCACGCGTACTTCGCCGAAGCTGTAACGCTCCGAGAGATCTGCGATCAATTCCATCTGCGCATCGGTGGCATCGCCCGGCGCGACGCCGGGCTTTTTGAGCGACACGAACACTGCACGATAACCAGCCACCTTGTGCGCGATGGTGTTGTAGCGATACCAGGCGCGAAAGGCGGTTTCCCGCCCCGCATCGGGCGTCAAGTTCGGAAGCGGGAGGTAGGCGGGCGGCCTGAAGAAGCCGCGCATGCGCTCAAGTTGCGCGGCATCGACGCGCAGGCCGCTTTCACGCAGCATCTGCCATTCGGCCTCCACCCGCCGCCTGAATTCCTCGATACCCAAAGAACGCACCAGGATTTTGATGCGCGCTTTGTGGATGTTGTCGCGGCGGCCTTCCAGGTTATAAACGCGCAGTATCGCTTCGAGGTAGGAGAGCAAGTGCTCCCGCGGCAGAAACGGGCGCACTACCTGGCCGATGATGGGCGTGCGGCCGAGGCCCCCTCCCGCCAGGATTTCAAAGCCCGATTCGCCGTTTGGGCCCCGCACGATGTGTACGCCGATGTCATGCACCAGCGAGGCGGCGCGGTCTTGCGGCGCGCCCGTGACGGCGATCTTGAATTTTCGGGGCAGGTAGCTGAACTCGGGATGGAACGTCGACCATTGGCGAATGATTTCGCACCAGGGCCGCGGATCCTCGAGCTCATCGGGTGCTATGCCGGCCAGGTGATCGGAGGTGGTGTTGCGAATGCAATTGCCGCTGGTTTGGATCGAGTGCATCTCGACTTCGGCGAGCTCGGCCAGTATGTCGGGCACCTGTTCAAGTTTTGGCCAGTTGAATTGCAGGTTTTGCCGCGTCGTAAAGTGGCCGTAGCCGTGATCGTAGGTGCGCGCAATGTTCGCGAGCGCGCGCAGCTGGGTTGCGGACAGCAGTCCATACGGGATGGCGATGCGCAGCATCGGTGCGTGACGCTGGATGTACAGGCCGTTGCGCAGGCGCAGGTGCCGAAATTCGTCCTCGCTCAGCCCGCCCTTCAGGAATCTTTGCGTTTGGTCACGAAACTGCGCCACCCGCTGGCGCACCAGAGTTTTGTCGGTGAGGTCATACCGATACATGCGAAACACGATAATTCCGCCGCGGCGGTTGCGCCAATTACTGCGCGACATGAGCTTATGACTGCCGATCCTTGTCAAACATTGCCGATCCTTGTCAATCCGTGCCGCAGCACCGCGCCATTCCGGGCAGTAGTTCCATCGGTAATAGGTAAAAACCGTGATTTGCTTGGCAGAGCGAATTTGAGGTTGGGTGCAGCATCGCGGGGTAAACAAAGGGACCCTTTTTGGCTAAAGATCTCACGGAAGTATCGGTCGCAGCGGACACTTACCATGTCTCGCCCGAGCCCATGCTTTTGATCGCGGATTTGCATGGTGCGTTGGCGCTCTGCCTGCACGACGAAGGGCGCGGCGTGGGGGGCCTGCTGCACTTGCGCTTCATGGGCGGCACGGGGCGTCCCAGCGATGTGACCGACAACACATTGAGCTCGGTGCTGGTGGTGCTCGACAAATTCAAGCGCGCAGTGCTTGGAAACTCAGCCCGCCGCGACGAAGTTCAGGCCCGCATTCTTGCGCACGCGCTGCCGCCGACCGATGCCGGCGAGCCCAGCGCTTCATTGGTGGATCTAATCCAGGCCGATCTCGCCGACGGCAAGATAGCCTGCGGATCGCAAACCATGCGCCGCACGGAAGGAGTGCGCGTTTGCTTCCAGCCCTTCGAGGGGCGCGTCTGGATCTGCGGTCCAAACGATCTGCGTTCGGCCGGCCGCGCGCATCCCTCGGCCGGCTGAATTCATTATAATCCCCTGAGGTCAAGGGGGTTCCCATGCGCGTCGCGATCCTTGCGGCAGTCATTTTTTTGAGCGCTTGCGCCGGCAACGAAATGAAGCTGGCGCCCCCGCCCGGTGTGGATTTCAGCGGCCGTTGGAAGCTCAATGCCGCCGACAGCGATGATCCCATGCATTTGCTGCAACTCGCGAATGCGCAGGCATCCGCGGCGGCGGACAACGGTGCCAATTCCGGCGGCCGCGGTGGCCGCGGCCGCGGAACAGCGGGATATCCTGCGCAGACGCCGCCCGCCACGCCTCCCGTCGCCGCGCTCGCGGAGGCGACCCGTTTTCCCGGCAAACAGCTTGAGATCAAGCAAGTGAACGGCGTTCTGACATTCAGCTCCGAGGGCCAGACTCGTGTGTGCCAGCCGGGCGAGTTGCACAAAACACGGCGGCATCATGGCAACGCATCGGATCGCGACGCTCCGCTCCCCGCAGCGCGCGAGACGCCGCCGCCGAAATGCGGTTGGAGCGAGAAAACGCTTATCGTTCGCAGCAGCGAGCCGGATGAAGATCGTCCGCCGTTCGAGGAGCACTACCGCATATCGGAAAACGGTCAACGATTGATCGAGGAAGTGAGCTTCAGAGGCGGACGTTCCAGCGGCTTCACAATGTCGCGCGTATGGGATCGGTTGGCGCAATAAAAAAGCCGGGCTTAGTGCCCGGCTTCCAAGTCCCCATGCCTCTCGTGATGCCTTATGAAAGAGCGCTCGACGATGATCGGTCTTTGTTGTGTTCCGTCCGAGCAACACTCTAGCTGCGCTCCGTCGCCGAAGCCAGCCTTATTGCAAAGAAGTGTGAAAATTAATGTAGCGCAATAACAACGATAATGGTTGGTGACGGTCAGGCAGGCCGGGCACTTCGAGTATCCTAAGGGCAGGTTCTCGTGAAACGGAGGCGATGGATTCTTGGCCAAGCGCTCGAAAATGACAGTGCCGGCGGCGGGGGTGCGCACCCGACGTGCTTATTTTGACTGCCGGTTCGGGCAGTTGCACGTACGCACCGCTTTTCCCACCACGGGCGGCTTTGATGAGCAGGTAACGCTGTTCTGTTTGCATCCCGATCAGGGCTCCAGCCGTGCTTTCGACCGCTTTCTGCCCGAAATTGCCGACCTGCGCTCGGTTTATGCACCTGATCTTCCCGGCCTGGGTGAATCGGACCCGTCGCCCGCGTCCAGCGTGACCGAGGCTGCCGGCGCCATGTCCGATCTTGCGGATGACTTGAGGCTGCGCCAAATCGACCTCCTGGGAGTCCATACCGGTGCGCTGGTCGCGATGGATCTTGCAGCCGCCCGCGCCGAGCTGGTGCGGCGTTTGGTCTTGGTGGGTGTGTCGAGCGTCGAGCCCATAAGGGCGATTAGGCAGCCGGCTCTGGTGATGCGCACGCGGCTTGACGCACCGGATGGCGTTGCCAGGCTCAAGGCAGCCTTGCCGAACGGCAAATTCGTCGACATTGCGGACTATGCCGCCGATCTATTCGACGCGGCTCCGAAAACCCTGGCGAAGCAGATCGGCGAGTTTCTGGCCGGCTAGTGCGTGCGGCTCAATAAATTCATCAGCGAAACCGGCGCATGTTCGCGCCGCGAAGCGGACAAGTGGATCGAGGCCGGCCGCGTGACCTGCAACGGCCAACCTGCCGTCCTCGGTACCCAGGTATCGCAAGGCGACGAAGTCCGAATCGACGGCAATTTGATCGGCCTCAAGAAGCAGCAGGTTTATATTGCGCTCAACAAACCCGCCGGCATCATCTGCACCACCGAGTCCCACATCGAAGACAACATCATCGATCACGTGGGATTCCCCGAACGGATTTTTCCCGTGGGCCGCCTGGACCGCGACTCGGAAGGACTGATACTGCTGACGAACGATGGCGACATCGTCAATGAGATCTTACGGTCGGAAAATAATCACGAAAAGGAATACGTGGTAAGCGTCGATCGCCCCATTACCGATCTTGCGCTGCGCATGATGGCGAGCGGCGTGAAAATAATGGGAGAGGTGACCAAGCCCGGCAAGGTGACGCGCCTGGATGCGCAAACGTTCCGCATCATTCTCACGCAGGGGCTGAATCGCCAGATCCGGCGGATGTGCTCCGCGCTCGGCTACAAGGCGCAGCGCTTGCAGCGCGTGCGCATCATGAATGTGCAGCTGGGTTCTTTACGGCCCGGACAGTGGCGTCACCTTAGCCCTGAGGAACTGACGGGCCTGATCGGCTAGTTCCCGCATCGATTCGGCTAGTTCGGCCGCAGCGCGTCGACGGGGACGCCGTCCGACCACTGCCGGGCGCAGCTCACGCGCCAATCGGGATCCTCCGCCCGTTCCGCCAGCCAGCTGTAGAAATCCCGGCCTTGCTTGGACCAGTAAGCATGGCTGAACAGCACTCCGCCGCCGCTCGATCTCACGGTGAACCGCCGGCGAAAGCCGAAGCTCGCAATGCCGCGCGTGCAGCTGATTCGCGGCGAATTCTCCGCCAATGCATATTGATTCGGGCCAACCTGCAGGCGCAGCTTGCCTCCCTTTCCGTACACGCAGATGTTGGGCCCCGTGGCACGGATGAGCGCAATGCCGTGCACCAGCGCCGGCGGCGTGTCGCAGGCCGTCCAGGTGCCGCCGAGCGCATGCCACTGCAGCACCATGCTTTGACGGCGGAAATCGACGACTGAAATGGTGGTGGCGGTATCCACTGCCACCCATTCAATCACACCTCGGGATCATTTTGCCGGTGTGTCGGCAAACGCGCTTTGAACCACGCCGGCGGTGAGAATTTGCGGCAGCACCAAAGGCTCGCTCGCGCCCGGCTTGGAATTGTAAACGACATACAGCGGCACGCCGGCGCGGCCGAACGCGGCCAAGGCCTTGGTGATCGCGGGATCTCGGTTGGTCCAATCCCCTTTCATCAAGGTGACTTTCTTGTCGCGGAAAACCTCTTGCACGGCAGCATCGGCAAACGCATTGCGTTCGTTGACGAGACACGTCAGGCACCAGCTCGCCGTAAAATTCACGAGCAGCGGCCGGCCCGCCGCGCTCAGCTCCGCGACCTTCGCTGCACTGTAGGGCTGCCACTCCTCGACGCCGGGCCGCGCTTGCGCCGTCTCGCCGGATGCCGCCGCCGCGACATCGGCGAAGCGAACCGGAAGTACGATGGCCAACAGCAGCGAGATCGCCGCGGTGGCGATGACCGTGACCCGGCCGCCGCCGGCCGTTGAGCGGGATTTCTGAAAGGACCACGCCGCCAGCGCAATCAGAATACTTCCCGCGAGTGCCGCGCCCAAACCGAACGGCGTCGTCTCCTGTGCGACCACCCACAACAGCCACGCGGCCGTTGCATAAACCGGGAATGCAAACACCTGTTTCAGCGTGTCCATCCAAGCCCCCGGCTTGGGCAGGACGCGGCGCATCCACGGCGCAAATGACAACAACACGAAGGGCAGCGAGATGCCGACGCCGAGTGCCGCGAAGATGCCTAGCGCGTTGATGGGCGCCTGCGTCAAGGCGGCGCCCACCGCGGGCGCCATGAACGGCGCGGAGCAGGGCGTCGCCACCAACGTGGCCAGCACGCCGGTAAAGAAGGAGGCGCTGTAGCTGTCGCCCTGCGTCAAGCTGTCGCCGACGCCGGCGAGGCCTCCGCCGACCTCGAACACGCCGGACAAGTTGAGTCCGACGGCGAGCAGCAGATACACCAGCAAGGTAACGAACAGCGGTGACTGCAGCTGGAAGCCCCAGCCTAACTGCTCGCCGCCGGCGCGCAGCGCCAGGAGAACGCCGGCCAGACACAGCATCGAGACGATCACACCCGCTGCAAACACCAGTCCCTTGGCGCGCACCGCCGCAGGGTGATGCTGGGCCTGCTCCATCACGTTCAAGGCCTTGATCGATAGCACCGGAAAGACGCAGGGCATGAGATTCAAGATCAAGCCGCCCAACACCGCGAACAGCAGCAGCGTCGGCAGCGAATGCTCGGGTTCCTGGTTGATTTTCGTCAATGGCGCGAAACGCGGCCCCGACTTGACCTGATCGGCGCCCGCGCCGGAGAAGTCCGCGGCAATTTCGATGGGTACGGAATCGGTCTGCGCGCCGTTATTCTCGGTCGCCACCAGCACGCCGCGGATTGCGCCCGCCTTCGGCGGCTGATAGCCGACCTTCATGGAGAGCTCGAGCGCATCCTTGGTCCGGGTCAGGGTTTGGGGCGTCGCATATTCGATGCCGCCCTCGTCATAGGGAAAGAACGCCAAGGAGGTGATCTGAGACAGGGTGGTGCCCCATTCACGGCCCAAGCTGATGATGAGCTTGTCGCCGGAAATTCGCGCGGATGTCGGTGCGGGCTCTGCACTGGGCAATTCGCTGCGCGCGGCGGTGAACAGCGCCGCCGCGGCAGGATCGAGGCCGCCGGCCTGAGCGCTGACGGGTATCGTCAACTGCAGATTCGCATCCTCCGGGACGCAGACATCGGAGCAGACCAGCCAGCTGGCCTTGGCGGCGAGCGGCACGGAAGCCCCGGTTTTCAAATCCTTCGGCGCCGTAATTTGCACGAGGTGCGTCGCGTGCTTGGCGTAGCCGTAATTGACCAGGGGCGCGATCTCGAAGCGATGCGGCGTGGTCCATACGATGTCGCCGGCGGTAAATCCCGGCGGCAGCTGCCAGGCGAGCTTCGTCGGCTCACCGGAATCGCCCGGGTTGCGCCAATAGGTATGCCAGCCGTCGCGAATATCGAGCTCGAGAGCCACCCAAAACGATTGACCCGGCCCCACCGCGGAAACCTCGCTGACCAGGCGCGCTTTGACATTGTCGGCGGCGACAGTGTTGCCGCTGAGCGCATAGGCGCCCGAGGAGGCGAATAGCAGCGATAAAAGCCAGTATTTGAGTGCGCGCATGGGCCTATGTTACCGAATAACGCCCAACGCGGCCGCAAGCTCCAGCCGGGGTGTGGACCGTCTCACAGTATGAGACCGCAATACCGCTGTGCGGCCGGTTCGGCTAATGTATCCATGGATGCCGCTCATACAGGAAAACTACGTCGATCGAATTCTCAAGGCCAAGGTCTACGACGTTGCCGTCGAGACCGCGCTGGAAGCCGCGCCGCGGCTGTCGCGCCGTCTCAACAATCACGTCTGGTTCAAGAGAGAAGACCTGCAGCCGGTATTTTCGTTCAAAATTCGCGGCGCCTATAACAAGATCGCGCAGCTATCGGCCATCAGCGCACAGCGGGGCGTCATCTGCGCCTCCGCCGGTAACCATGCGCAGGGTGTTGCACTGGCGGCGCGGACCCGCGGCATCCCTGCCGTCATCGTCATGCCGCTGACCACGCCCGAAATCAAAGTGCAGGCGGTCGCCGATCTCGGCGGCGAAATCCTCCTGCACGGCGATGACTATGATCATGCCTACGACCACGCCACGGAATTGGGAAGTCAGCGGAACCTAGTGTTCGTGCATCCCTTCGACGACCCCGACGTCATTGCCGGGCAGGGCACCATCGCCATGGAGATCCTGCGGCAGCGCCATGGCGATGAAATCGACGCCATTTTCGTGCCCGTGGGCGGCGGCGGTTTGATTGCCGGGATCGCGGCCTATGCGAAATCGCTGTATCCGCGCATCAAGATCATCGGCGTTCAGCCGGAGGACGCCGCCGCCATGTACGAGTCGCTGCGCGGCGGCAGGCGCATCACTCTGGAGCGCGCCGGCATTTTCGCCGACGGCGTCGCGGTGCGGCGCGTGGGCGAGGAAACCTTCCGGTTGGCGCGCCAATACGTCGACGAGATTGTTTTGGTGAGCACCGATCAGATCTGTGCCGCGATTCAAGACATTTTCCAGGATACGCGATCCATTGCCGAGCCGGCGGGCGCTTTGGCGGTGGCAGGCATCAAGAAATACGTGGCGCGCGAAAATTGCACCGGGCGCACCTTGATCGCCGTGAACTGCGGCGCCAACATGAATTTCGATCGCCTGCGCTATGTCGCCGAGCGCGCGGACATCGGTGCGCAGCGCGAGGCGTTGTTCGCGGTGCAGATGCCCGAAGCGCCCGGCTCATTTCTGCGCTTCTGCGAGCTGCTCGGAAAACGCAGCGTCACCGAGTTCAATTACCGCTACTCCGATGTGCAGGCCGCGCAGGTGTTCGTGAGTCTGGCGCTGACGCACGGCAAAACGGAACGCGACGCGCTGCTTGCCGGCATCATTGCCGCGGGATTCGCAGCCCGCGACATGAGCGACAATGAAATGGCCAAGCTGCACGTGCGCTACATGGTGGGCGGCCACGCCCGCGGGCTGGCCGACGAGAAGTTATATCGATTCGAGTTTCCTGAACGCCCCGGGGCACTGCTCCGGTTTTTGCAGGCCATCGGGACGCAATGGAACGTCAGCCTGTTCCACTATCGCAACCATGGATCCGACCATGGCCGCGTGCTCGCCGGCATTCAAGTGCCGCCCGCGACCAGCACGGATTTCTTGCTGCACATCAACGAATTGCAATACGCCTACACGGAAGAGACGGACAACCCGGCGTACCGGCTGTTTCTCGGCACCTGATGTGCGCGAGCACGCGAGGCTCTCGGGACTGCCGGCGGGCGTTTACGGCCGCTGCACGGTGACGCTGGTGCTCGCGGTTTGCGCCGCATTGGGGTCCGCTATTTTTTGCCAGGCCTGCGCACGCCGCACCACCGCGTCATCCGTGCCGCGAGCCTTGACCAGCACCGGCACCGCGGCGTTGAGTTCCTCGGCCGCCTGCGGCAATTTGCCCAGGTGCTCGAGCGCGTAGGCGTGGATCGCGTGCGCTAACGCTATTTGCGGACTGGAGGGCGATGAGGTTGCGGTCCAGATCTTGATGGCTTCATCGCTCTTGGCTAGAGCCTCCGATGATTTACTTCTATCCACCAATAACCGAGCGAAATGCATCAGCAGGGCGGCGCGATACTGGTGATTGGCGGGTAGAGACCGATCGTAAATCGCCAGCGCTTGAAGAAACTCGTTTTCTGAGCCGGACAGGTCGCCCTTGTCGTGCAAGAGTATGGCCAAGCTAACCCGCGCATAACCCACGTTATAGTGATCCGGACCGTAGAGCGACACGCGGGTGGATACCGCATCGCGCAATAAGGGCTCCGCTTCCGTGAGGCGTCCCTCACGCTGCAACAGCAAGCCATAGTTGCCCTTGGCAATGACGGTTTCGGGATGACGGTCCCCGTAGGTGTGCTCCTGACGCTTGAGCGCCTCCAAGAAAAGGGCCTCCGCTTGTTTTAGGTCGCCCATATTCTGCGCGACGACCGCCAAGTTCTGTAGACGGAACGCCACCCGTGGATGGTCATCACCCAGCGCGTGCCGGTCTATTTCCAACGCTTGCTCGTATGCCTGTTTGGCCAGAGCCCATTGATGCTCACTTATGTATACGTTTGCGAGATCATTGAGCACCGGAGAAACATCCGTTTGCGGCGATTTGCTGGATTCCAAAATGCTGAGGCTTCGAACGTACAATTCCTTAGCCTCGGCATTTTGTCCCTGTTGGTATCGGAGCATTCCGAGCGACCACAATGCGCGCCCGGTTTCCGCACTGGTTGCCCCGCCATCGCTTTGCGCTTGATGCAAAGCCTGTTGCAAAGGAGCTTCTGCCGCGCGCAGATCGCCCGTGCCGATGTATGAGCGGCCCAGCTCCAGCAGCGTGTCAATGTGGGACCTATCGCGGGCTTGAGGCTGAAGCTGGAGAGACTCGCTGAGTAACGGCAGAGCCTCACGATATTGCCCGAGGCTGTCATAGACGGAGCCGACTGTGGATAAAAGTGCCGCTCTAGTGGATGGCTGGTCTTGCAAGCCCATCTGCAACTGCTTGGCGCCTGAATCCAAGAGTTCCCTGACGGTCACTTGATTGCCGCGATTCTCACCAGGATCCGAGGACTTGAACAGGCTGACAAGAAAGCCCGAAATCTCCTCTGCGCGTGCGCGCTCATGCTCTGCTCTGTCGCGCTGTTGGTCGACTCTGTCGCGTTCCGCAGCTATGCGCAACGATTGAACATAGGTTGTTGTCGCAAAGGCCAGCACGAGAAGCGCGGCGCTCGAGCTCGCCGTGACGGGCAACCAGTGTCGTCGCACGAACTTCGCGGATCTATAAGACAGCGTGTCCCGGTGGGCGATCACCGGCATTCCATCCAAGTGGCGCTGAATATCGCTCGCCATCTGCTGAGCGGACGCATAGCGGCGCTCGGGTTCCTTACGCATCGCCATCAATACGATATTGTCGAGATCGCCGCGCAAAGTGCGGCGCAGGCGGCCGGCGGTCGTGCTGCGGTCCTCTGCTATCGCGCGCGATTCGGATGAGTCGGACTGGCTCACCATCGCGCTGGGCGGAGGCGGTTCTCTTTCGCAGATCGCGCGTTCGATTTCGGACAGGCGCATGGACGAGATGCAGAAAGGGCTGCTTCCGCACAGCAACTTGTAGAGCAGCACTCCCAGGACGTAGACGTCGCTGGAGGTGGTTATGGCTTGCCCCCTGACCTGTTCCGGGCTGGCGTGATCCGGGGTCATGATGCGAATGTCCGCCTGGGTGACGGCAATCGTATAGCGGGCGGCTTGACGATCGTCGAGCAGCTTCGCAATGCCGAAATCCAGTAACTTAGGAGCGCCGGCAGCAGTGACCAAGATGTTCGAGGGCTTGAGATCGCGATGAACGATGAGGTTTTGGTGGGCATAGTGGACTGCGTCGCACACTGTCTGAAAGAGCTTCAGCCGTGCCGTCGTATCGAGTCGGTTCGCGTCGCAGAAGGCGTCGATCGCAATGCCGTCGATGTACTCCATGACGATGTAAGCGCTGCCATCCGGCAGTGCGCCGCCGTCCAACAAATGCGCAATATTCGGATGGTCGAGCTGCGCCAAAATCTGGCGCTCGAGCTTAAGGCGAGAGTGCATCGCGACCGCGAGCGCGCCGCCGTGCACAACCTTGATGGCTACCTGCTGTTCGAACTGGGCATCAGCGCGCTCGGCAAGATAGACCTCACCCATCCCGCCCGCACCCAGGGTGCGAAGCACCCGATACGGCCCTATTCGATCTCCCATCATCTCAAGAGCATGCGCCCCGTCGCGGCTGGTCTGCAAACGGCGGCGCCCCTTGCGGCCGAGTGCTGCTTGCGTGTATGAAAGCAGAGGCCCGACGGCAACTACAGAGGGGATTTATGCCAAACGGTAATGAACACAAGAGTCCGCCACCCGCACCTCCAACTCCGTCTCCCGGCGGGACACCCCCTGGCGGCCCGGGCGGAGTTCGACCGAACGATGGCAATGTCCAACCTCCGCAGAATCAGCTGCGCAGAGCCGCCGGTGCCGGCGGTGCCCGTCGGCGGCGCCGTGGGCGGTTTGATCGGCGCGTTGGTCGGCTGCTGCATGCACCGCTTGCACTAATTGGATAGCGTAACGGCGTACCAAGCGCTGCGGCAGCCGCGGCACGAGACACTGCGGATACGGGGTCTCGACATGCATTTGACTCGCTGGGGCCCGCCGCCTTCAGCACTGCAGCCGCCGGTATTTTTACTGCATGGATGGCTCGATGCAGGGGGAACATTTCAGTTCATCGTAGACGCCCTCGAGAAGGACTGGCCGGTCATCGCGCCGGACTGGCGCGGATTCGGACGCAGCGGGTGGCCGCAGGAAGGCTACGGCTTTCCGGACTATCTCGGCGACTTCGATGCGCTGACAGACCGCATTTCGCCGGACGCCGCGGTGCGCATCGTGGGCCACAGCATGGGCGGCAATATCGCGAACCTGTATGCAGGGCTTCGGCCCGCGCGCGTGCGCTGCGTCATCAATCTGGAAGGACTGGGCCTGCCGCGTACTTCGCCGCAAGATGCGCCAACGCGCATGCGCAAATGGCTGGATCAAATTAAAAGTCCCACGGTGGAGAAGACCTACGCTTCCTTCGAGCAGCTTGCCTCCATCATTCAATTTCGGTATCCGCGATTTGCTGCGGGGGCTGCGGCGTTCGTCGCGCGCGTCTGGGGAATGGCCGATGAGGACGGACGAGTGCGACTGGCGGCCGACCCTCGGCATCATTGGGTCAATCCGATTTTGTATAAGCGCGAGGACGCGGAGGCGACTTGGCGCGAGATTCGTGCTCCCACCCTTGTCGTGCTGGGACAAGAATCCGATTACTTGCCGCGGCTGGGCGCGGACGGCACGATTGAGGCGCTGCGCGCCGCTTTTCCGGGCGCCGACGTGGTCAGTATCGAGGGCGCGGGACACATGTTGCACCTTGAACGTCCCGACGCCGTCGCGCCCGTGATAGAAGCTTTTCTGGACGCCCATTAAGTGATTCGCCGCATTTACCCAACTCGATTCGGTCAGCTGCATCTGCGCAGCCATGACGGCAAGGGCATGCCGCTGGTGCTGCTGCACATGTCGCCGCGTTCCGGCGCGATGTGGGAGGCATTTCAGGAGAAACTCGACAGACCCACGCACGCACCCGATCGCTTGGGCTACGGTTTTTCCGATGCGCCGCCTTGGGCGCTGTCCTTGGAGCAATACGCACAGGCGACGGTGGACGGTCTCAAGGCGGCCGGGATGCAGGGGCAGATCGATTTGCTCGGCGTGCACACCGGCTCCATCGAGGCGATCGAGATCGCGCATCAATTGGGCGCGCAAGTGCGCCGTGTGATTGCGGTGGGCATGCCGCTCTTCACCGCTGAAGAGCAGCAGCGTCAACTCGAGAAATACAGCGAGCAGCCGCTGCGCCCGGCAACGGAAGGCGGCCATGTGCTGGGCGCCTGGCGCGGCGGCCTCGCGCTGCGGCAGTCGCCGTTCAACTTGGCCGACGCCCATCAGCGTTTCATCGAGCATGTGCTTGCGGCAAATCCGGGAGCTGCCTTTCGCGCAGCGTGCGGCTACGCCATCGACAAGAAATTGAAAACGCTGAGAATGCCGCTGACCGTATTTGCGCCGCATGACGACATCATCGAACAGACTTTGCGCGTCAAGCCATTGTTGAAACCAAGCGCCGCGTTTGTAGACATGCCGGACTTGGGCCTGGATTTGTTTCAGGCGGCGACCGACCGGATGGTGGCGCTCATCAACCGCCACTTGCCGGCGCACTAGGCATTGCTCCGCAATGGATATTACGAAAATGCCGCTGCCGGGAGCCGCGGGTGCCGGCGCACCGTCGTCGATGCCGCAACCAGGTGCGCAACCGCCCGCGCGCATGGTGCAGATCGCCGATCATGCCGACATTCGTCCGCTCGACATCCCGGCCGCGCTGCAGATCCTTCTCGCCGAGGTGCGCGCCTCGTTTGAGCTGCAAGCAATCGCGATGGGCAGCCACACGGGCGCCGGCGCTGAAAGCCCGGCCCAAACAGCGGGCGCGCTGCTGCAAATGGTCTTGCAAGCCTTGCCGGATGAGAGCGCGGGTACGCCGGCATCGAGCGCGGAGCAGTGGGGCGCGGCGCAATTGAACGCAGAGCAGTGGAACGCGATGCTGGTGCGCGTTGAGAGTGCGCTGCAGGCGGGTCTCGATCGCGCCATCAGCGCGGTCACTGCCTGGCGCGACGTGCCCGGCGGCGTCGTGGATGCGGCAAAGGACACGCGCGCTCTGGTCTTTGCGATACTCGGCGATGATCCGCAGGACCCGATCTGGCTGCGACCGGAGTGGGTCGGGCTGGCGCCGCGTTTCGAGCGATTTTGGCGGCGTCGGCGCTCGGCACGACGGCACCTGAGCGATCCCGATTATTATTCAGGGAGCTTTGATGACGGCAGCGAACCACGACCTTGAGCCGGCAGCGCCGCAGACGCCGGCGTTGATTCCGGTATTGAAGCGCATCGGTCTGACGGTTGTATTTGTGTGGTTCACGCTCGGCGGCGTGGCGCATTTTTCCCTGACCGAGGCCGAGATGCGCATCGTGCCGCCGGCGATTCCCTGGCCGCGGGCTGCCGTGCTGGTCAGCGGCGTTTTCGAGCTGCTGGGCGCCGCCGGCATACTGATTCCCGTCACACGCCGGGCTGCCGGAATCGGGCTGTTCTTGCTGACCATCGCGGTCACGCCTGCCAATGTCTACATGCTGCAGCACGCCGAGCTTTTCAATGTGCCGCGTTGGGCGCTGATCGTTCGTCTGCCATTCCAAGCATCACTGCTGGCGCTGATCATTTGGGTCACCTGGTCGCGGCCCGTCACTCGGTTACGACGTTGATATCGCCCGCATTCACCGAAACCACGCCGTCGATATCCGCCAACCTCGAGGTCAGCTTGGACACCGATCCGGTTCCCTGAACTTCCAATGCGACCGTGATCGTGCGGTCGGCGGCGTTTGCGGCGCCGACGGGAGGTTCCTTTTCTACCTGCAGCCTGCTGACGGCGAAATTATGCTGCGTGCATTTCAGCAGCACTTCGCGCAGAACGCCCCGGCCGTCGTAATAGCAAATTTGCAAGAGCGAAGGCGTCCAGCGCGACCGGGGTAATCGGCTGGCGATGTGAGGAAATGCAAAGACAACGACGAAGTGGCCGCCGGTCACCGCAAGTGCCAGGATAGGCAGCCCGGCGCCGCATGCCATGCCGATGGCCGCCGTCAGCCAGACTATGGCGGCGGTGGTGAGGCCGCGCACACTCGTTCGACGCACGAAGATCAGCCCGCCGCCGATGAAACCGATGCCGGTGACGATTTGCGCGGCAATGCGCGAAGGATCCAGGACGACACGGTTATTGACCAGTACGTTCATGAAGCCGTACTTCGATACCAGCATGATCAGCGCGGCCCCAAAACCCACCAGCGTATAGGTGCGCAGCCCCGCGCTTTTGTGGCGGATTTCGCGCTCAACGCCGATCAGCGCGGACAGCACGAAAGCCAGGCCCAGCTCGCCGAGCTGCACCCAGCCTTGCCCCGCTTGCTCGAAGATCCACATGGAATCCGTTCTACACCCCACGTATTTGAGAAAGTGAACGTGCGTCGACAGCCAGCCCGCCATATCTTACGATCGCTGCATGCAGAGCGCACCTAAGTTGACCGGCTTGTCGGGTAACGAGATCTACTGCATGCGCCTCAAGGGGCTCGTTCCGAACGGCGTCGTCATAGGCAACAGCATCCAGTCCATGGGGTTTCTCGGCGGGGTCCGCTCGGCTTTCCGCGGCATCGTGGGCGGTGAAATTCCCGATGTGACGCAAATGATTCATGAAGGCCGCGCCGCGGCCTTCAAGCGCATGAGAGCGGAGGCGGACCGCGAGCAGGTTCATGGGGTCGTTGGCGTCACGTCAGAATTGCGCGCTCTAAGCGGCAACTCGGAGTTCTTGTTCGTCGGATCGGGCGTCAGCGGCGGCCCGGGAACCGCGCTATTCACCAGCGCCGGCGACGCCCAGGAGCTGTACTGCCATATGGACGCAGGCTACGAGCCGAAGGAATTTGTCTTCGGCAACATCGCCTATTCGGTGGGCGCCGTGGGCGGCATCGCCGGTACATTGAAGACGCTGGTGCGCGGCGAGATCAAGGAATTCAGCGATGTGTTCAACGAGACCCGCCACCACGCGCTCGACAGGCTCGTCGCGCACGCAAGAGCCGTGGGAGCCAATTCGGTGGTCGGGGTGCGCACCAACGTGCTGCATTTCGCCGGATTCCACGAGATGTACATGGCTGGAACGGCAGCGTTTCACCCGGTGCTGCCGCCCGAAACGCGCGCCGCGCCGGTCAGCAGCGATCTGACCGGCGAGGAACTTTGGGGTATGACGCAGCTGGGATACATGCCCATCAAGCTGCTGATATCGACGTCCGTGTATTCGCTCGGCGCCATCGGCGGAATCCGGGCGGCATTCCAGAGTCTGGTGCGCGGCGAAGTCGGCGATCTGACCACGCTGATCTACGATGCCCGCGAGCAGGTTTTCGACCGGGTTGAGCGTGAGGCTGCTGCGCTGGGGGCCGAAGAGGTCGTCGGCATCAAGACCTATATCGTCGAACTCGGTTCCAGCTTGGTTGAAATATTCGCGGTCGGCACGGCGATACGCAAGCTCCCCGGGATGTCGGTTAAGACCGCGGCGCTGCCGGCCCAGGCGATCATCCGCGACAAGGACACGTGGCTGAACGGTTCCGCCGGCTTGGATATTCAATCGCTCCGCGCCGGCGCTTGAGCGGGACTGCATCACGCCAGTTTATGTGCTCCGACGTCCTTGAGTGAAAAACCCTTACCTAAAGCGCCTTTCCAGACAGATACGCGGTCGTTGGCAGGCAAGATCGCTCGGCGAGCACGGCATCGCAATCGTTGCCGAGACCAAAAATGGCCGCTTGTGTGTGCAGCCAGGGGACTTCAATGTCTCGCGCTCGCTGCTGCAGAACGGCGAGTACGATTGGCCGCAAATCAGCTGGCTGAAGCAGGTGCTCAACGCGCAATCGCGGGCCGTCTTCGCCGGCGCGCACATCGGTGCGGTGCTCATCCCCCTGGCACGCATGGTTGAAATGCGCTCGATGCTCGCTTATGAGCCGAGTCCTCGCAATTTCAAGCTGCTGAACATGAATCTGGCCTTGAACGGTATCGAGGGCGTGATTGCGATCAACGCCGCGCTGGGAGATCACTGCGGTAACATTCAATTCACCGAAAACAGCATCAATACCGGTAATAGCCGGATTGCGCCTGCCAACGGCGAAATCACCGTGAAGTTGGAAACCCTCGATCGCACCATCCCGCCGCACTGGAATTCGATCGATCTCATGGTGATGGATATCGAGGGCAGCGAGGTCGCAGCCATGCGCGGCGCGCGCACGACTCTGGCGAAGACCAAGAATCTATACATCGAATTCTCACCCGTGCAGCTGCACGAGCAAGGCAGTAGCGCGGCCGAATTTGCTGAAATCGTGGCGCGGCATTTCAAGTCGGCTTACGTTTTCGGCGCGCCGATTCTGTTCTTCGGGCCGGAGAAATTTTCCGAGTACTTGAAGGCACTGCAAGATCACCGCAGCCTATTGCTGAACATCCTCTTTACCCAGGATCTTGAATCGAATCCGCAGCGCATGATTACAGCGCCGCCGTTGTCGGAGAGTTAGCATGGACAAACCGCCCTTGCCGCCGTTTACCCTTGAAACCGCAACCCAAAAGGTCCGAATGGCCGAGGACGGCTGGAACACGCGCGAGCCTAAGCGGGTGGCGCTTGCCTACTCCATCGACAGCCGTTGGCGCAACCGCGCCGAATTCATCCGCGGCCGCGAAGCCATCGAGGCATTTCTCGTGCGCAAGTGGGCCCGCGAACTGGACTACCGCTTGATCAAGGAGCTGTGGGCGTTTCGAGAAAACCGCATTGCCGTGCGGTTTGCCTATGAATGGCACGATGACAGCGGACATTGGTTTCGCAGCTATGGCAACGAAAATTGGGAGTTCGACGAGCACGGCCTGATGGGATTGCGCCACGCGAGCATCAACGATCTGCCCATTGCAGAATCCGACCGCCTTTATCATTGGCCGCTTGGGCGTCGTCCGGATGATCATCGTTCCTTGAGCGATCTGGGACTGTGACGGGCAGCCTCGCGGTCCTCAGGAACCGCGACTTCAGGCTGTATCTCGCTTCCAGGATCTGCGCGTCGCTCGCCACGCAAATGGTGATCATGGCGGTCGGCTGGCAGGTGTATCACATCACCGGGCGGGTGCTCGACCTCGGCCTGATCGGACTGTCGCAGTTTCTACCGTTCTTGTGCCTGGTTCTTTTTTCCGGGCATGTCGCCGATCGATTCGATAGGCGCTTGATCATCATTCTCGGCCACTGCGCCTATGCGGTCTGTACCTCGTTGTTGCTCGGTTTCGCGTGGTTGAACCTGCGGACCACCCTGCCGATCTTCGCAGTGCTGACCTTTCTCGGCGTGACCCGGGCTTTCCAAATGCCCGCCGCGCAATCATTCGTCCCCACCCTTGTGACCACCGCAAGCCTTCGCAATGCACTTGCGCTCAACTCATCGGCCAATCAGGTTGCGGCCATCTTGGGACCCAGCGTCGGCGGCGTTGTCTATGCGATCGCCGAAGCCCGCATCGGCCGGAACACCGGCGCCGGCGTGGTGTATGGCGCGGCCGCGATCATGCTGCTGGGTGCCATTGCACTGGTCGCGTTGATCCGTAAACGCCGATCGTCACTAAGCCGTGCTGAGTTGGCTTGGTCTACCCTGTTGTCGGGTCTGCATTTCGTCCGGCGTCGCAAAACGGTACTCGGCGCCATCTCCCTGGACCTATTTGCGGTATTGTTTGGCGGTGCAGCAGCGCTGCTGCCGGCGTACACGCGGGAGGTACTGCATGCCGGTCCGGATATTTTCGGCTACTTGCGTGCGGCTCCCGGAATCGGCGCCGGTTCAATGGCGCTGTGGCTGGCCTTCCGGCCGATTTCGCGGCATGTCGGTGTTACCATGTTTGCCGGCGTCGCAGCGTTCGGTGTGGCAACGGTCGTGCTCGGGCTTACGCGGCATTTTTGGGTCGCCATGATTGCCTTGGTTGTCTTAGGGATGGGAGACATGATCAGTGTGTTCGTGCGTTCGCTGCTGGTACAGCTGCAAACGCCGGACGAGATTCGGGGCCGGGTTAGCGCCGTGACCGCGGTATTCATCGGCACTTCGAATGAGTTGGGTGAGTTCGAGTCGGGCACCACGGCTGCGTGGTTTGGACTGGTGCCGGCCATTGTGATCGGCGGCGTCGCCACCATCATAGTGACTGTTTTATGGGCGCGCGTCTTTTTTCCTGCGCTTTGGCGCATGCAAACATTCGAGCAGTAGCGGGATAAAGCCTGATGGATCCTAAAGAACGCGAACACGGCCAAAGCCATGCGCATGACCACGCGCATCACGGGCATTCGCACGCCGGAGCGACCGACGGCATCAATCTTCGCATGGGAATTGCCGTGGCGCTCAACTTGGTGTTCGTGATAGCGGAGGCTGGTTTCGGATTCGTTTCGAATTCGGTGGCACTGATTGCAGACGCCGGCCACAACTTGAGCGACGTACTGGGCTTGGTCTGCGCCTGGGGCGCGTTGCTGCTGGGACGCCGGCCGCCCGGCGCGAAATTTACCTACGGCCTGGGACGCTCTTCAGTGCTGGCCGCGTTGGTGAACGCAGTGCTGTTGCTGTTGGCTTGCGGCGCCATCGCATGGGAGGCCGCAAGCCGGCTGGGATCGCCGCCGCCGGTTGCGGGCCGGACCGTGATGGCGGTTGCCGCCGTCGGCATTGTGCTCAATGGCATCAGCGCGTGGATGCTGCACGCCGGCAGCCACGGAGATCTCAACCGGCGCAGCGCCTACATCCATATGCTTGGCGACGCCGCGGTATCGGCCGGCGTACTGGTCTCGGGCGGGCTCATTATGTTAAGCGGCTGGAACCGCCTCGATCCGCTGGTGAGCTTGGGTATCGTCGCAGTGATTCTGGTCAGCACGTGGCGCCTGCTGCGCGACTCACTGACATTGTCCCTGGATGGAGTTCCCGCCGGCGTCAACTCTTCCGCGGTGATGTCTTATCTCGCCGATCAGCGCGGGGTCACCGATGTGCACGATTTGCATATCTGGGCGTTGAGCACCACGAGCGTCGCGCTGACCGCACATCTGGTCGTGCCGGACCGGGGCGCGGAAGATGCACTCCTGACTTCGCTGACGCCTGATCTCAAGCGCCGCTTTCAAATCCAGCACGCCACGCTGCAAATCGAACGCGATCGTTGCGAGCACGGTTGCGAGGACGAGGCTGCTGCTTAGCGGCTAAGGTTCGCCGCGCAGCTGCGCTGCCATCCGCTCGAATAGAGGCGTCAGCAGCCGACAAATGAGATAAACGCAAAACGGCGCCAGTAAGCTCCAGGCGAGCACTGCGTGATAAATCGCATCCCTCAAGATCACGACGGCTTGCCAGATCCCTTGCGACATGAGCGCGAATGCGTCCTTGACCGAAACAACCTGCGGAGGCGCGTGCAGTATCCATTCGCCCAGCCGGACGAATGGGATGATCAGCAAGAGCTGCGTGGGCGCCATCGCTGCCTGCACCAGTTGGATCGCAGGCATATTCAAGCGGAACACCAAGGCGATGCCGGCACAGATAATCGTTGAAACGCCCAGGACGGGAATGTTCCCGATGACGATGGCGATGGCGATACATAGGGCGAGCCGCCGCGGCGCCAGCCCGGCGCGCAACAGCGCGATCAGCGGTTCGACGAGCCTGCGATTCAGCCGATTCTTCAAGGCCGTCTTCAGTGGTTGCGGGCGGTGAGTATCCCGCTTGCCTGCTGGTCCGGCGCCAAGCGCAACAATTGCAGCACTACGTACGCCGACACCGCGATGTTGCCGAGAAGCATGATGGCCGCGAACCAGAGAATCCGCTTCGTCCATCGCGCTTCTTTATAGAGCACCCAAACATAAAAGGTCAAAAAGCCGCAGTAGGCATCCATGAACGCGGCGATAGTCCAATAACGGTCGGGCCCGGTTGTCAGGCCGCCCCAATGAAGCAACGGCTGACGTGTGGCGGCCCACAAGTTGTAGCTGACCAAGGCGACAAAAATCCAACAAAACAGAATTTTTAGGGCGATTTTTGCGGTCATAAGGACACTCTTCGCCGCTATTCCGCCGGCGCCGCGGGATGGATTGAACGGGCCAAATATATTCTCGCGCGCTTTCGACCTAGCGCGGAACGGTACAAAGCCGCTACAGTCGGGCAAGGAGATCATAAATGTCCAATGAAAGCGCGATTCGTCGCGACGTCGGCGCCATCGCGCTGATGTTCACCGGATTAGGTTCCATCATCGGTTCAGGCTGGCTGTTTGGCGCTTGGCGTGCCGCTCAACTTGCCGGACCCGGGGCAATTTACGCCTGGGTCATCGGTGCGGTGGTCATCATGTTCGTCGCATTCACCTACGCCGAGCTGGGCGCCATGTTCCCGGAGTCCGGCGGCTCGGCTCGCTACGGGCAATATTCGCACGGTACCCTGGTCGGTTTCGTGGCGGGGTGGGCGGCATGGATCGCGATCGTCTCCGTGATCCCGGTGGAGGCCGAGGCGTCCGTGCAGTACATGAGCTCATGGCCGTGGGATTGGGCGCATGCTCTGTTTGTGCACCAGGCCAACGGCCAGGGCGAACTGAGCGCCGGCGGATTGTCGATATCGGCGGCGTTGGTGGTGATCTATTTCCTGGTGAACTTCTGGAGCGTGAAAATATTCGCAAACACCAACAGCGCCATCACCTTCTTCAAGCTCATCGTGCCTGCGGCCACGGCCATTGCCTTGATGTGCAGCAGTTTTCACCCGGAGAATTTTCATATCGGCGTGCATGGCGGATCCCACGCCGGCAATTTGGCCTCGATTCTCACGGCCGTCGCGACCAGCGGCATCGTGTTCAGTTACAACGGCTTCCAAAGTCCGGTCAATCTCGCGGGCGAAGCCCGTCATCCCGGCCGCAGCGTGCCCTTTGCGATCATCGGTTCCATCGCCTTGAGCACGGTGGTGTACCTGTTGCTGCAGGTGGCCTTCCTCGGTTCCGTGTCGCCGGAACATTTGGGCGAGGGATGGGCGGCGCTCGAGTACAGCTCGCCATTCGCGCAATTGGCATTGGCCCTGAACCTCAACTGGCTGGCGATATTGCTATACGCGGACGCATTCGTCAGTCCCAGCGGCACCGGCAGCACTTACACCGCCACGACCGCGCGCGTGCTCTACGCCATGCAGCGCAGCGGCACCGTTCCCGAAGTGCTGGGCAAGGTGCATCCGAAATACGGCATTCCGCGCCCGGCGATGTGGTTCAACTTGGCCGTGTCCTTTATTTTCCTGTTCTTCTTCCGCGGCTGGGGCAAGCTCGCAGCGGTCATTTCAGTCGCCACGATCGTTACTTACCTGGTCGTGCCCGTCAGCGTCATGGTGCTGCGGCGTACGGCGCCGGAATTGCGCCGCCCGTTGCGCGTGCCGGGTCTGTCGCTGCTCGCACCCATGGCGTTCGTGCTCGCCACCTTGATGCTGTTCTGGGCGCGTTGGCCGCACACAGGTCAGATCATGCTGCTGCTGATCCTGCCCCTGCCGGTGTATCTGTACTATCAGGCCAAAGGGAATTGGCGCGATTTCGGTCGGCAGATGCGTGCATCGTGGTGGCTGCTTGCCTATCTCCTGACCGTCACGGCTTTGTCGTGGGCGGGCAGCAAAGAGTTCGAGGGACACGACTACATCAGGTACGGCTGGGATCAGCTTTGCGTTGCCATAGCCTCGCTGGCCTTTTATTTCTGGGGAGTGCGCAGCGGCTGGCGCACTCCCGACGTGATCGCCGTGGAGCATGATGTCGCGGAAATGGCGGCGGTGAAGTCCTAAGCCTGCAGCAGCTCCGGGGCCTCGCTCTGCCCGGCACCCAGATAGATTGAACGCTTCGGTCGGGCCATAACACGCTGCACCATGGGGA
The DNA here is from genome assembly GCA_036263775.1 of Steroidobacteraceae bacterium. Classification (GTDB taxonomy): domain Bacteria; phylum Pseudomonadota; class Gammaproteobacteria; order Steroidobacterales; family Steroidobacteraceae; genus Bog-1198. The sequence continues at coordinate 5,757 of DATATA010000026.1, read as the reverse complement.
CGAACGCCTGCAGCGGCATCGTATCGTACTTCGAATCGAACGCATTCTGATCATGTCGCTCACAGAACAAAGCGGTGCGCTCGAAATTCGGATGGCCGCGAAACTGCTCGCGCATGTTCCGGTCCAGTCCCAGGTGATGAAAGAAGTAGTACCCTTGGAAGATGCCGTGATGCTGCAGCAGCCACCAATTCTCATCGGAGACAAAGGGCTTGAGCACGGTTGCGGCGAGCTCTGCGTGATTGGTTGAAGCCAGAATGTCGCCCATGTCGTGGAGCAACGCGCAAACCACGTATTCCTCGTCCATTGAATCGCGATACGCGAGCGTGGCGGATTGCAGCGAATGCTCGAGGCGATCCACGGAAAACCCGCCGCAATCGCCCTTGAGCATTTGCAGGTGTGCCAGAACGCGATTGGCCAGCTCGCCGTTGAACGCGTTCGCAGCCGTCGCGATTTTTTTCCAGTCGGACTGCGTGCTCTCGGTCATCGCCGTGAAGCCGGCGCGATCCATTTCGCTGTGATCTGACATGTTCTAAAGCTCCTGCCGATGCCGCTGCATACGCTGATTATATCAGCGCAGGCCTGCGCCGCTCGTCAGATACACCGCATACGTACCCAGCCAATGGCCACCCTCGTAATGCTCGCCCGTAACCGCCGGCAGCGCCGCTTCTCGATGCCGTGCCGCAATTGCGCGAAGCCCCGGCACTCTTCGATCGCCCTTGGGCAGCCCATGGGCGATTCCCTCGAGCATCCAGGCTCGGCTCAAGTTCAAGCCGTCGATATGCGCGAGCTTCGGATCCGAGCGGTCGGTGACCACTCCGGGCTGCAACCAGCCGCTGCCGGCGCCCTCCGGAATGCCGGGCAGAAAATCCGACAGCCAACCCGCAAAAGCCTTCGGTCCGAGCACTCTGCGCATGAAGTCCGCTTCGGCCAGACAGGGCGAAAGAAAATCTTCTCCTGAGGGTTCATAGCTCAACGGACAGTTGTGATCCTTGATATAGAAGCGGTGCGCGGCATCGCTCAGCAGCGTGCGCATGTCGTTATCGCCGGCGACACCGGCCCAATCCCAAATCAATCCGAAAGAAAAAGCCGTCTGATCGTGTTCACCGATGCGGATGGGATAGTGCAGCTTCGGCAGCCAGCTCTTGATGCGCGAGCCCGCTTCCGTCTCCAAGGGTTGCAACGTTGCGGACCATTGCTTGCCTTGCGGATCATTCCACGCGCGCAGCTCCGCAGACAGCTTGAGCAGCCACGCCAAGCCGTAGGGACGTTCGAATGAGGCACGTCCCGGATGCTTTAGATACTGCAGTTCGCCGGCGATGTTTTGGGCGGTAAAAGTCTTCGCGAGCTCGGCACGTGCCTGTGAGGCGAATGGGGCATTGGGCATCAGACGCAGCAGGCGCACCAGCAACCAATGACCGTGGACATCCGAATGCCAATCGAAGCAGCCATAAAATGCCGGCGTCAGTTCCCGCGGAGGATGCTCGTCGGAGTCCCGGTCCATCGTAAGACTGATGTGATTGGGATACTCATCGTGCAAACATTTCAGCGCCAAGCTTGCGAAACGCGCGGACGCCGCCGGATCCATCGATATGCCGCTGCTCGATCCCGCCGGAGCAGCAATGCCAACCCACGGCAACAGCAGAAGAGCGGCTGGGAGTGCTTTTGTACGCATGGCAAGGTTCCTGGTTATTTCGGTGTCGGCAGGTATGGATCTTAGCGCGGCTTGGCGCGGCGCGTGGCTCGGGCGGTATAAGGATCGTCCGGCCAGTAATGCTTAGGGTAGCGGCCCTTGAGATCCTTCTTCACGTCGTGATAGCCGCGATTCCAGAAGCTGACCAAGTCCTTCGTGATCTGCACGGGACGGCCGGCGGGTGACAGCAACTTGAGCAACAGCGGCGACTTCCCTCCGGCAACCACCGGCGTCTCGCTCAAGCCGAACAGCTCCTGCAGGCGCACCGACAAGCTCGGATTCTCGCCGTCCGAGTAGTCGATCGGAATGTGCGAGCCGCTGGGCACCGTGAAGTGCGTCGGCGCCTCCCGATCCAGGATTACCGACTGTACGTGGCTGAGAAAGGCACGTAGCGCGTTGTTTAAGTCCATTCGGGCAAAGTGTTCGCGCCGCGTGAAGCCCACGATCCACGGCGCTACCCATTCCTCCAGCGTGCGCGCCAGCGTCTCGTCGCCAAGATCGGGCCACGGCGCCGGGCTTGCTACATGGTATTGCCTCATCAGCATGACCCGCGCGCGCCATTGCCGCAGCTCCTTGGTCCATGGCAACGCTGCGAGGCCCACACTTCTGAGTCCGATGAGCAGGGCTCGCTGCACCGCCTCCGAATCAGGGTCACGCATGTCGGTTGAGGCGAGCAGCAGGGCGCCCAAGCGCAATTCTTGTTTTGCGCCGATTGCTCCCGCGCGCTCATCCCAGCGAATCTCTGCTGATTCCTGCATCAGCGCGCGAAAATACTGGGTCAAGTCGCTGAAGGCGATGGGAGCGGCGAGAAAAATCCGCGCCTCACGGTCCGCTCCGTCCAGTTCGGCAGCGACGATGAATTCGGATTTCGCGAGCGATTGCGCTTCGGCGAAACGTGCGCCGCGGCCGTTCGCCAGCAAGTAACGCCCGCCAGCGCCGCGTGCCTGTCCAATTCGATCCGGATAGGCCCAAGCCAAAAGAATCCCACTCGCCGAGTGCGGATCGGCACTGTCGCGCATACTGCGCACGAAGTCTTTCTGCCAAAGTGTTGAACTGCGCTGCGCTTGTGCCTTGGCGCGCGCATCGACGGCGGCGCCGGTGGGCACGTCGCGTTCATCGCCGTGCAAGACAGCGATCCGCAGGCGCAAATCCGCGTCTCGCGACCCTGCGCCTGCGCGCAGGATGTCGCGCTCGCTCAGGATTGCCGCGAGATCGCATGCCAGGCGCTGCGCACCGAGGTCCTGCGCTTTCACCAGCATATGCGCCAGACGTGGGTGCATGCCGAGCTTCTGCAGCGAACGGCCATGCGCGGTGACGCGTGCCGCCGCATCGACGGCCTCGAGCTGCTGCAGCAACTCCCGGGCCTGGGCCAGCGGCGCCGCCGGCGGCGCGTCAAGCCAGGCCAGACTGTTCGCATCGGCAGCGCCCCAACAGGACAATTCCAATGCCAGCGGTGCGAGGTCGGCATGCAGGATTTCCGGCGGCGTTTGCGGAGCCAACGAGGCATGCGCGCCCTCGGACCAAAGGCGATAACAGACCCCTTCGCTTAGACGGCCGGCGCGGCCGCGCCGTTGTTCCGCCGCGGCTTGCGACACTTTTCCCGTTACCAACCGGCTCATGCCGGTCTGCGGATCGAATTCGGAATAGCGCCGCAATCCGGAATCGATGACCACGCGGACGCCCTCGATGGTCAGGCTGGTTTCGGCGATGCTGGTGGCCAGCACGACCTTGCGTTGTCCAGGGCCGGCGGGTGCGAGCGCCGCATCTTGGGCTGGTCCGTCGAGTTCGCCGTACAGAGGCATGACTCGAATGCCCCGATTGAGATCGGACTCCTCCAGCGTGCGCTGTACCCGGCGGATTTCCGCCGCGCCCGGCAGAAAACACAAGATATCTCCTGCATGCTCGCGCAAAGCCGCTCTCACGACTTGCGAGACCTGCAGCTCCAGATGGTGCTCGCTGCGCCGGGGAACAAAGTGGGTCACGACCTCGAAACTGCGGCCCTGCGCCGACACCGTCGGGGCGTCCCGCAGAAGTCGAGCGAGTGGCGCCAGATCGAGTGTGGCCGACATCACCAGCAGGCGCAGATCCTCACGCAGGTTCTGCTGGCTCTCGAGGCACAGTGCGAGGCCAAGATCGGCATTCAAACTGCGCTCGTGGAACTCATCGAAGATGACACAGCCTATGTCTGAAAGTGCCGAGTCCTCTTGCAGCATGCGGGTGAGGATGCCTTCGGTGATCACCTCGATGCGTGTCTCGCGGCTGACCCGGGTTTCCATTCGCGTACGAAATCCCACGGTGCGGCCGACCGCTTCTCCGAGAAGAGCCGACATCCGGTTTGCGACGGCGCGGGCGGCGATGCGGCGCGGCTCGAGCATCAGAATTTTTTGATCGTTGAGCCACCGAGCGCCCAATAACACGATGGGCACGATCGTACTTTTCCCGGCCCCCGGCGGAGCCTCGAGCAGCACTTCGGTGCGAGCGATCAGTGCGGCGCGAAGCGCGGGCAGCGCCTCGGTTATCGGCAAATCGGGTAGCGATGGTGTTTTCACTGGCGCAGTACGATAACCCAAGGACCTGCAGGGCCGGGATGGCAGCGTGCTAAAATGCGCACCGTCGGGCCTGTAGCTCAGTTGGTTAGAGCAGGGGACTCATCAAAAATGGTGCCTTCGCATCGCAAGGTGCGAAGTGGACGGGATGAATTCAGGGAAACCTCACCGGCTTCGAAGCTGCTGGCAACCCTGAGCCAAGCCGGCGGTGCACCGTCGGAAGGTGCAGAGACTACCTGAGCGCGTATAAGCCGCGCTTAATGACAGGCTAGAGCGTCCCGCACCCCACTGGGGTGAAGAGATAGTCCACTCCCTCCGGAAACGGCGGGGCAGAAGTGAATCCCTTGGTCCTCGGTTCGAGTCCGAGCGGGCCCACCATTTACCTCGTTTAACGACGTCCAATAGAATCTAACAAGGCGTCGGAACGAGCGAGAAATCTCGTAAAAACCAGGGTTTTAGCGTCCAACGACGTCCTAAACGGGTCCTTGACAGCGAGCCTCCAGAGGGGGCATCGTTGGGTTCTGGTGCATTGAGGGCTCCGCGCTGGGATCTTAGCGTTATTTAGGGGTTTCAATGACCGCAGCCATCGCGCGGGATACGATTTATCGGGGACGTAGATTCCAGCCCGACATCATCGAATTGTGCGTCCGTTGGTACCTCACATATCGACTGAGTTATCGAGACCTCGTGGAGATGCTGGCCGAGCGGGGCGTCACCGTTTCTCATACGACTATTTTACGGTGGGTCCAGCGGTACGTTCCTGAATTCGAACGTCGTTGGTCTCGCTACGCCAAACCTGTGCACCCGTCATGGAGAGTGGATGAGACCGCGATTTCTGTTCGGGGCGGTAATCGCTATCTTTACAGGGCAGTGGATAAGTTTGGCAAAACAGTCGCTCTGCGCGGATCGCAGCGTCTCAGCTGCGCGGGCCTTCTTTTGCAAGGCCCTGATGACACACCGCTCCCGACGGCCCCGGAAGCTGAATCTCGATGGTAATGCGGCGAGTCATCTGGCATTGCGGTTGTTACGACAAGAGAATCCGGACTTGCAATCCGTCGTGATCCGCAACTGCCGCTATCTCAACAATATCGTTGAGCAGGATCATCGCGCCATCAAACGCCGCTGCGCACCGATGCTCGCCCTCAAGTCTTTTCGCACTGCGGCCGTCACGCTCGCAGGCGTGGAACTAGCGCATCGAATCAGGAAGGGCCAATTCACGTTGGGATCCGCCATTCCGAGTGGGCTCTCTTCGTTTGAGCACCTTTGGGTACGCGCGTTGAAGCGTCGCGGTACCAGCGCGCAGGCTCGTTCCGACGAGGTTCAACCGCCAATGCACCAGAACTCAGCTATTCGCCTCCTAACCGAACACGACGTTCGGGATATCAGGCCCGTGCGTCACGCACGAAAGGTCACTGTTGGCGGGGGCTTGTATCTTTTCGTAACACCGAAGGGAGGGCGGTCTTGGCACTACAAATTCCACTTTGCGGGGAAGTGCAAAAAGTTGACTTTGGGAACCTACCC
>DATATA010000052.1:0-41024 GCA_036263775.1 Steroidobacteraceae bacterium | reverse complement strand
GTGCCGGTGGCGGGCATCGGCTTCGTCAAGGGCGTCAACGATGACGATGTCGGCGGCGGACGGGCCATCGTGCGCTTCCAACCGAATGAGAACTTGACCATTGATGCCAACTACGCCACGCAGACCGAAACCTCGGGCGGTTCGTCGCGCTACACCCCGGCCGGGGTGGCGGCGTTTGCCGGGGGACCCATCCCGCCGATCCAGGGCTGCGATCTGTGCAATACCGACGTCACCTTGAGCCCGTGGAGCGACAACACGAAGATCTTCGGCTTGACGGTGGAATACAAGACCGGCTTCGGCACGATAACCGGCACCACCAACCAGTACAACCGCACCACCGACTTCACATTCGACTCGACGCCGGTTCTGGTGTCGTTCGATGTTCCTGTTCCCGCGGAGACGCTCGAGCCGCGCACCCGTAAAGTCAATTCCAGCGAAGTGCGTTTTGCGAGCGAGCTGAATTCTCCGGTCAACTTCGTGGCGGGCGTCTTTCGTGAACACGAAACTCAGGATCTGGCGGTGCAAGTCATTGCCACCGGCGGCGATGGTTTGGTGACCGGTCCTTTCAGTACCTCGACCGCCCAAGATGCGCTGGATTTCCCCGGCGTCGGCAACACCTTCTTCGGGCGCACCGACCAGCGCAGCGACACGCAGTACGCCGGCTTCGGTGAGGCGACATGGAAAATCACCGACGCCTGGACCGCCGTGGCGGGTATGCGCTATTTCACCGAGACCTTGAACGGCGTGCAGACGCAGACCCATCCCTTCGGCGGCTTTCCCGGCGCTCCGAACCTGGTGCCCGTCCCGGATCCGGAGGAAACCTTCAACAAGGTCACCTGGAAGATCAACACCAGCTACAAGTTCAGCGAAGAGGTGCTGGCCTACGGCACCATATCGACCGGCTTTCGCAGCGGCGGTTTGAACGCCGTGAGCGAACCGTTCGAGCCCATTCCCGCGGCGTACTCGCCGGACTCGTTGACCAACTACGAGTTGGGCGCGAAAGGGCGGCTATTCGGCGGCTTGTTCGATTACCAGGCCGATGTTTACTTCATCAAGTGGAACAACATTCAAGTGCAGGAGACGACGGCGGATGCCGCTTTCGTATACCAGGGCAATGCCGGTACCGCGAACGTCAAAGGCTTCGAATTCGAGTTCACCGCGCATCCGATCGATTACCTCTCCGCTACTTTTGCGGGTTCGTATCAGGAAGCCTACCTCACGCAAGGCGCCACACCGGATCAATACGCGCTCAACCAGACGCTGGGGCGCACCGGCGACGGCATTCCGAACGTGCCGCGCTTCCAGGCCAACCTTGGGCTGAACTACACGCGGCCGATCATGAACGGCTGGGAGGGCGTCGTGGCCACGGATCTAACCTTCCGGGGCCGCGAGAATTCATATTTCTCTTCCGCGGTGCTCTCTGTTGGGCCTCCCATAGTCTATGAAAACGTCCCACTCTCCTCTTATACGTTGGTTAATTTGCGCTTGGGGGTGATCAACGGCCCGTGGAGTGTCACGGCCTTTGCGCGCAATCTCACCAACAAGCGCGCCGAAATTTCCGCGATCAATTCCTCGCAGGATCCCGATGCGCTGCTGACGGTGCGTCCGCGGACAATCGGCTTGACCGCAACGCGCAAGTTCTAGATTTCGAAGGAGGGTGCATGCGCCGGTTCGTCGTCTGGTTCACCGTTGCAGTGCTGGGCGGCGGCGGAGGAATGGCGCTGGCAGGCCAAAGCGGCAAAGGACTGCCGCTTTGGGAAATCTACAACGCTACGCTCCGCCACGCGAAGTACATCGACTTGACGCACGCCATCGCGCCCGGCGGCCCGCTGGGTGAAGGGTTCGTCGACTTCAGCGTGGGGCCGGCGCGGGCGGGCCTTTCCATACCCGGCGTGATCGAAAAAGGGGAACCCTTCAGCTACGAAAAGCACGGCGCGGCCATCACCGCTTATGAGCTGCCCATGGATCACATCGGCACGCAATTCGGTCCGCCGGCGCATGAGAACGAGCACGGCGCAACCATCAGCGATATTCCGCCCACCGTGGCGCTGCGTCCTTTGGTGGTGATCAATGTGGCGCCCAAAGTCGCTTCGGATCCGGGTTACCAGGCCACGGTCGCCGACATCAAGGATTGGGAACACCGCCACGGTCCGATTCCCGCAGGGTCAGTGGTGATGATTCGCTCGGACTGGTCGAAAAAGTGGACTGATCCGAAGCGGTTCACGGCGCCGCCGTTTCCTGGCGTAAGCTTGGCAGCACTCAAATATTTACACTTGGATCGGCATATTTTGCTGCATGGCCACGAACCCTTGGATACCGACAATACCGCCCCCGAATTCGTGGGCGAGAAATGGCTGCTGCAGCACAACTTCGCTCAGGCGGAGGGGGTTGCGCATCTCGATCAGGTTCCGGAAGCCGGCGCGCTCATCACGATCGGCTTCGCCAAGTTCGAAGGGGGCACCGGTGGATTTGCGCGCTACATCGCCATCGCACCGGCGAGTTGGCGATTCGGTGTGACCATCGAGGATAAGCCCGGTGCGCCGCTCCCGGTGCATGCGCATGCGCTGCGGCGAGGCGCCGATGGCGTGATGCGGGAAACGCCATGAGCGGTACCAAGTCAGCGCCGCTCATTGCCAATCGCAAGGGCTACTACTACGAGGTCAAGGCCGGGAAGCGCTATCTGTGGTGCGCCTGCGGACGCTCCGGGTCCCAGCCATTTTGCGATGGATCGCATGCGGGAACTGAATTCCTGCCGGTGCCCTTCAAGGCTGAGCGCGACGAGGACGTCATTTTCTGCGGCTGTAAGCAGACCGGTACGAGGCCCTTTTGCGACGGGGCCCACAGCAATTTGCCCGGCGGTTATCTCACGGATGATCCCGACAGCCCCGAAAACCGAAAAGTATCGTGGGCGCTATCGGGGGCGGGACCGATCGTACGGCTGGACGGGAATTGCTACGTTTTTTCCACCGCCGGTGCGCCCCTGAAGGCGCGCGGCGCGATGCGCTACTGCCAGGTCGTGACGCCGACGCTGGGCGCGCTATTCCAATCGCAGTTCTACGCGGAAGTTGCGGCGGGCAGTTCGCCGGTCATCGCGGCCGACGCACGTCATACCGTGCTGTTCGTGATCCAGGGCGATGGCGACATTGAGATCGGCGGCCGGCATTTCGCCGTGCAGCCCCTGACCGGTGTCTATGTGCGGCCTTCGGAAGCGTATCGCTTGCATAACAAGTCCCCAGCGCCGCTCAAATTCTTCGTATCGAACGGACCCGGCAGCGAGGACCTGGTCCTGCTCGACGGCATGCCGGCGACGTTCGAGCCGCAGTTTCCCGATCGGGTCGCCTCGATCGACCCCTCGCAGCGGCACAAAATGGCCGAGCGCTACTACCAGATGCTGGTCAACCGCGAGCACGGCTCGACGGTGGTGACGCAATTCATCGGCAACATTCCGTTGTCCAAAGCCGAACCCCACCGGCACTTGTACGAAGAGGCGCTGATCTTTCTCAACGGAGCAGGCGTCGTCTGGACCGAAAGGACCAAGACGCCGGTGGTAGCCGGCGACGTGCTGTTCTTGCCGCGCAAGCAGCTGCATTCGGTTCAATGCACAACGCCGGGCGGATTTGATATCGTGGGAGTGATTTATCCGGGGGACAACCCTTCCATCAATTATTAGGCTCCTGAAATCATCGCCGCAAACACGGGAAACTCAATGGCCACGCATTCGCAGACGCTATCCACGCTCGTCGAGGGCATTCTTCGCGGCGGCATTCGCGTCGTCGATCTAACGGTGCCGCTGGAAGCCGCGACCCAGACGATTCGCCTGCCCGAACAATTTGCCCCCTCGAAGCCCTTCGCGCTGGAGGAGATCTCGCGTTACGACTCGCGCGGTCCGGCATGGTATTGGAACAACATCAGCTGCGGCGAGCATACGGGCACGCACTTCGATGCACCGATTCATTGGGTGACGGGCAAGGATTATCCGGACAATGCGACCCACAACATTCCCGTGGAGCGGTTCATCGGTCCCGCCTGCGTCATCGACGTCTCGCCCCAGGTGCGCGGCAGCGCCGATTTTCTGCTCACGCAAGGGATCGTCGAACAATGGGAGAGCCAGCACGGCCGCATCCCTGCCCGCGCGTGGGTGCTCATTCGCACCGACTGGTCGAAGCGCGCGGGGGATTCGTTTCTCAATTTCGCCGCCGACGGTTCCCATACGCCGGGCTTTCATCCGGAATGCGTGCCCTTCCTCGCGCGGGAACGCGATATCTTGGGAGTGGGGGTGGAAACGGTGGGCACCGACGCGGGCCAGGCGCACACCTTCAACCCGATGTTTCCCTGCCATACCATCATGCACGGTGCCAATCGTTTCGGGCTCGCGAGCCTGACCAACCTGGATCAGCTGCCGGCCACCGGCGCCGTGGTGATTGCGCCGCCGCTGAAAATCGTGAACGGCTCGGGCAGTCCGCTGCGGGTACTCGCACTGGTACCCGTGTAGCGAAAGGTATGATTGCGAAGGGCAGGGCAAGCAGTCTCGCGGCCGTTGCTCTATTCGCGATGGCGGTCACGCCGGCCGGTGCGGAGGACTTGCCCACCCGCCAGATCTCGGTCGACGCCACCGTCACGGTCGGCACGTTGCGCCCCTTCAGCGGCGTGCATGCGGCGGATGCGGAGGGCACCGCATTTTACCGCTCCGCGCACATCGATCTGGTGCGGCTTCCCGACAGGTCGGCGGCCGCCGATATCGATGCGATCTTTTCCGATAAAAATGCCGACCTTGAAAACCCGAAAAGCTACAACTTTGCGGCGGCCGACAGACTGATCGCATCCATCAAAGCGGGCGGAGCGGAACCCTTGTTTCGTCTCGGCGGAAGCGCAGGTACGCCGGACGCGCCCGCGGATCAGGAAAAGTGGGCGCAAATCGTGCGGCATATCGTGCTGCATTACAACGCCGGATGGGCCAAGGGTTTCCATCACCACATCCGCTACTGGGAGGTTTGGAATGCGCCGGACTCCAAGCTTTCCTGGAGCGGTTCGCCGGAAGAGTACTACAGCCTGTACGAAAAAGCGGCACATGCCATCGAATCGGCGGACGCGGCTGCGTTGGTGGGCGGCCCGGGGCTCGCCAAGCCGCTGATTGCCGGCGCGTACCGCGAAAAGTTTCTGGACTTCGTGCGCTCGAGGCGCCTGCCGCTCGATTTCTTCGCATGGCATTTCTACGCCGTGGATTCAAACGATCCCTATGTGTTCGTGTCGATCGCGAGGCAGCTTCGCATCATTCTCGATGCGCACGGATTCGGCTCCACCAAAAATGTCCTGGACGAATGGAACGCCGATCCGGCGAGCGCCGACATGCCTGAGCCCGAGCGGGCCGCATTCGCAGCCAGCTCCCTCATCTACATGCTGGGCGGACCGGTCGATGCGCAAACCTATCATCTCGAACAGCCGGCTCGCTCCGGCGGAGCAGCCGCCGATTCCGCCGCCAATGCGCTCAAGGCATTCGGCGCGCTGAAAAGCACCCCGGTGCTGATTCGGACCACGGGCGGGGACGACGCGGGATTGGCGGTGGTTGCGGGCCGGTCCGCGGACCGGCGCCTCATTCAGATACTGATCAGCAACTATCAAGTCGCCGCAAAATTTTTGCAGCCGCGCGACGACTGGGATACGTCGCTGCCGGTGCGCCGGGCGCTGCAATATCGCGGCAACGGCGGATATGAGGCCGCGATCACGTTGCCGGGCGAGGGTAAATATCAAGTAAAGCGCTATCGAATCGACAATTCGGCGAATTTCGCGCCGTATGACCAAAGCGTACAGAGCGGACCGAATCTCAGGTTGCAGGCGCTACTGCCGCCGCCGGCGGTCGAGCTGATCGTCATCAGCGCCAAATGATCCAGGGCGATCGCAACCGACCTGGACAGCATCCGACCTAAAGCGGCTTTAGACCCAACCGCAAGAGATCCGCGATCTCCGCCGCGATCTGTGACTTGCGTTGATCATCGCCGCGCACCAACCCCTTGGCGAGCCAGCTGCCGGCGCCGCGCATGAACAGCAGCAGGCAATCCCGGTTGACGTCGCGCATGGAGCGCTCGTTGTGTGCTTCACGGCACAGTGCCCGGTAGGCTTGGACCAGCACTCTGCCGCGCTCGGTTGCCAGGATTTTTTCCGCTTCGCTCAAGGAATCGTAGCCGGTCGAGGCGCGCAGCGGCTCGATATCGTCGCGCTGATGCGAAATCGAGTTGGCGCGCAACACCGCAATCAGCGTATCGATGGCGGGGCCGCCTTGCGCGGCCGCCTGCTCGCGGATGAAGGAAAAGATGCGGTCGGTGCGGGCGTAGCACGCTGAGAGAATGGTCTGCTTGTCGCCGACGTAGTGATAGAGGGTGCGCTTGGTGGCGCCCACGGCCGAGGCGATGTCATCGAGCGAGGTGGTATCGACGCCTCTGCGATTGAACAGCTGTGAGGCCGCCGCGAGAATCTTCTCGCGTTTTGCGTCGAACTGCGCACCGCGATCGAACAGGCCGCCGGGCTGGCTGAGCAGCGGCGAGAAGTCGATCGGCGCGGGATTGACCTCGCGCCCGCGGTCGGCGCCCCAGCCGCCCGCCAAAATATCCTCGGCCGCCACGATGATCTCATCACGGCTGACCTTGAGGGCCAGGGCTAAAGCGGAGTTGAGCGGAATGGAGTGAATGATGCTGATGATGGTGCGCGCCACGATCTCGAAGTCGCAGAAGCGGATATTGCCCGCTTTAGCGCCGGCTTCGAGCAGACCGGCGAGCCGCGCCACTACCGCTTCGAAAATCCCGAGCACGGTTTCGCGTGCCGGCTGGTCCAGCAGCCCGATCTCGCTCAAGGCCGCCAGTTCCGGCTCGGCGGGATCCAGGGTTCTGGAAATAAAGTCGCCGAGCACCTGCAGTGCGCTGCTGCGCGGCTGCGCGGCCTCCCCAAGGCGGCGTGCCATGATCTCGGACGAACGCAGGTAGACCTGAAACATCAGGTCCTCCCGATCCTCGACATAGTAGTAGAGCGAGGCGCGCGAGAATCCAAGCTTGTCGGCGACATCCGTCAGAGACGTCATGGAAATGCCCTTGGACTTGAGCTCCCGCGCGGCCTGGTCGAGCAGCTGCTCGCGGCGGGACTTTCCGGCTGCATCGATGCGCCGCGCCGACGCCGCGTTTTTATCGCCCAGTGACATTGCTTTAATATTCGATCGCGCAGCCCTGGGGCTGGGTCTCCGGGTAATGCAAAGGCCGGCCGGCGATCAGATCATCCAGGGCCGATTTCATGTACGGGCGGCCTTCGCCCTGATCCGCGAAGACCTGATCATCCATGGCGCCTTGGTAGGCGAGCTTGCCGTTGCGGTCGATCACGAAAAAGCTCGGCGTGGTTTTGGCGCCGTAGCTGCGCGCGATTTTGCCGCTGGTGTCGAAAAGAAACGCCGTGACCGTTGCGTGTGTTTGCGTAATGCGTGCACGCGCCGCCGCCGGCGTGAGATACCCTGCCTTGTCCGGCGCCGCGGTGTCGATGGAAATCCAGACGATTTGCCGTCCGGCTGCATAGCGCTGCAGCGTTTGCATCGCGCCGCTCTTGTATTTCACGGCGGTGAAAGGACAAACGGGGTTGGTCCACTCCAAAACCACCAGCTTGCCGGCGTAGTCGCGCAAGCTGTGCGCCTTGCCGTCGGCACCGGGCGCGGTGAATAGCGGTGCCGGAGCGCCATCGTTGACGCGGCTCAAGCCCGTGGCGTTTGCATAACCATATGCGCCGACGGTCGCGGCCGCGATCCAAATGAACGCGGCGGCCCGTGGGAATCCCTTCGAATCAAAGGAAAACACGGGCCGCCGCGAGGGGGTTAGTGCCCGCCTCCGGACTTCTCCCGCGCCGCTTGGGCAGGAGCAGGGGCCGCCTGTCCTTGTGCTGCCTGCTGACGACGCTTCTGCCCATTGGCCTGAGCCGCCAGCAACTCATTGGGCTCGATGAAACCGTCATGGTCGGAGTCGATTTTGGCGAAGGCGCCCGCAAACTGCTTGCCGATCGGGCCGGTCAATTCCGACATGTCCAGCTTGCCGTTCATTTTCGTGTCGAGCATGCCGAACACGCGGTTCTCGTTCAGCTCCTTATCGAAGGGCTTGTACTGGTCCATCTTGTCCGAAGTCTCTCCCGCCCACTCATAGTGGAATGCGGTGTAGAGCATTTCGTCAAAGGACTGATCGCCCCATGGCACGACGCGATTGTGATCCGGGTTGGCCGGATTTCTCACTGAGTTGTCGTACGTATACACCGCCAGCAGCTTGGAGCCGGCCGGAACCTTGACCGGGTGAACGAAATTATATTCGCGCTGCCAGTTGAAGTCGTAGTGCGGCAAGGCGACCAGCAAGGTCTTCTTGCCGTCCGGCTCGATCAAAAAGAATTTCGACGACGCGCCGCGGTAGTGGGCGTGCGGGAACGCGCCGTATAGCATCATCTCCTTGGGCACATCCATGTAGGCTTGCAGCTCGGTGCTCTCCTTGTTCGCCGGAATCACGATGTTCGCATTCAAGACGACCGAATTTCGCATCACGTATTTCGGCCTGTCCTTGTAGAAGTACAGCGCGATCTGCGAGTGCTCGGTAACCTCTTGGCCGAAGGGCGTGTAGTGGACCTGAAATCCCACCGCTCCGCCGGGCGGAATGTAGGCGCCGGTGTTCGACGGCTCGACGAAGGACTCCGCGCCTACGGCGTAGCCGCCCAGCGATGTACCCCACTTGCTTTCATTCGCAATTTCGCCGGGTTTGGGCACTTCGGCCAGATACCCCGTGAGAATGTGGTGCACCGTTTGGCGATTCACGACTTTGATGGTCGAGGCGCGCAGCCACTTGCCTTCCTTTAGAGGATTGACGACGTAGGGGCGCTGATATTCGACGATGCCGTTGGCGGGAATCGTGTAGGCAGGAATGTCCAACACCAGGTCAGGCTTGCCCAGCGGCCATTCCGGCGCCTTCCAGTTTTTGGCTGCCAGGGGATCGGCACCTGTGCCGCGCTGCGCACCGGCTTCAACCCAGTGCACCAGGGTCTTGATCTGTGCGGCCGACAGGCTGCGGTCGCCGAGGAAATGCCCCACGCTCGGATCCGCGCGCCAGGGCGGCATGCGCTGCGTGCGGATCATCTCGCGGATCATCGGCGCAAACGGCGCAATCTCTTCGAACTTGGTAAAGGGCATCGGGCCGATGCCGCCGGGCTCGTGGCAGGAAGTGCACTTGTCTGCGAACATCGGCGCGATGTTCTTTACATAGGTCAGCTTGCTGTTCGCTGCATTGGCGCGTTCCGGGAAGTTGATGATGCATCCAACCGGCTCGACTCGCGCCACCGCAACGGGCTTACCCGCGAGCATGGAGTCCAGCGCGTCCTTGGCCCAGGTCTTGTCGGCAGCGGCTTTTTGGCGCTCGTAGGTGACCTTGTCGTCGATCGGACCGCGGTACAGAATCTTCCAGGTCTTCGGGTCGATGACGATGGCTTCGGCCGTTCGGGTCACGCCCAGCTGTTCCCCCACCAATTGATTGCTGTCCATGAGGATCGGCAGGTTGTAACCGTAAGCCTTGGCTTCGGTCACGATCGCATCGCGCGTGTCCGACGGAGTGGAGTTCAGCATGAAAATCTCGACGCCCTTCGCCGAGTACTGATCCTGCAGGGCTTTTACCGCGGCGCTGGTGTTGCGGCTGACCGGGCAGTCATTCGCCTGCGTGATCAGGACCACCGCGCTCGCGTCGCCCAGCTGACGCAGCTCGTGCGAATGCAAATCTTGATCGGAGAGACGGAAGTCATCGACCGTCACCGGCAACACGACTTCGGCCGGAGCTTTCGCCGCCGTATTCGCCGTCGCGCCGCTCAAGCCTCCGTAGCTCAAGGCGGCGACCGCAATCAATGCCGCTCCCGCGGCAGATGTACGAATCTTCTTCATAGTCGTTAACCTTCCCCTGTGGTTCGCCATGGTATCGCCCGCGCCGACGGACCCGCGGACAGAATCAACGTTTGGGTGTCATTATGCCACCAAATGTAGGGGTTGTCTGCATGAAAGCAATTCATGCGTTAATGGCGAATGTGTTCGGGCTTTAGGCTGCGCCGGGGGTTGATTTGGATCGGCTGCACGGTGGCCGTGCCGGCGCTCCTCCTGGCGCTGGCTGCGGCCGCCCTGGATGCAGGCTATCTGCACGGCCTTTTGGTGAAATTCATTGCGGCCAAGCTCGAGCGGCCCGTGCATGTCGCCGGGACACTGCGCCTCAACCTTCTCTCGCGAAAACCGCGGCTGGTGGCCGAAGATGTCAGCATCGGCAGCCCGCCATGGACTCCGGCCGGCGTTGCCGTGAAAGCCGGCAAAATCAGCATGGTGTTCGCGGCGCCGCATCTAGGACGGGAACTCATCATGGATGAGCTCACGGTCGAGCATGCGACCTTGCATCTGTTTCGCGACGCCGCGGGCCACGCCAACTGGCAAGTCCGGAATCCCGACAAGAGTCCTCCTCACAGCTTGCCCTTCATCCGCTCGCTGTCGATGATGGATGCGCACGTGTTGCTCGACGATTCGCTGAAGCACCGGCAATTCGACGGCACGGTTTCCGTGCATGAGGCCAAGGGCGGCGCGGCAAAGGAGCATCCGTTTCGCATCGAGGGAAAGGGAAAGCTGAACGGCAGGGCGGTCAGCTTCGAATTCGCAGGCGATTCTTTGGCAACGGCAGCGCGCGACAAGCATTACGCTTTTACGTTCAATGAGCGTTCCAGCGGCGCGCACCTGTCGGCCGGCGGTTCTCTGCTTCGAGGATTCGATCTGCGACGCTATGAAGCGGCCTTTGAAGTTGCCGGCGCGGATCTGAAAGACATGTACTATTTGACGGGCACCTCGCTGATCGACACCGGCAATTTTCATCTTTCCGGAAAACTCGTGCGCCAAGGCCATACATCATCGTTCAGCGATCTGCTCGCCACGAGCGGACAGAGCGATATGCGTGGAGCGGTGTCGATCGAAGGGATCGGCGCGCAGCTCAATGTCGACGCCGACTTGAATTCGCAATTCTTGCGGCTGGCCGATCTGGGCCCGCGCGCGGCCGGCCGCGCAGAGTCAGCAGGAAGCGGGGCGCTGCTCATGTCCGTCGCGAAGCCCAACCCCGGTGTGCTGCGCCGCGGGCGGACAGCCATGAAATACAGCGCGCAGCGCGTGGCGGCAGGGCGCGTTACTTTGAGCTCGGTGGCGATCAAATTGACCAATGACCATGGCGAAGTCGCGGTGACGCCGATTACTGCGCAGGTGATGGACGGCAAATTGAATGCCGAGCTCAAGATCGACGTCAGAAAGGAGATGCCCGCCGTGCATCTGGGCGCGAGCATTTCGGCCATGCAGCTCTCGCAATACAGCCCCGAAAAGGGCGGAGCGTCGCCCATGGAGGGTCCGCTGGATCTGCGTGCCGATCTTGCGGGGCGCGGGAAATCCATGCATGAGATTGCCGCGAGCATCGACGGCACCGTGACGGCGAGCATGTCCGGGGGCATGGTGCGCGAGTCGCTGGCGGAACTGACCGGGATCGATCTTCGAGGCTTAGGATTGCTGCTCACCAAGAACAAAAAGGAAGTGCCGGTACGTTGCGGCATCGCCAGTTTTCAAGGTCGCGACGGCACGCTGACAGCGAAGAGCTTGCTGCTCGATACGGCCCCCGTGCTGATCGCCGGCGAAGGGTCGGTCCACATGGATACCGAGACTTTGGACTTGCTGGTGCGCGGCTATCCGAAGCGCGTGCGGTTCCTTCAGGTGCACGCGCCCATCGCGATTCACGGCACGCTGAAGGCTCCGTCGATCGGCATTCAGGCGCATGATTCGAAATTGGTGCTCGTCGATCCCGGCAAGGCCAAGGATGCAGACTGCGGGGCCTTGCTCCCATGAACCTCTCGGTAACTGTCGGCAAGAGCGATCATGTCTTGGGCCCGGAAGATGCGCCGGTCACCTTGGTCGAATACGGCGACTATCAGTGTCCGTACTGCGCAGATTTGCATCCCATGATCAAGTCGATTGCGAACAGCATGGGTGCGCAAATGCGTTTTGTGTTCCGTCACATGCCGCTGCTGGAGATGCATCCCTATGCCCAGTACGCGGCGGAAGCGGCGGAGGCGGCCGGCGCGCAGGGAAAGTTTTGGGAGATGCATGACTCCATTTATCAGCAGCAATCCGAGTTGGGCTCGGATCTGATGCATCAGCTCGCGGTCAAGATCAAGCTCGATATCGAACGATTTGCGTCCGACCTGGACGCGCGCCGCTTCAGGCCGAGGGTGAAACGGGATTTCATGGGAGGCATGCGCAGCGGCGTTGCGGGAACGCCGACTTTCTTCATCAACGGCAAGCGCTACGAAGGTCCGTTGAATCAGGCCTTGCTGCAGTCCGCCGTCGGACGGGCTTAAGCCCGGACGAACTCCAGCAGCCGATTGTTGGCGGGCAAATCGTGATCGGAGTGCAGTTTGAGCTCGTGACGCTCGGCGAGCGCGCTGACATCCTTGATGTCGCGCAGACCCGAGCGCGGGTCGCGATCTTGCAGCAGCCGGTCGAAATCGCGATTGCTCTCCGAAGTATAACGGCCCTCATAGCGGAACGGTCCGTAGATGCACACGACGCCGGCCGCCGATAGCACCGAATCAAGTCCCCGAAACAGCGCCAGCACGTCGGGCCATGCCATGATGTGCAATGTATTGGCGGTGAAAACCGCATCGACGCTGCGCAATGGCCAGACGGCCTGGTTCACATCGAGGACCGTCGGCTGACTTAGATTGCGGGAACCTTCGAGCTTCACGCGCGCCGCCAGATCGGGCAGATAAGCCAGCTGCTCGGTGGGATGCCAAGTCAGGTGAGTCAGGTGCGCGGCGAAAAACACCGCGTGCTGGCCGGTGCCGCTGCCGATTTCCAAAACCTGCGCACGATCCGCGAATGCCGCGCGCAGCACGGCGAGTATCGGCGCCTTATTTCGCTCGCACGCTTCGGAGAAGGGCAACATGGCGGTGAATGTTAGCGCACTCCCGCCTTCGCTACCCAAACCGGAAATCTTTAGCTAAAGTGGCGGCTCCCCCCGACTTGCACGATCTTTAGGAGATATTGATGGCGACTTCCTTGTATGATTTTTCCATTCCGGCGTTGACGCGCGGCTTGACCAACATGTCGGCGATCCTCGATAAGGCCGCCGCCTATGCAGCCGCGAAGAAAATCGATGCCACGGCGCTCGCGCAAACTCGCTTGTTTCCCGACATGCATCCCTTGAGCCGCCAGGTGCAAATTGCCTGCGACACGGCCAAGGGAGCCGCAGGGCGGTTGGCCGGAGTCGAAGTGCCCAAGCACGAGGACACCGAGACCACGTTGCCGGAACTCAAGGCGCGCATTGCAAAGACCTTGGACTATTTGAAGACGATCAGCGCGGCGAAATTCTCCGGCGATGACGCGCGGCCCATCGAGATCAAATTCCCAAGCGGAGCCTGGAAATTTACCGCGATCGGCTATGTCAATGACTTCGTGCTGCCGAATTTTTACTTTCACGCCAGCATGGTCTATGCGCTGCTGCGCAAAAGCGGCGTGGAAATCGGCAAGGGCGACTTCCTGGGCGCCATTCAGTAACCGCATCACGCGGCGCGAGGCTTGAGCGGCCGCGCATCCGCGCGGCCGCTATGCCAGCTGATCCACCAATTGTTCGACGCGCGTAAAGAGGGCTTCCTCGGTGCGCGCAATGTGCGCGAAGCGCAGCTTGAGGGGACCGTCCAGCCGGTATTCCTTGGGGTTGCCCTGAATGAGCTTGAGCACGCGCTTCGGATCGACTTGATTGGCCTCCTCGAACAGGATGTAGCCGTTGCTGGCGCCGGCGTCGATTTTGCGAATGCCGAGGGCACCCGCGCGCAGCTTGAGATAAGTCGCGCGGAACAAGGACTGTGCGAAAGGCGGAATCGGGCCGAAGCGATCGATCATTTCGACCTTTAGTTCGTCGAGTTCGTCGCGCGACGGCGTGCCGGCGATGCGCTTGTAGAGCATCAAGCGCAGGTGCACGTCCGGTACGTAGTCCTCGGGAATGAGCGTCGGCACGTGCAACTCGACCTCGGGCCCCGCATCCAGCGGCCGTTCCAGATCAGGTTGTTTGCCCGATTTCAGCGCCGCGACGGCGCGCTCCAGGAGCTCCATGTACAGGTTGTAGCCGATTTCTTGAATCTGGCCGCTTTGTTCTTCGCCCAACAGTTCGCCCGCACCGCGAATTTCCAAATCATGCGTTGCCAGCGTGAAGCCGGCGCCCAAATCCTCGAGGGATTCCAGCGCCTCGAGGCGCTTGATGGCATCCGCGGTCATCGCCTTGCGCGGCGGCGTGATCAGATAAGCGTATGCACGGTGGTGCGAGCGGCCGACGCGGCCTCGTAACTGATGGATCTGCGCGAGGCCGAAGCGGTCGGCGCGGTCGATGATGATGGTATTGGCGGTCGGCACGTCGATGCCGCTCTCGATGATGGTGGTGCACACCAGCACGTTGAAGCGGCGATGATAGAAGTCCAGCATCAGATGTTCGAGCTCGCGTTCGCGCATCTGGCCATGCCCCACGGCGACGTTCGCCTCCGGAACCAATTCGCGCATTGCCTGCGCCGTCTTTTCGATGGTCTCGATCGTGTTGTGAACGAAATAGATCTGACCGCCGCGGCGAATTTCACGCAACGCCGCTTCGCGCACCACGGTCTCATTCCATTCCAGCACGAAGGTCTTGACCGCCAAACGCTCGGCGGGCGGCGTGGTAATCAAGGACAGGTCGCGAAGTCCGCCCATGGCCATGTTCAGCGTCCGAGGGATCGGCGTCGCCGTCAAGGTGAGGACATCGACCTCGGTGCGCAGGGCCTTGAGCTTTTCCTTGTCGCGCACGCCGAAGCGGTGCTCTTCATCGATCACCACCAATCCCAAATCCTTGAAGCGGACCTTGCCCTGGAGCAGCCGCTGCGTCGCGATGACGATGTCGACGCTGCCGGCTGCGATGCCGGCGATGACGCCTTCAGCTTCCCTGTTGGTGCGAAAGCGCGACAGACTCTCGATTCGCACCGGCCAGTCCGCGAATCGGTCCATGAAGGTGGTGTAGTGCTGTTGCGCGAGCAGGGTCGTCGGCACCAATACCGCGACCTGTTTGCCGGCCTGCACGGCGACAAAGGCGGCGCGGAGCGCAACCTCCGTCTTGCCGAAACCCACATCGCCGCAGATCACGCGATCCATGGGTTTGTCGGACTTCAAGTCCGCGACCACCTGCTCGATGGCGGCGGCCTGGTCGGCCGTCTCCTCGAAGGGGAACCCGGCTTGGAATGCGCGGTATTCAGCCTCGCCGGCCAGCATCCGGGTGCCTTGCCGCGCCGCCCGGCGCGAATACAAGTCGAGCAGTTCGGCGGCGACATCGCGAATGCGCTGCGCGGCCTTGCGGCGCGCCTTTTGCCATTGATCGCCGCCGAGCTTGTGCAACGGTGCGGTTTCCGCCGGCGCGCCGGTGTAGCGCGATACCAGGTGCAGCGACTGGACGGGGACGTACAGCTTGTCGCCGTCGGCGTACTCGAGCACCAGAAACTCACCGGTGTAGCCGGCGATGTCCATGGTCTGCAAACCGACGTAGCGGCCCACCCCGTAAGTCTCATGCACCACCGGCGCGCCGATGCGCAGATCGGACAGTTCTTTCAGTATCTTGGCCGGATCGCGCTCGGCCCGGCGCCGCCGGCGCTCTTGGCGGGCCCGATCGCCGAATAATTGCGACTCGGTGAGAATCTCCAGCGCAGGCGATGCGAGCTTGAGCCCGGACACCGCCGCCGAGACCGTAACGCCGAGCTTGAGTGAGCTGGCCTGGAATCCGGCAAAACTATCGAAGACCTTGGGTTGCACGCCGCGGCCGCGCAGCAAGTCCAGAATGAGTTCGCGGCGTCCGGCGGATTCGGCCGCGATCAGCATGCGAGCCTCGGAGGCCTCGATATGCCTCGCGAGTTCGGCGGCGGGTTGTTCCGCGCGCGCATCGATGCGAACCGCCGCCGGCGCCGCGGTGAGAAAATTCTGGAAAGGTCGCGCCGTCTCCGGCGGCCACTCGAACGCGTGAAGTTGAACCTTGGGCCACGGCGATGAGAGCTCGAGAAACTCGCCCGGCGGCAGATAGACTTCGGCAGGATCCAAGATGGGGCGGTAGCGGTCATGGCACAGCTGTTCGTGCCGATCGACGATTCCCTGCCAGAGCCGGTCGGTGGCGGAGGCGGCATCATCGATGTCCACCACCACGCTGTTCGGCGGTAAATACTCGAACAGGTGCGACGTGCGCTCGAAGAACAGCGGCAAGAAGAACTCGATGCCGCCGGGTGCCACGCCGTTGCTGACGTCGCGGTAAATCGCCTGCTCGGAAAGATCTCCTGTGAAGCGCAGCCGGTAGCGGCGGCGAAATTCCCGCACCGCTTCAGGATTGAGAGGGGTCTCGCGCGCGGGCAGCAGGTGAATGCGATCCAACTTGTCGAGCGAACGCTGACTGTCCGGGTCGAATCGTCGAATGCTGTCGACGTCGCGGTCCAGCAGGTCGATGCGGTAGGGCGTCTCGGAGCCCATCGGAAATACATCGAGCAGCGAGCCGCGGACCGCAAACTCACCGTGCGCGACGACTTGCGTGACCGCGGCATAGCCGGCCAAGGCCAGCTGCGCGCGCAGGGCTTCCAGGTCGAGCGTCTCGCCGACGTGAACCTTGAGCGAATAAGCCTCGATGTAGCTGCGGGGCGCCAATCGCTGCAGCAGAGTGTCGATTGCGACCAGCCAGACCCCGTGGCGCGCGCGCGGCAGCTCGGCCAAGGTGGCGAGGCGTGTGGAGGTGATATCCGGATGGGCCGAAAAGCTGTCGTAGGGCAGCGTTTCCAGATCGGGAAACACTCTGACATTGAGAGCGGATCCTGCGAAGAATCGGACTTCTTCGCTCAAAGTTTCCGCTTCGCGCGAATTTCGCGCGATGACGATCAGCGGACCGGCCGCCAGAGGGGCGGCTTCAGCAATGGCGAGCGCCGGGGCGGCGCCGTACAGCTTGCCCCATTTGACCAGGGAAACATCGCCGCCGGGTAGGATTGGGTCGAGTAAGGTCATCCGAGCAAAAAAAGGAAATAAAAAACGCCCGCCGCGAACGAGTCGCGGTGAGGCCAAAAGATTCGAACGCTAGTCTAGTTGATGTACGCGGACTTGGGCGCGATTAGCTTCTAGGAGCTGACGACGACGCTGTGAATGACATGCTCGTGCTCGAAGTACACCACGAATCCGGGGTATTCCCAGCGTGAGATGGGCGGTTGTCCGACCGCGGGCACCTTGGTGGCAGGCGCACCGAATTTACCGGCGACTTGATCCATGGTCATGCCGCGCGATGGCGTGGAAACGTCGGATTGTTTGACGGCAATGCCGCTCTCGACGGCAATGGTCTCAGCTCCCGCGAGGCCGCTCGCGAGCACGGTGGCTAGCAGCAGAATTCGATACCTCATGGCGTACCTCATATGTTACCGATATCCTATGGTTACTGTGGGCCCCCTGAAACTATACCACCGCCTTCATGGACCAATACTTGACTCAATTAACACTCTGATAGCCTCGTCATTTAACAGGTCCGTTCAAGGATTGGCCGCTTAAGCATGTTCCAACCTCTCCCCGTCTTCGTGGGTCTGCGGTACTCGCTGGCCCGGGAGCACAGCTTTTTCGTGTCTTTCATCACCTGGGTGTCGCTGCTTGGCGTCGCCGTGGGCGTGGCGGCCTTGATTACGGTGCTTTCCGTGATGAATGGGTTCGAATCGGAGTTGCGCGGCCGGCTCTTGAGCTTGGCGGCACAGGCTACGCTTAGCGCCGGCGGGGCGCCGATCGTCGATTGGCAGGCCCGCTTGGACCAGTTGCAGGGCTCACCCGGCCTGACCGGCGCTGCTCCATTCCTCGATACCGACGGCATGCTGAGCAATCAGTCCGCCATGAGCGGCGCGATCGTGCGCGGCATCGATCCCGAGCGGGAGCCCCAGGTGTCATCCATCGGCGATGCCATGCGCGAAGGCAAGCTCACGGATCTTTTGCCGGGATCGAACCGCATCATTCTAGGACGCATGCTGGCCTACCAGCTGCAGGTGGGCGCCGGCGATACGGTGGTGGTGATGATCCCCGGCAATACCGCCTCGAACGGCGCCGGCTTCACGCCGCGCCTGCAGGAATTTCAGGTCGTGGGTCTCTTTGAGGTGGGCTTGCAGGAACAGGACGCGGTTCTGGCGCTCATCAACTTGAGCGACGCGGAGGCGCTGCGGAGTCTCAAAGGCCCGACCGGAATTCACCTGAAATTCGACGACGTGCTCAAGGCGCCGGAACTATCGAGGATCGCCGCCGCGCGCGTGACGCCTAAGATGCAGCTGCGCGACTGGACTCAAGAGAACGAAGCCTATTTTCGCGCGGTGCACATCGAGAAATCGATGACGGGTTTCCTGTTGCTGCTGATTGTCGCGGTAGCGGTGTTCAATATCGTCGCGACGCTGGTCATGGTGGTGAACGACAAACGCACCGATATCGCGATTTTGCGGACCTTGGGATTGAGCCCGCGAGGTATTCTCGGCGTTTTCATCACCCAAGGCGTGCTGATCGGTTGGATTGGTACGGCGCTCGGCGTGGGACTCGGCCTGGCCTTGGCCTTGAACGTCGATGTCATCGTGCCGTTCCTCGAGGGCACCTTCGGCTTCCACATCATGGATCCGGATGTCTACTACGTTTCGGGCATCCCGAGCGAGCTGCATCCTTGGGATGTGGTCAGGATTGCCGCGGCCGCCTTATTCCTCACCTTCAGCGCGACCCTCTATCCGGCCTTGCAGGCGTCCCGTACTCAGCCTGCCGAGGCTTTGAGATACGAATGAGCCGCTACTGGTACGAAGGCTTTTTGGGATTTCGCTATTTGCGCGCATCGCCGCGGCGCGGCTTCGTGTCATTGATAGCGGGCATCGCCATCGTGGGGTTGGCCCTCGGGGTGGCGGTGCTGATCATCGTGCTCTCGGTCATGAACGGATTCGAAGAGGTCTTGCGCACCCGGATACTGAGTCTCACGGCGCACGCCACCATTTCAGGGATCGAGGGCCGCATCGTCGACTGGCATAGGGATCTCGAAAAACTCGAGGTCTACCCGGGCATCGACGGGGCGGCGCCATACATCGAGGAGCAGGGGCTGATGACCCATGGCGACAAGTCATCCGGCGTGCAATTGCGAGGCATCCTCCCCGCCGCCGAATCGCGTGTGGTCGATTTGGGGCCGCATCTTTTGAGCGGCCGTCTGGCCGACCTCACACCGGGCAGCTATCGGGTGATATTGGGCGACGCGCTCGCGGAAGAGCTGAACGCGAAGGTCGGCGACCGGGTCGTGCTGATCGTCGCCATGGGCGACGTCACGCCGCTTGGCGTGATACCGCGAATGCGCACATTCGAAGTCGCCGGAATACTGTCTGTCGGCATGTATGAATATGATCGGCGCATCGCCATCGTGGCAATGCAGGACGCGGCGAAGCTCCTGCGGATGGGCGATGCGGTGACGGGCATCCGTTTGCATCTTGCCGACATGTACGCCGCCCCCAAGCTGTCGCGCGCCGCTGCGATTGCGATCGGCGGTGGAGTCGAAATCCAAGACTGGACCAACGAGCATGTGAATTTCTTTCGCTCCATCTCGATCACGAAGCGCATATTGTTCGTGATTTTGTCGCTGATGGTGGCGGTGGCGGCATTCAATATCATTTCGACCATGGTGATGGTGGTGAAGGACAAGCGGCGCGACATCGCGATCTTGCGCACCTTCGGCTCCTCGCCGCGCAGTATTCTGTCGGTATTCGTCGTGCAGGGCAGCCTCATCGGCATGCTGGGCATCCTAGTCGGCGTGGTGCTCGGCGTCGTCATCGCGATGAACCTGCAGGACTTGGTGCATGCATTGGAAGCCGTGGTGGGGTTCAAGTTCCTGGATGCGCGCGTGTACTACATGAGCGACCTGCCGGCGCACGTCCGCTTGAGCGATGTGCTGCGCATTTGCGGTTTCGCATTCGTGCTGGCGTGCATCTCGACGGTGTATCCGGCGGTACGCGCCGCGCGCTTGTTGCCGGCCGAGTCTTTGCGCAATGACTGAAGGATAAGACGATGTCGACTGCAAAAGATACCGTGCTCGAGGGCGCGGGCCTGGTCAAAGAGTTCATCCAGGGCGGCGTGACGCTGCAGGTGTTGCGCGGCGCGAGCATCCGCGTCCGCAGCGGCGAACGCATCGCGATTGTCGGCGCCTCAGGCTCCGGCAAGACCACGCTGCTGCAGCTGCTCGGCGGCCTGGATTTACCGACCCGCGGCACCGTCGGCATCGACGGCTCGGCGATGAACCGGCTGAACGACGCCGAGCGGGGGCGGCTGCGCAACCATGCCGTGGGCTTCGTCTATCAATTTCATCATCTGTTGCCTGAGTTTACCGCGCTCGAGAACGTGGCCATGCCGTTGTTGGTACGGCGCATGAGCCCGCGCGCTGCGAAGCAGCAAGCCGAAGCATTGCTCACGCGGGTCGGGTTGGGCGAGCGGCTGAATCATCGCCCGTCGCAGCTTTCCGGAGGCGAGCGCCAGCGCGCCGCGGTTGCGCGGGCTTTGGTGACGCGCCCCAAATTGGTCCTGGCCGATGAACCGACCGGAAATTTGGACGGCAAGAATGCTGCGCAGGTTTTCGAATTGATGCTGGAACTCAACCGCGAACTCGGCACCAGTCTGGTGATCGTGACGCATGATGAGAGGCTGGCGGCACGCCTCGACCGCGTGCTCACGCTGGCGGACGGAATTCTAGTCGAGCGCGATGCTGCGGCCGCTTAGGCGTGCCCGGCGGCGGCGCAGTTGATAGATGACGTGCGCGCGCCAGACGGCCTGCGCCAGCACGTATCCGCATGCCGCCGCGATGAGCCCGAGCACCAGCGCGCCCAGCAGCAGCGGCGGCCAGAGCACCCCCATGTCGGCCCACAACGTGCGGTGGCTGATGGCGTGCAGGAAGGGCATCAGGTCCAAACCCAGCAGCTTCGCACCGACCCACAGCGAGCCGGCCACCTGCGGCACCCACGTAAAGGGATTGCTGATGAACACGGTGGCCACCAGCACCGGTAGGTTCAACCGAAAGTACACGCCGAGCAGCGCGCACGTGACGAGGTGCACCGGCAGCGGCGTCGGCGGGATAAACGCGATGAACAGCCCCAGCGCGAAGGCGCGGGTGACGTTCGAGCGATTGAAGGTCCAGCAGCGCCGATCCAGCATCACGGCCGTGAAATGCTTCAGACACCAGTGATTTTCCAGTGTGTTTCGATCCGGGGTGACGTTCTTGAGCCAGCGTTTCATAGTTGTAGTTTTACGCCTCGCCAAAGCTGATTATGCCGAATTCGTGACGTCCGCACTTGCCTCCGTGACCACTTGGTAAATCAATGGGTTGTAATGGGCGGCAAAAGCACTGTCTGAACAGTCTACGGTCAAGTATCATGCCCGCAGCTTTTTATTTGACTTAAACGAGGGCGCAATGTGGGAGATCATCCGCGCGGGCGGCGGCTTCATGTGGCCGATCATTTTATGTTCCATCGCGGCGGTTGCCATCATATTGGAGCGCCTCTGGACTCTACAGAGCAATCGCGTCATTCCGCGTGATCTGGCTCAAAAAGTCTGGAACTGGATCGAAGCTGACCAGATGAGCGACAAATTGGTGGCCGCGCTGGAGCAGAACTCGCCTTTGGGCAAGCTGCTGGCCATCGGCCTCGCCAACCGCGCCAAGCCGCGCGAAATCATGGTCGAGCGTCTGGAAGACGGCGGCCGTCACGTGATTCACGATTTGGAGCGTTTCCTCAACACGCTGGGCACGATCGCGGCGGTGGCTCCGCTGCTGGGCTTGTTGGGCACGGTTGCCGGCATCATTCACGCATTCAATGCCATCACGGCGAGCGGACTTGGGGATCCCAGAACGCTTTCCGGCGGCATCGGCGAGGCGCTGATCACCACTGCCGCGGGCCTGACCGTGGCGATTCCTTCCCTGATTGCCTACCGGTTCTTACGAGGCAAGGTCGAGCGCTTGGTCATTCGCATGGAAAAGGAAGCCATGAAGCTGGTCGATGCCATCGATGAGCGCGGCGGGTTCGCACGGCGATGAACCTGCGTCCGCGCCGTCAAGAGGATCCTGAGATCAATCTGATCAACATGATCGACGTGCTCTTGGTGCTGCTGATTTTCTTCATGGTCTCAACCACGTTCAATCAGGAGGGGCGGGTCAAGGTTCAGCTGCCGCAATCGAGCGACATGCCGATACCGCGCGGCGCGCATGAACCACTGGTGATCACCGTCACCGCGGAAGGCGCTTACCGTGTCAATGAGAGAACCTTGATCAACTCGAGCCCCGACACGCTGCGCGCCGCCCTGATCAAGGAGGCCGGCACCGACCGCGGACCCATCACCATTCGGGCGGACGCACGCACCACGCATCAGGCGGTGGTGACTGCCATGGACGTGGCCGGAAAACTCGGGTTCGCGCAGCTCAACATCGCCACCGTGCACGAGGAAACAGGCCCTTGAGCGTGGTGCCGGGTGTAGGCGTTGCATCTGCCGATTCCTGGTTGATCTACCGCCGGCTGCTAAGGTACGCGAAGCCCTATCTGGGCATGTTCCTCATCGGCGTACTGGGATCGATTCTGTTCGCAGGTTCGAATGCGTCCCTGGCATACCTGGTCAAGAAATTCATGCACGGCGCGTTTCTTGACACCAGCCCGGAAATCCTCTGGCAAGTCCCCTTGGGTGTCGTCGTGATCTTCACGCTGCGCGGTGTCGGCGACTATGTACAAAGCTATTTTCCAAGTTGGGTCGGGCGCCAGGTCATCAAAGGATTGCGACACGATGTGTTCTCGCACTATTTGCGCCTGCCCACGGCATTTCTCGATCAGCAGCAATCGGGACATTTGCTTTCCAAGTTGACCAATAATATCGAGCTGGTGGCGGCGGCAGCCACCGGCGCGGCGATATCGCTCATCAGCGATAGCTTGACCATCATTGCGTTGCTGATCACGCTGTTCTATATGAACTGGCGGCTGGCCGTGTTCTGCATTCTTGCCGCACCGGTGATCGCGTGGCTGATGAAGATTGCCAACCGCAGTTTCCGGCGCTACAGCGAACGCATTCAAAATTCCATGGGCGACGTGACGCGCGTCGCCAAGGAAGCGATCGACGCGCACCGGTTGATCAAGATATTCAATGCGGAGGACCACCAGACCGAGCGGTTTGAGCAGGTCAACGAACACAATCGCGCGTCGAACATGAAATTGGTGCGCGCCAGGGCGATCAGCAATCCGGTCGTGCAGTGCATTGCGTCAATTGCCCTTGCCAGCGTCCTGTACGTCGCGATTCGCCAGGTTTTCTCCCATCACATGCGCGAGGACGAATTCTTCGGCTTCTTGACCGCGTTGATGCTGATACCGGCACCGCTGCGAAATTTGGTGAACATGAGCGGACCTCTGCAGCAAGGCATCGCCGCCGGACAGAGCGTGTTCGAACTCCTCGATCAACCCACGGAAG
This sequence comes from Steroidobacteraceae bacterium, assembly GCA_036263775.1. Taxonomy (GTDB): domain Bacteria; phylum Pseudomonadota; class Gammaproteobacteria; order Steroidobacterales; family Steroidobacteraceae; genus Bog-1198. The sequence continues at coordinate 17,458 of DATATA010000052.1, read as the reverse complement.
GTCAGGGCGGGGCGTTGTCGATCAGCCGCGCTCGCGGCGAGATCGAGTTTCGCAATGTGTCCTTTGCTTATCGGGGCGATAAGGGCGATGTGCTGCACGATGTGAGCTTCCACGTGAGTCCGGGCGAAACCGTGGCCATCGTCGGCCGTTCGGGCAGCGGCAAAACCACGCTGGCCGGCCTGGTGCCGCGTTTCTATGACGTTCAGCTGGGCTCGGTGCGGCTGGATGGAGTCGATGTGCGCGAGTATCGATTGACCGACTTGCGTTCGCAGGTGAGCCTCGTGAGTCAGGATGTGGTTCTGTTCAACGACACCATTCGCAACAATATCGCCTTCAATGCCACGGCCAAGACCGATGCGGACGTGGAACAGGCGTCGCGCGCCGCGAACGTCATGGAGTTCGTCAATCAGCAGCCGCAGGGTCTCGACACCATGCTCACCGACCGCGGCCAGAATTTCTCGGGTGGCCAGCGCCAGCGCATTTCGATTGCGCGCGCGTTGCTCAAGGACTCGCCGGTGCTGATTCTCGATGAAGCGACTGCCGCGCTCGATAATGAATCGGAGCGGAAAGTACAGCAAGAATTGGCCCAGCTCATGCGGGGACGCACCACGCTGGTGATTGCGCATCGGCTTTCGACCGTCGAAAGCGCCGATCGAATCATCGTGCTCGATCAAGGCCGGATCGTGGAGTCGGGCAATCATCATGACTTGCTCGCGCGCGCCGGCCTGTATGCCGCGCTGCACGGCATGCAGTTCAATGCATGAGCACCATGAGCACCGCTCGGCGAATGTCCGCGCACGCCTGGTTCAATAAAATTTGGTACGCCGGCACGCCGCCGCCGTGGTGGCTGCGGCCGCTGTCCACGTTGTACGGTGCGATATCGGCGCTGCGCCGCTTCACGTATGCGCGGAACCTGGCTCGGACGAGGCCGCTGACCTGTCCGGTGATCGTGGTCGGCAATGTGACTACCGGAGGGACGGGGAAGACTCCGTTGGTATGCTGGCTGGCCGAACAACTCGCCGAGCGCGGACTTCGGCCGGGCGTGGTGACGAGGGGCTACGGCGGATCTTCCCGCCGTGCCCGGCTGGTTCTTCCCACCGATGGAGCGGATGTCGTGGGCGATGAGGCACTGCTGTTGGCGCACCGTGCCCGGGCGCCGATTGCGATCGGCCGCAGCCGTCCGGAGGCAGCCCAACTGCTGATCAACGCCGGCTGCGACGTCATCTTGAGCGATGATGGCCTGCAACACTACGCGCTGGCGCGCGACTGCGAAATTGTCGTGGTCGACGGCGATCGGCGCTTCGGCAACGGACAGCTTTTGCCCGCCGGTCCCTTGCGCGAGGCTCCGGCGAGGCTTACGGGAGTGGACGCCGTCGTCATCAATGGCGGCGAGCTCGAGCGCGACGGCGCCCTGCACATGCGATTGCTGGCGACCAGCGCCGTTGCCATGAAGTACGGCAGCATCAAGCCATTGCGCGAGTTTTCCGGCCAGCCGGTGCACGCGATTGCCGCCATCGGCAACCCGCAGCGGTTCTTCGCGATGCTGCGTGCCATGGGCATCCGCGCGATTGAACATCCGCTGCCGGACCACGCGCGCCTCACGCTCGAGGATATATCCTTCCCCGACGATCTTGCGGTGCTCATGACCGAGAAGGATGCCGTAAAATGCCGGGAGATCGCCGGCCCGCATCATTGGTACGTTCCCGTCAGCGTGGCTTTTGCGCCCGGCGACGCCGAGAAACTGCGAGGCATCATCGCCAAGTCTGTCGAGAGCCGCGCTGCCCGCGCGTGAGGATATATGGATAAGCGCTTGCTTGATTTGCTGGTCTGTCCCGTCTGCAAGGGTCCGCTGCGCAGCGTGGGCGGCGGCAATGCGCTCGAGCTCATATGCCGGCCTGATCGGCTGGCTTATGCCGTGCGCGACGGCATCCCGCTGATGCTGCCCGACGAGGCCCGCGCATTGAACGCGGACGACCCTCTCTTGGAAACTTGAGCGGACAGTGTTTCAGGTCATCATCCCGGCGCGCTTTGGATCGGCGCGGCTGCCCGGCAAACCGCTGTTGCAAATCAGCGGCCGGCCGCTCATCCAATGGGTGTGGCAGAGCGCCATTGCCAGCGGCGCAGTCTCGGTGCTCGTGGCCACGGACGATGAGCGCATTCGCGCCGCGGCGTTGAAATTCGGTGCCGATTGTGTGATGACCTCTGCGAATCACGTCTCCGGCACCGATCGAATCGCAGAAGCGGTGCGTGCACGCGGATTGGCGGCGGATGCCATCGTGGTGAATCTTCAGGGCGATGAGCCCGCGATGCCGCCGGCGGTAATCTCCGGCGTAGCGCGCGCATTGCACGAGGTGCCCGGCAGCGATATTGCCACCGCAGCCGCGCCCATCGAGTCGCTGCAGGAGTTTCTGGATCCAAATTGCGTGAAGGCGCTGCGCGCGCTCGACGGGCGTGCTCTGTATTTCAGCCGGGCGCCCGTCCCCTGGCCGAGGGACAACATTGTCGGCGACAGGCCGGCTTCGCACGCCGGAGCGTGGCGCCACATCGGCATTTATGCCTACCGCGTCCGCAGCCTGCTGCAATTTGCCGCGTGGCCGCCGACGCCGCTCGAGACCAGGGAAAAGCTCGAACAGTTGCGCGCACTGGAGCACGGGCTGCACATCCATCTGCTGGCATTGGCGGAGGCGCCGCCCGCGGGAGTCGATACGCCGGCGGATCTGGAACGCGCCCGGGCCGCAATGGCAAAGCCCTAAGCTCGAAGGGTCACAGCCCTAAGGCACGGCGCAGGAATGCATCGCTCTTGCGCAGCATTTCGGCGCGCGCCGCGGAATCCTCGAGCTGATGGTCCAAGTCCGGCCAGGTCACCAATTCGTGCGGCACGCCCGCGGCCGCCAAATGATCGGCCATTTCCTTCGATTGCCGAATCGGCACGTTGCGGTCCATCTCGCCGTGGAATAACAGCACCGGAACTTTTATCTTTGCCGCGTTCAGCGCCGGCGACCCCTCGCGCACATGCGGGCCTTCGCCGATTTCCCGGCTTACAACCAAGAAATCCGACCACTGGCGGTGCTCTTCCTTCAGTTCCGGGAGATCCGTCACGGGTGCGATGGCAATTACCGCTTTGAACAGCCCGGGGTCGACCACCGCCGACTGCAGTGCCGCGTAGCCGCCATAAGACCAGCCCACGACCGCGAGCCTATCGGCGCGCGCGATGCCTTGCGCAACCAGCCACTTGCCGGCATCGCGCACGTCGCCAATGGCCGTCGGCCACGAGCGAAAGCCATTTTTATTGAAGAAATCATCTCCATAGCCGGTCGAGCCCCGAAAATTCGGCTGCAACACCGCGTAGCCGCGCGAGGCGTAAAATTGCGCCAACCAGTCGAAGCGCCAGTAGTCGCGTGCGCTCGGCCCGCCATGCGGCATGACGATGGCGGGCAGATCCTTCGGCATATCGATGCCGGGCGGGAGCGTCAAGTAGCCCGGGATCATGGTGCCGTCGGCGGCCTGATAGTGGATCGGCTTGACGCCGGCGAGCTTGACGCCTTCCAGCTCCCCTCTGACGGCGAAAAACGTCTCCAGCTGCCGCAGCTTCTTATCGAACAAATAGTAAACGCCCGGATCTTGATCGCTGCCCGCGCGAATCAGCAGCTTGTTTTCGTCCAAGCTCGAATCAACCACATTCAGGGTTGGTTGCCCCGGCAGCGCTTTTGCCAGCGACGCCAGCAGCCTTTCAAAAGCCGGATCCAAGAAATGGTAGCGCGAGAAATCGTCGGAGTAGCTCACTCCAACCACTCGATGGCGACGGCCGATGCGATTCAATCCGCCTACGTCCACGTCGGGCCGCGCGTACACGAGGTCTTCTTTCAACGAAGCGTCGAGCGCAACCGTATAGAGCGCGCGCCGGCCGTCCAGCTTCTTGTAGCCATAGGCCAGGTTCGCGTCATGATCCACGGCAACAGGTTCGAAGCCGTTGAACTCCTCGCCGACCACTTCGCCCATCGGCAGCCAATCGCGCGAGCCTGTCATGCGATAGAAGTAGGCAATGTTCCCTGAGGCATAGTCCCCCAGCGCGCCGCGTCTCGATCTGACTCCCATGATGCGGACAGTCCCGCGGCCGTCGCTGATGTAGGTGACCGCGTCTTCGCGCGGCTGCTCGATGGTTCGCGAGGTCAGAGTGAGCGTGTCGACCCGGTCGACCGCGATGCCGTGTTTTGAGGAACCGATGTGGCTGGCGGTGTGATCGTCCGGCAAGTAAACCCGGGTCATGAGCACCGCGCCATCCTCATCCGGCAGCCAATCGATGACGTTCCCGCCGCTGAGTTGCATTCCCCGTGAGAACGAGTTGCTTCTGTTGCTCAGCATTTGCAGTTTGGTGCCATCGGCGTTGATTGCGACGAGGCGGGAAAACTCCACCGGTTCGAGCACGAGGCCGCTGGCCACCACGCCGTAAATGCTGCAAACCAGGCGCTGATTCGAGACCCAGTCGCAGCCGCCGAGCCGCTCGGGCTTGCCGCCGGCGCTGAGTATGGGTTTGGAGACCCGCGCTGCTCCTTTCGCAAGACTTTGAACGAACACCACCGATCCCTGGCCGCTCGCCGGAGCGACAAATGCGACGTTCATGCCGTCGGGCGACAGGCTCAGGTCCTCAACGCTTGGGCGGGCGCCAAAAGCTTTTGCCGCATCGAATGCGGGCTCGGCGAGTGAATGGAGTGGAAATGACGCGAGCAGCAAACCTGCCGCCGCAGTGACTTGTCGTGACATCCCGCCTCCTTGCCCGGCTTTATCGGCGAAGCGAATCATAATGAATACATGGCTACAATTCAAAGGCTCGCAGGGCTGAATCGGACGCGGCACTACGGCGAGGCATCGATATCAGCGACCTGCGGGCGCGGCAGGTGACCCTGGCAGACTTCGAGCGCTTCGACGTGATTGTGGCGATGGACCGGGAGAACTTGCGCCAGCTTCAGGCGCTGAAACCGGCCGGCAGCCACGCTTTGCTGAAACTGTTTCTCGAGTATGCACCCGAACTGAAGCTGGTCGACGTGCCCGATCCTTACTATCGCGATGTCACCGCGTTCGAGGAAGTGCTCGACCTGACGACCGCCGCCTCGCGCGGCTTGCTCGCCGGCTTAAAGTAACGTGCGTAGCAGCCGGTACAGCCCGGCGGCGAGTGCGATCGACGCCGGCAGCGTGAGCACCCAGGCCATGAGCAGATTGCGCACCGTGGACCATTGCAGACCGGAACCGTTTGCGACCATCGTTCCCGCCACGCCGGAGGAGAGCACGTGCGTGGTGCTGACCGGCAGGCCGTACATCTCAGCGGCGCCGATCGTAGCCATTGCCACGATTTCCGCCGACGCGCCTTGTGCATAGGTCAAATGCGTCTTGCCGATTCGCTCGCCGACCGTCACGACGATGCGCTTCCAGCCGATCATCGTGCCCAGTCCGAGCGCAATGGCGACCGCGACCTTGACCCACGTGGGTATGAACTTGGTGGAGTGATCGAGCTGTTTCTCGTATGCCTCGAGCGAGGCTTGATCGGCGGCCGATACTTTCAAGGAAGCGGTTTTGCCCATGAAGCGCAAGCCTTCGCTGACCAGGTACATCTCGTTGCGGATGTTGACCATCGAGCCCGGGGGAACCTTGTCCATGGAGTGGTACTGACCGACATCCGAGGCGATCGCGCCGGCAAGGCCGCTGAGTGCGGCGACTCCTTCGGGAGTGGCCTTGCGATTGCGCACCAGTTCAACGGCGCCGGCGCGGCGATCGGCGGGCATGCTGCCCGCGGCGTAATGCGATAGTGCGGTTTGAGCCTGGGCGGAAGCCGCCATGAAAGTATTGACGTCCTGCTCGTGCATGGTGCGATTGAGCGCATAGGCAGTCGGCACCGTGCCGATGAGAATCAGCATGATGAGCCCCATGCCTTTTTGGCCGTCATTGCCGCCGTGAAAGAAGCTCACACCGGTGCAAGTCAGGATCAGCAAGCTGCGAATCCAGACAGGAGGCGGCTTATTCCCCTCCGGTTCCTTGTAGAGCGCTGGGATTTTGATGACGGCCTTGAGGATGCTCAGCAACAGCCAGGCCGCGCTGAAGCCGATCAGGGGCGAGACGAACAGAGTCTGACCGATCTTGGCCGCCTGGCCCCAATCGACGCCGCTGGTACCGGAGCCGCTTGCCGACATGAGTTGATTCATCAGGCCCACGCCGATGATGGAACCGATGAGGGTGTGCGAGCTGGAAGAGGGCAGACCGAAATACCAAGTACCCAAATTCCACAGTATCGCGGCAATGAGCAGTGCAAACACCATGGCAAATCCGGCGCCGCTGCTGACCTGCAAAATCAATTCGACCGGCAGCAGCGAAATGATGCCGAATGCGACCGCGCCCGTGGACACCATGACGCCGAGAAAATTGAACATACCGGACCAGATGACCGCCAGGTTCGGCGCCATGGAATTTGTGTATATGACGGTTGCCACCGCGTTGGCGGTGTCGTGAAAACCGTTGACGAATTCGAAGCCCAAGGCAATCGCCAAGGCGATGCCGAGCAGTATGTAGGGATAGGCGCGGGTGTCGTGAACCACCGATAAGTCGTCCGCGAGATGATAGCCGGCGTATATGATTCCGGTAATGACCACCGCCAGTGCGAGGAGATTGAACCAGGGACTGGATTTGTGGCTCCCGAGCCGCGAGCAGGCGGACGGCTTGTCAATTGCAAGGGAGCTGTGGTCTAGCGCGGATATATTGGCCATGTGTATCCAGGTTTTTACGAGTGAGGCGCAGCTCCCAAGTTATAGATGCACGATATGACGATTACATGACACTCTAAGCCTCGCCATGCCATTTACCATTTCCCACACAGCCGTGGTGCTGCCGTTTTCTCGTTTATTGGCTCGCTGGCAGCTTCTTTCAGCCGCAGTTATCGGCGCTATGGTCCCGGATTTTCGAATCTTTTTCCCTGGTCTGCCGCGGGTGGAAACGCATAGCGCGGTCGCGCTGTTGACGTTTTGCCTGCCGATCGGCTTGAGCACCTATTGGTTGTTTCAGCTCTTGATCAAGACGCCCATGATGGAAGTACTGCCCGACGGCCCGTATGCCCGCTGGCAGCGTTTTGCCGTCGAGGCAAATATCCGCTCCGTACGGCAATGGTTCCTGGCAGCAGGCGGAATCTTGGGGGGCGCATTGACGCACCTGGTATGGGACGGATTCACGCACGACGGGGGGCGGGGCGTGCGCATGTTTCCCCTGCTCGACGGATCCATCATCGACATCGGCAGCCGGCGCCTTCCTGCGATTTACGTGATGCAGGATCTCGGTTCGTTGTTAGGCTTGGCTGCAGTGCTACTGATGGTTGGTTACAGCCTGCGCCGCGGGCCGCAACCGGCGGTGCCCAACCGGTTGATGCCGAGCCGCGACCGGCTGCTGTGGATGTCGATCTACGTGCTGGCCGCGCTGATCTTCAGCACGATATTTTATGTCTGGGCGAGGCACGGCCAGCTACCGACTCACTCGATTGTCGCGCGCGCATCCGGCATCGCGGTCGCCAGCTTACGCGGCCTGATGGCCGCTCTCATCAGCATTAGCTTGGCGCTGGATTTTAGGCTACGCGCGCTTCATCACCGCTCATCCGGCTCTGAACGTTGAACCTCGGTCGGCGAGGAAGACCACACCACATATTTATTGTCTGTTCCCGGGTTCGCCGGCGCCGTCTCGGACGTCCGGGCCGGCGCCGCCGGAGCCGGAGCCGGAGCCGCTTCGCGAGAGGGAATGGGCTCAGCTGCATTCGTCGGCGCGGGCTCGCGCGCGGCCTCGAAGGCCGGGCGTTCGGAGGAGGGCGCCGGCGACGGTGCCGACTCGCCCTCGCTTGGCCCTGCGAAATTTCCCGAGTTTGCCCCGGCTGCACCCGCTTGCGTGCCTGAAGCGCCGTTTGCCGAGCCTTCGCTGCCCTCGCGCCGGCCGCGCCCACGGCGACGGCGACTGCGGCCGCCCCGCTCGCTCCGCTCACCACGTTCGTTGCGCTCGCCGCGCTCGTTGGGAGCACGCTCGGCCTCATTCGCGGGGCGAGGAGCTTGATCCTGGCGGGGTGCGTGATCTTGGCGGGGCGGCTGATCTTGACGAGACGGCTCGCCACGCTGGCCGCCCGCTCCGCGCTCGGTTTGCACCGAGTTCTCGGGCCGGCGCGCTGCGCCTTCACTGCGATTCTCACGCGGGTGGTCGCCGCGCGGGCGGCCGTCGCGACGCGGATCGCGCGGTCCGTCACGCCGTATGTCGCGATTGCGGTCGCGATCTCCGCGATCACGGTCGCCGCGATCGCGGTGCCGATCTCGATCGCCACCGGTGCGATAGCGGTCATGGCGAGCGTCGCGATGCGCCGGCCGATCGCGGTGCGATTGCGCAGGCGTCGCCACGGCTTTGGCCGCGGCCCGGGCGGCCGGATCCCCGAATAGCCAGCGCCAAAATCTCACCAACGCGCCGACCTGCGCGAGCGGAGGCGGAGCCTTTGCCGCAACGGGTTCCGGCATGGGCACAATCGGTGCGGTAGAGGCCGGCAAAATACTCGGCACCAGCGGAATATCGCCGGGCGGTTTCTTGTCCCGCTCGCCGATGTTCGAATCATCGACAACGGGTTGATCCGCCAACTGATAGCTGACGGTGGCGTTCTCGGGCAGCTCTTTTTCATCGTCGCGCACGCGACGCAATGAATAAGCCGGCGTCTGCATGTGCGGATTCGGCACGATTACCAGCGACACCTTGTCGCGCGTTTCGATTTGATTCAGTTGCTCGCGTTTCTCGTTCATGAGATAGGTCGCGACGTCCACCGGCACCTGAGCCACGACTCGGCCGGTCCGCTCCTTGCGGGCTTCCTCGCCGATCAACCGGAGCAGAGCGAGCGACATCGATTCGACGCCGCGGATCGTGCCCATGCCGCCGCAGCGCGGGCAGTTGATGTGCGTCGTTTCGCTCAAGGCCGGCCGCAGCCGTTGGCGCGACAACTCGAGCAAACCAAAGCGGGAGAGTCTGCCGAGCTGGATTCGCGCCCGGTCCATCTTGACCGAGTCGCGCAGCATGTCTTCCACCGCGCGTTGATTCGCCGTCGATTCCATGTCGATGAAGTCGATGACGATCAGGCCGCCGATATCGCGCAGCCGCAATTGGCGCGCGATTTCCTCCGCAGCTTCCAGGTTGGTATTGCGCGCGGTGGCTTCGATGTCGCCGCCGCGGGTGCTGCGTGCGGAGTTGATGTCGATCGACACCAGCGCTTCCGTGTGGTCGATCACCAGGCTGCCGCCCGAGGGGAGGGTCACCTTGTGCGCATAAGCCGATTCGATCTGGCTCTCGATCTGATAACGCGTAAACAGCGGCACCGGATCGGTATAGAGCTTCAGCTTGCGCTGCGCGTCCGGGGGCATGAAGCGCTGCATGTACTCCTGCGCTTTTTGAAAGGCCTCAGGCTGGTCGATCAGGCATTCGCCTACGTCATCGGAGAAGTAATCGCGCAGGCCGCGCGTGACCGCGTCGCTTTCCTGGAAAATAAGGAACGGCGCCGGCCGGCCGTCATTGGCGGCAACGATGGCATCCCATGCGGTCTTGAGGTTGTTCAAGTCCCACTGCAATTCTTCGGTGCCGCGGCCCACACCGGCGGTGCGCACGATCGCGCCCATGCCGTCGGGGATGACCAGCCCATTCATGGCATCGCGCATCTGCTCGCGATCCTCGCCTTCGATGCGGCGCGACACACCGCCCGCACGCGGATTGTTCGGCATCAATACCAAAAAGCGGCCGGCGAGGCTGATGAAGGTCGTAAGAGCGGCGCCTTTGTTGCCGCGCTCCTCTTTTTCGACCTGTACGATCAGTTCCTGGCCTTCCTGCAACAGGTCTTTGATATTGAGGCGGCCGCCATTCGCGGGCTGCGCGCGGAAGTATTCCTTGGAGACTTCTTTGAGCGGCAGGAAGCCGTGGCGCTGCGCGCCATATTCGACGAATGCCGCTTCGAGGCTGGGCTCTACGCGGGTGATCCGGCCTTTATAGATATTGGATTTTTTTTGTTCCCGTGACGGGATCTCAATCGATAAGTCGTATAGTTTTTGACCGTCGACGAGTGCAACTCGCAGTTCTTCTTCTTGAACTGCGTTGACGAGCATTCTTTTCATGTGCCCCAACTAAAATGGTAGGAGCCGAGGAGAGCTTGAGAATGAAAGGCGGGGTCGTAAGCCGGGATGCGGCAAGCAAAAAGTAAGCGCCGGACGCGAGGATCGCGACCGGTAACAATTCCATCACTTTAAGCAAAAACGTATACGGCAAGCCCGGGGCCTTGGTTCTCGGTTAACCGCTTATCAAAGACCTAAGCCCAAGTTTTGAGCTTTCGCGCCTCTGTCTCATCGGCCGAGCGATGGTCTGGAATTCCAGAACCAACTAATATGCGGCTCCCCAACGGATGGGGGACCACTGGAAACCGGTGTCTATATGCGTCACCTAGATTAGGCCGTTTGCCTTCAAAGGTTCTCGCGCCTGACACGGTTTTGAGACATTATCATCATATGGCGCGAGGGTCAATGTAATCAATACGTTAGGCCAACGCAGGTATAACTTAGGCGAAAATATGCACAGCCCTGCCAGCGAATTGTTACGACCGCAAGGGCCGAAGAGTCCCCTCACCCTGCGCACGGTGACGGCCGACGAGGCGGGTCAGCGCATCGATAATTTCCTGATGCGGCACTTCAAAACAGTGCCCCGCAGCCGGGTTTACCGCCTGCTGCGCAAGGGAGAGGTTCGCGTCAATCGCAAGCGCGTGGATGCCGAGTACCGGATCCAGGAGGGCGATGAAGTCCGCCTGCCGCCCGTGAGGATCGAGGCCGATGCACAGCCGGGCCGGCCTTCCAGCAGCCTGCTCGAATTGATCGAGCGGGCGATCATTTTTCAAGACCGGCATTTGCTCATCGTCAACAAGCCGGCGGGTGTTGCGGTGCATGGGGGCAGCGGCATGAGCTTCGGGGTCATCGAAGCGCTGCGAGCATCACGCCCGCGCGAAACGCTCGAGCTGGTGCATCGTCTGGATCGCGACACCAGCGGCTGTCTGGCCGTTGCACGCGATCGCGCCACACTGGTTGCCTTGCATGCTTTGATTCGCCAAGGCGGCATGCATAAGACCTACCTTGCCCTGGTGGCGGGCAGCTGGCAGTTGGGGACGAAGCGGATCGATGCCCCGCTGGCGACGGATAATCGGCAGCACGGCGAGCGGCATGTGCGGGTGGCGGCCGCCGGCAAGGATTCGGTCAGTGTCTTTAAACCCGTGCAGTTCTTCGGTGCTTTAGCGACGCTCATGGAAGTGGACATTCCAACCGGGCGGACGCATCAAATTCGCGTCCATGCCTCATTCGCCGGACATCCGCTATTGGGCGACGACAAATACGGCGACCGCGAGCGCAACGCGGAATTGAAGTCCCATGGATTGAAGCGAATGTTTTTACATGCGCAATCGATCGCCTTCGAGTGGCCCGGCTCCGGTGTTCCGTTCCACGTGAGCGCACCGCTGCCCGAAGAATTGGCTGCGGTGCTCGATGCCATCACGCCGTTGAAACGCCCCGGCGCTAAAGGTGCGCGCCGTGCAAAGCCTGCGAGACGCTAAGGCAGAGCGAAGCCGGCAGCACGCAGCGCGGCGCTCAAGCGGATCAATGGCAGTCCGATCAGTCCGGTGGGGTCGGCGCTTTGGATCGATTCACACAATGCGATACCCAGTCCCTCGCTCTTGAAGCCGCCCGCACAGTCCCACGGCCGCTCCTTGGCCACATAGCGCTCGATGACAGCCTCATCGAGGACACGAAATCTGACGCACGTTCTGTCCACGAACTCGCTCACCGAGTTGCTTTCCTGGCGGATCAGGGTCACGGCCGTGAGAAATTCCACGCTGCGGCCCGAGCAACTTCGCAGCTGCGATTGGCAGCGGACCTCAGTCCCGGGTTTGCCGAGTATGGTTGGGGCCTGCGATGAGTCTAGAACCGCGACTTGATCCGATCCGATCACCCAGGCATGGGGTTGCCGGGTTGCCACGGCGGCGGCTTTTGCCCTGGCGAGCCTCGCAATCAGGGCAGCGGGCGCCTCTCCCGGAGCCGGCGTTTCATCCACACCCGGGGCAATGCAGGAGAAAGGCAATCCAAGCCTTGCCAGGAGTTCCTTCCGGTAACGGGACGTCGAGGCCAAAATGAGCTGAGGCGGAGACTTCAAAAACAAAGACTTGCACCGGATTCGTTTTGACAGGGGGGTACCCGAGCCCTATTATACGCGGCCCATGGCATCGGGCCTGTCTGACCGGGTAGATTGCGCGCGCCTGGCGGAAGACGCGGCGGTGTTGGAGCGCGTGTACCCCTTGAGTGAGATGTCTCGGTTGCAGGATTTGCTGGCGGATGCGCGCGGGTCGGTCAAGGCGCGATTCGCATTCTCGCGGCTTACGGCGGGGCGCGTCGGCGCCACGGTCGCCGTGCAGGCAACCCCTCGGCTGGTTTGCCAGCGTTGCTTGCGGGACTTCGAATTGCCGGTGGCCGGCGACAGTGAGATTGAATTTGCGGTGAGCGAAGCGGAGGCGCTCGCGGAGTCGCCTCGAGAGATTTATCTGATGGAGGAAGGCTCCGTATCTTTGCGCGAATTGGCCGAGGAAGAATTATTGTTGGCCTTGCCCGTCATTGCCTCTTGCAGCACGCCGGAAGCATGTGGCCAAGCGCCGGCGCCCGAGGAACGGCAACGGCCGTTCGCAGTTTTGCAGGATTTATTGAAGAAAACTTAAGTTAGGACAACCCATGGCAGTTCAAAAAAGTAGAAAGACACCGTCGAAGCGCGGCATGCATCGCTCCCACTCGGCGCTCGCGGCCCCCGCGGTGTCGATCGAGCCCAAGAGCGGCGAAACTCATTCGCGACATCGCATTTCCCGCGATGGCTTTTATCGCGGCAAGAAAGTGTTGCAGACCAAGGCGGATGCGGCAGCAGCCGAAGAATAAGCCGTCAAATAATCCTTAAGGCGAATTGCGCACCGTGACTGCGCCGCTCCATATTGCCATCGACGCCATGAGCGGCGATCGAGGACCGTCGGTTTCCGTTCCGGCGGCGCTTGCGGCAGCACGTGAATTCGCGGATGTGCGCTTTACGTTGACCGGACGGCAAGCGGATCTGGAGCGTGAGATCTCGGGAAACGTGCTGCCCAACGTAGCGTGCCTGTTCGCGACGGAAGTCGTTGAAATGACCGATCATCCGCGCGAAGCGCTGCGGCGCAAAAAAGACTCATCCATGCGCCGTGCCATCGATCTGGTCAAATCCGGCGATGCGCATGCCTGCGTCAGTGCCGGCAACACCGGCGCGCTGATGGCAACCGCGCACTTCGTCTTGAAAATGCTGCCGGGAGTCGAGCGGCCGGCCATCGTGTCCATCATCCCGTCGCGCGGCGGCCATACCTACATGCTGGACCTCGGCGCCAACGCATCGTGCACGCCGCTGCAATTGGCGCAATTTGCGGTAATGGGTTCGGTGCTCGCCGCTGATCTTCCCGGAGCGCACGAGCGGCCGCGGGTCGGATTGCTCAACATCGGCGAGGAAGAGGTGAAGGGCAACGACATCGTGCAGGCGGCGAACAACTTGATGGGCGCTGCGGACATCAACTACGTCGGCTTTGTCGAGGGCCATGATATTTTCTCCGACAAGGTCGATGTGGTCGTCACGGACGGATTTACCGGCAATATCGCGCTTAAGGTCATGGAAGGCGCGTCGCGCCTGATCACCAACGCCATGCGCGAAGAATTCGCGCGCTCGCCGCTGCGTAAGCTGGGCTATCTCGCGGCGCGCCCGACCTTGAATGCCCTGCGCGAACGCATCGATCCGCGCCGCTATAATGGCGCCGCCATGGTCGGCTTGAACGGCATCGTCATCAAGAGCCATGGAGGCACCGATTCGTTCGGTTTTCAGCGCGCCATCGAGGTCGCGGTGCTGGAGGCGCGAAACGGCGTGCCGGCGCGGATCGCGCAGCGTTTGGCCGTTTCACGCGGTGCTTGAAGGATCCTAAATGTACTCACGAATCGCCGGCACAGGCAGCTATCTGCCGACAAAAATTCTAACCAACCGCGATCTCGAGAAAATGGTCGACACCAGCGACGAGTGGATCCGAACGCGCACCGGAATATCGCAACGCCATGTGGCCGCCGAAGGCGAGACGACGACAGACTTGGCGGAGATCGCTGCGCGCCGCGCAATGGACGCCGCGGGCATCATGGCGGCCGACATCGATTTGATTTGCGTCGGTACGACCACGCCGGATCTGGTGTTTCCCAACGTCGGCACGTTGTTGCAGGACCGGTTGGGGATCCATGGCTGCCCGGCATTCAGCATGGAAGCGGCCTGCACGGGATTTGTCTATGCGTTGAGCGTGGCCGACAAGTTCGTGCGTCTTGGCGAAGCGAAGTGCGCGCTCGTCGTGGGGGCCGAGACACTCACGCGCATCATCGACTGGAACGATCGGGGCACCTGCGTGCTGTTTGCCGACGGCGCCGGCGCCGTCGTGCTGCAGCCCTCGAGCGAGCCCGGAATCATCAGCACGCGGCTGCATTCGGACGGCAAGTACAAAGACCTGCTGGCCTATCCCGACGGCGTGTCGAAGGGCTTCAAACTGGTCCGCGAGGGCAAGGCCGGCGTGCAGATGAAGGGCAACGAGGTCTACAAGGTGGCGGTGAATACCTTGGGACAGCTGGTCACGGAGACTTTGAATGCCAACAATATCTCCAAAGCAGAACTCGATTGGCTGATTCCGCACCAGGCGAATATTCGCATCATCGAGGCGATCGCGAAACGCCTCGAATTGCCCATGGAGCGGGTCATCGTGACGATCGATACGCACGGCAACACCTCGGCCGCATCCGTGCCTCTGGCCCTCGACACCGGCGTTCGCGACGGACGTGTCAAGCGAGGTCAATTGCTGCTGCTCGAGGCGTTCGGCGGCGGCTTCACCTGGGGATCGGCGCTGATTCGCTATTGATGGCGCGGCTGATGCCGCGGCACCGTGCGATACACGCAGTCCCCAAGTGAGGCCGTGCGAGCGCGCTTAGAGTGTGCAGACTCCCGATTTCGACGCGCTGCCGCTCCAATAGGTCATGTCGATCACCCCTGATGGAATTCCCGAGTGCCCGTAGATCTGCACGCCGCCCTGGAAAGAGAATACGTCAGCCTCGTCGCGCGACAAGGTAAAAAGCGGCGTCCCGGCTTGCGTCGGAATCCTAAACGAGGTGATGCCGGCAGGGGCATCGTGGGTATAGGTTTGTCCGCCGATGCTGATCTTGAGCACGCCTGGGGCAGTGAGAAAGGCCAGTAGTTCTATTTGGTTGTCGGCGACTCCGCCTTGCACTTTATCCAGTTCGCTTTGTTTGGGTCCCGCGGCGGCGCTGGGTTCGCGCTGATAAAAGTAGTACAGCACGTCATGGGTTATTTTCGGCTGCACGCGGCTGGCGAACCAGGCGGCGTAATAGCCGGTCAGATCGTAGAACCCGGTTCCGATGTCGTGGCGCAACGTCGTATCGGTATACAGTTGAACCTGGCTGCTTTCGGAGAAATCGCTCCAAGTCACGATCTGCGCCCAGCCGCTGTGACCATTGATCGCGCTGGTCCATCCGCTTCGGTACGCCGCGCTATTGCTGGCTTCGTAATAGAAATAGTCCTTCGGCCTGAACTGCTGCGGGTCAATCGGCATCATGTAGAACTTGTCGTATTCTTTCATCACGGTGGCCGGATCGCCCACCATCGCGCTTTCAGCAAACGGCGTCGCGGTGCCCCAATTGCCGAAGCCGGAAGTGATGGCGGCGAAGCTCGGGGCGCTCGCCTTCCAGCCCTGGAACGTCGGGACGAAGGCGACGCGGATATTCTTGGCGGCCAATTGGGCGAATACCGATTTCCACCAAGCCGCGGAGTTGAGGCCGGCATCGTAGGCACCCAACACCAAGCGGCCGTCGTCGGTGTGGTACGCCGCCGGTTTGCCGGCCGCCGCTTCGATGATCTTGATGACGGTAGCCGAGTCGGTTCTCAATGCGGAAATATCGGGCGTAACCATGATTTTGAAACGCTTGTCGACGGCTGCCGCCGCGGCCAGCATGGTCTGCAGCGGTCCCGCGGTGTCAGTGGCCTCGATCAAGGTCATGACATTGAAGGTGAAGCCTTGGATGCCGCGTGCGATTGCCATTCTAACTTCACGTTCCATGTTCAGCTGCTTCCAATTGGCCGCCGTGCTGACGGGCACGCCGCTCGGACGCTGACGCAGGAAGCCACCCTGCGCCAACCATTTATCATTTTCCCCTTTTGGATTTAAGTATTGGACGTTGTAGTAGTCGGAAGCCGAAGCGCGGTTGTCGATCGATTCGGGAAATGTCGAAATGTAGTGCGCGAAAATGCGTTGCGGCGAATTGAAGAAGGAATCTGCCGTCGGCATGGTTATCGCAAGGCAGGCGTCGGTACTGTTAGGAGCGGTTACCGTCGTCGCGTTCGCGGATGGGATGATTGCGAGCATGGCCGCGGCGGCGGCAATTGCGCTGATTGCACTGAGCAGGCATTGATAAACACGGGAAAATAAAAACATGAGCACGAGCTTCCTGGTGGTAGGTGAATACACTCCGGAAAGCAAGCGATCGAAAACAACGTAGATCACCCCGATTGCCATACTGCTATCGTTCGGTAACTCCGCTGTCTGCTGCGCTGGCAGACCGGAAGCTTTGCGTCCCCGCCTCTCGACGGGTTTGCCTTTTTCGCGCGCGCAGTGAAACACGAGTGGCAGCTGTTACCGATATGTCGGCGATTGCGGACGGGGGGAATCCACTACAGAAAGAAAAAACTCCAGTGATACTTTTTGGTGCACGGCTGAGTTAAAGCATGGTTCAGCGTCGCGCCGGCAGTGGCTTCGTAGTTGCGATCACGCTATGTTGCGGAAGCGGCTTCGCGGCGACTCTGAATTAATTTATAGTTCAAGTTATAATCGGGAATGAAAACTCCCCGCAGTAAGCGCTCAATCGTCCACGCAGACGATGACCCGCTCACTCGCTTCGCTGCCAAAACCGCGCCGCCTACGTGGCTTCCTTTGAAAAGGACCATGGACCGATCGATCCGCAGCTAACGGCCCGTCTCGAAGCTCTTCTTGCTCGGTGAGGATCATCCTCGACTCTGGTGCGATCATCGCTTCGGAGGACAACGATCCCACATTCGCTGCGCTACTGAGGGCGGCCCGGAAAAATCGGACACCGATCCTCGTGCCGGCAACCGTGGTCGGGGAGACCTGGCGCGGACCCTCAAGCCATCCACGAACCGCTTCTTTGTTTGGCTCGGTTGACGGCTTCCCGGAATTTAACGAGCAAAGCGCGCGACATGCAGGAGCATTGCTCGCAATCTCAAAGACTGCCGCAATTGTCGATGGCAACGTGGTCGCGATTGCGATAGCACAACCTCC
>DATATA010000076.1:0-13246 GCA_036263775.1 Steroidobacteraceae bacterium | reverse complement strand
AATTGCCGGTGGCGATGCGCGCATTTTGCAGCAGCAGGCTCAAGAACAAGGGTAGCGCCAATGCCACCGCAATCACGCCCATGGTCATCAACGTCGCAAAAGGCTGATGCACGATGCGGCCGAGCGAGCCCACCAGCACCTGCGCGTGGCGGGAAAAATAGGCGCGGATGCTCATGCCGGCCCGCCGCCCATGACTCGGCCGCCGCTCAAGACGATGCGCCGCGCGCCGACCTGATCGATGAGATGAACGTCGTGGCTCGCCACCACCACCGTGACGCCCACCTCGCTGAAGCGCTTGAACAGCTTCATCACCTCGAGCGCAAGTTCAGGATCCAAATTGCCGGTCGGCTCATCCGCGATGAGCAGGGTGGGTTTTGCCACCACGGCGCGCGCGATGCCCACACGCTGTTGCTCACCGGTCGACAGCTCCAGGGGACGAGATTTTTCCCTGCCGAGCAAACCGACTTGATCCAGCGCCGCACGGACCCGCTTATCGATCTCGCGCCGCGGCACTCCGGCGATGACCAGAGGCAGCGCGACGTTGTCGGCGACGGGGCGATCGTGCAGCAACTTATGGTCTTGAAAGACCACGCCCAGCTGTCTTCGAAAATGCGGTATGCCGCGCGGTTTCACGCCCGACGTGTTTTGGCTGTTGACATAGACCCTCCCCCGGGTGGGCCGCTCGATCAGGGCAATCAGCTTGAGCACGCTGCTCTTGCCGGCACCCGAGTGCCCGGTCAGAAAAGTCAGTGCGCCGCTCTCGATGTTGAACGACACACCGGACAGCGCCTCGCGGCCGTTGGGATATCGCTTGTGAACCTGATCGAAGCGAATCATGCGGCCGCGTCGCGGGGTTCCGATTTCAAGAGCGCCGCGACGAATTCCGACGCATTGAAGATGCCGAAGTCCTCGGATTGCTCGCCGACGCCGACGAATCGAATCGGAATTTTCAGGCGCTGCGCGATGGCGAGCACCACGCCGCCCTTGGCGGTGCCGTCTAATTTGGTGATGACCAATCCGGTAACCCCCAGCCCTTTGTTGAATTCCTCGGCCTGCGCCACGGCATTCTGGCCAATCGTTCCGTCGAGCACCAACAGGACTTCATGAGGCGCCGTGGCATCCAGCCGCGCCAGCACGCGTTTGACTTTCTTGAGCTCGTCCATCAGGTGAGCCTGCGTGTGCAGGCGGCCGGCGGTATCCGCGATGAGAACATCGATGTTGCGTGCGCGCGCCGCGTTCATGGCGTCGAATATCACGGCGGCCGGTTCCGAACCGGCCTGCTGCGCGATGATGGGCACGCCGTTTCGCTGTGCCCAAACTTCCAATTGCTCCCGTGCCGCCGCACGGAAGGTGTCGCCGGCGGCCAGCATGACGCTCTTGCCGTCGGCGAGCAGCCGATGGCTCAACTTGCCGATGGTGGTCGTTTTCCCGGCGCCGTTGATGCCCACCACCAGAATCACGAAGGGCCTGCGCTGTGCATCGATCACGAGCGCCTGTTCGACGGGCGCCAGGATCTGGGACATGGCGTCTTGCAGAGCCTTGAGCAGGGCTTCGACGTCGTTCAATTCCTTGCGCGCGACTCGCCGGCGCAACTCTTCGAGAATCCGCGAGGAGGCTTCCAAGCCCACGTCGGCGGTGATCAGCCGCGTCTCGAGCTCATCCAAGATCTCCGCGTCGATCTTGCGCCCCGGCAGCAGCTCGGCAATGTCGGTCGTCAGCCATGCAGGGCCTTGATTCAACTTGGCGCGCAGGCGCTTGAAGAATCCCCGCACGCTTGGGCTGTCAGCTTCATTCGTCATGGGACGGGTATGATACCGGCACCGGTGCTCACGCCGCCGCTTTCAGCGCACTGATCCATGCCTCGCATCGACTGTAGGTCAAGCTCGGCTCAGCGACTGCAAGCGATGACTTCACGCTGCTCACATCGCCAATTTTGATCGTCCGATACTCGCTAACAACTCTCGTAGAGAACTTATGCAAGGCGTCCTTGCGCCGCCTCGCGGCGGTGCGGTGCAGGCGCTTGGCCTGGTGCTTATGGCCGCGCCGTTGAGCATTGGCTATTTTCTGCTCGATGGATCGATAGAAATAGCCCGCCTGTAGCTTCTCTCCATCGCTCGTCGTAACAGTGTCCTTGAGTCCCAAATCCAGCCCCACCGCCCCCTTGGCAGCAGGCAAGCTCTCTACCGCTTCTTTGACGGGCAGGCACAGCCACCGGTCCCCGACCGCATCTTGAGCAAAACAGCCACACCGCCAGTGAACCTCTTCGAACAGGTCCCTCTCGAACACCCGAAACGCCTTGCCGGAGAATCGCAAAGACTTGCCCTTGCGCTTCAGCTGCTCCGCCTTAAGCATTCGGTCGCCCCGGCCGTGAGTTTGTCCAAATCAAAGGCCGTGAGCCATTTGGCAGGACCCTTAAAGGGCCGCGCCGCCTTGTAATTCGTTGCATTCGCGTAGTTCCAGACCTGATTGACCTCGATCCCAGCGGCATTGAGCCAAGCATACCCTTCAGCCTTCACCTTCAGGCGCAGCGTGCGTACACGGTGCTGAATCTTGATCGCCATGATTCAATCGTCTAATTTACTTCGGCCTAATGCTTGTTATCAATGGTCAAATCCCCCCTAAAAACTAAGAAATTCGGGCGCGACGGCCGCGCGAGCCTGTACCATTCGCAGCTGACTGCTCCGCTTCACACCACGGTGCGCAACCGCCGCTGGGTCGCATCGTCCAGGATGCTCCGTGGTTAACTCCAAGACGGAATTACCGGCGCCGACGGCGCGCAATTCGGTGCGCATCATCGCCGGCGCTTGGCGCGGCCGGCGGGTTCACTTCCCGGACATGCCGGAGCTGCGTCCCACGCCCGATCGAGTGCGGGAAACCGTGTTCAATTGGCTGCAGCATTCCATTGCTGACACGCGCTGTCTGGATTTGTTCGCAGGTTCGGGCGCCTTGGGGCTCGAAGCGCTCTCGCGTGGGGCCAAGGACGTGGTGTTCGTGGAGCAATTCCCGGCAGCCGCGCGCGCCTTGCAGGAGCAGCTGGTTCGCTTCGGAGCGACGCTCAAAGGCCGCGTTATGGCAATGGGAGCGGCCCGTTTCCTGCGCACAGCGCCTGAGCCCTTCCAAATCGTATTTCTCGATCCTCCTTTCGGCAAAGATGCCTTGACCGAATACATCCCGCTGCTGGATCAGGGCAACTGGTTGGACGTCGGGTCCTTGGTTTACTTGGAGAATGAGCGCGTTGCGGGCGTTCCTGAGTTGCCGGCGCACTGGGAGCTGCTCAAATCGAAGGCGGCCGGCGAGGTGCGGTATCATCTGGCGCGCGTCAACGGACGGAAATAGCAATGCACAAAAGAAATGCCGTCTACCCAGGGACTTTCGACCCCATCACCAACGGGCATACGGATTTGGTCAAGCGGGCGGCCTCGATTTTCGATCGTGTGGTGGTCGCGATTGCGGCCAATCCGAATAAGGCGCCCATGTTCACGCTCGAGCAACGGGTCGACATGGCGAGCCGTGTGCTCGCCGACGTGACCAATGTCGAAGTCACGGGTTTCTCCGGCTTGACGGTGGATTTCGCGCGGCAAAGCGGCCTGACGGTGATCGTGCGCGGACTGCGCGCCATCTCTGACTTCGAATTTGAATTTCAATTGGCTAATATGAACCGGCACCTCACTCCGGAAATCGAATCCGTTTTCATGACACCGCAAGAGCAATACACATTCATATCATCGACCTTGGTGCGAGAAATCGCCGTGCTGGGAGGCAATGTCTCCGAATTCGTGCATCCGATCGTAGAGATCGAACTGAAGCGGCATCGCAAGCTTTGATACCGCAAACCGCACCGCATGCCCGGCGCATCATTGGGCGCTTCCATTCGATCCTGGCGATCGCTCTGCTTTTCTGCGCCGCCCCGGGCGCATGGGCCGATTCGGCCCGCCCCGCTGTCGCTCACAAAGGTGCCATTGCCAGCGCGTATCCGCTCGCGAGCAAGGCAGGGCAGGAAATCTTGGGCGCCGGAGGCAATGCTTTCGACGCCGCCGTGGCGGTGGCCGCGGCGCTCGCGGTGGTCGAACCCACCAGTTCAGGCTTGGGCGGGGGCGGCTTTTTTCTGCTGCATCGGCAGTCCGACGGTTTCGAAACCATGGTCGATGCGCGCGAGAAGGCGCCCGGCGCCGCCACGCGCGATATGTACTTGGACAAAGCGGGCAATGAAATTCCCGACAGCTCGACCAGCGGCCCGCTGTCGTCGGCCATTCCGGGCGAACCCGCGGCCTTCGAATACCTGGCGCGCAAGTATGGAAAGCTGCCGCTGAAGCAAAGCCTGGAGCCGGCGATTCGCCTGGCGCGAGACGGATTCCCGCTGTATGCGCGAATGCAATTCGCCATCAAGGTCAAGCACGACATCTTGGCGCGTTCGCCGGATGCCGCGAAGGCTTTTCTGAGGCCGGATGGCGGAGTGCCCGAAGTGGGCGCCATCATCAAGCAACCGGACTTGGCCAAGACCTTGGAGGCCATCGCGAATCAAGGCGCCAAGGGATTTTATGAAGGCCGGGTGGCGGCGAACCTGGTGTCCGGTGTGCGCGCCGGCGGCGGCATCTGGACCCTTGCGGACCTGAAGGCCTATCGCGTCGTCGAGCGTAAGCCGCTGATCGGCGAATATCACGGGGCGCGCATCGTTACGGCGCCGCCGTCCTCGTCGGGTGGCATTGCGATTTTGGATTCGCTCAATATTCTCGGCGGCTTCGATTTGCCTGCGGTCGATTCCGCAACGCGCAAGCACCTGATCATCGAAGCGATGCGCCGCGCCTTTCGAGATCGCGCAATTTACTTGGGCGATCCTGATTTCATCAAGATGCCGTTGGCGCAATTGATGAGCGCCGACTATGCGGCGGGCCAGCGCGCCAGCATCCGAGCCGACAAGGCCATGCCCTCCGACTTGCTGCCGGGCATCGAGTCTGAGCCGAAAGGGATGAACACCACACATTTTTCCGTGCTGGACGCCGCCGGAAATCGTGCGGCTGTCACGATCACCGTGAATCTATTCTTCGGCAGCGGCTACATGCCGGCCGGGACCGGCGTGCTGCTCAACGACGAAATGGACGACTTCTCCACCAAGCCCGGCAGACCCAACGCCTTCGGCCTCATCGGCAACACTGCCAACTCGATCGCGCCCAACAAGCGCCCGCTGTCGAGCATGTCGCCAACCTTTGTCGACACACCCAAAGGCGTGATGATCATCGGCTCACCCGGCGGAAGCACCATCATCAGCCAAGTGCTGCTGGGTTGCTTGAACTACATGGACGGCATGAGCGCCGCCGACATCGTGAAGTCCCCGCGTTACCACCATCAGTATTTGCCGGACGAAGTTTCCTACGAACAGGGTGCCTTGACGGACGCCGAGATCGCCAAGCTGCAAGGCATGGGCCACAAGTTGCGGCTGTCGAACCGGCGGTGGGGAAACATGCAGGTCGTGACATGGGACTTCGCCACGGGAAAAGTCGATGCGGCATCGGATCCGCGCGGGGAGGGCGAGGGGCTGGTTTATTAGCGCTGGCAGGTGGAGCACCAGTAAGTGGACCGCTGTCCCTGGGTAAACTGTTTGACCGGCGATTTGCACACGCGGCAACGGTCTCCGGCGCGTTCGTAGACGAACAATTTCTGACTGAAGTATCCGGGCTCACCGTCGGCGTTGACGTAATCGCGCAAAGTGGTGCCGCCGATTCGGATGGCCTCCTTGAGCACGGCCTTGATGGCGCGGGATAATTTCAACGCCTCGGCCTTCGTCAGCCGCCGTGCGGCGCGGCGCGGAGAGATTCCCGCACGGAACAACGCCTCGCTGGCGTAAATGTTGCCCACGCCGACGACGAGCTGCGAGTTCATGATGAGCTGCTTGATCGCGACCGCGCGCCGGCGCGTGATGCGGAATAGATACTCGGCGTCGAATGCGGCGCTCAACGGTTCCGGCGCGAGTTTCGCAAGGAGCGGGTGCTGCTCGGGGTCCCCTTGCGTCCAATGCAGGCTGCCGAAACGCCGGGGATCATGAAAGCGCAGGACCCGGCCGCTATCGAGAACCAGGTCCCAATGATCATGCGGTTTCGGCGCGGTTTTTGCGCCGACGAGGCGCAAACTGCCGGACATCCCCAGGTGCACGATGAGCGAACCTGAGCCTAAGCGGATGATGAGATATTTCGCGCGCCGCTCGACGCCCTCGACTACCTGGCCGCGAATGGCTGCTTCGAGTTTCGCCGCAACCGGCCAGCGCAGGCGCCGGTCGCGGACGACCATATCGAGAATGCGGCGCCCAATGAGCGCGGGCCGGATGCCCCGGCGCGTGGTCTCTACTTCTGGAAGCTCAGGCAGGAGCTAAACTATTTGATCTTCGATTCTTTGTAAGCAACGTGCTTGCGGACCACCGGATCGAATTTCTTCGTTTCGAGCTTGTCCGGATGCAGGCGCTTATTTTTCGTGGTGGTGTAGTAGTGACCGGTTCCGGCCGAAGATACTAATTTGATTTTGTCGCGCATGACGGCTCCTTAGACCTTGATGCCCTTGGCTCGCAAGTCTGCAACCACGACATCCACGCCGCGCTTTTCGATCGTGCGCAAACCGCGGGTGGAAACGCGCAGGCTCACGAAGCGCTTTTCGGATTCCAGCCAGAACCGGTGGCTGTGCAAATTGGGCAGAAAGCGGCGGCGCTTGCGATTGTTCGCATGCGAAACGGTATTGCCCGTTTTGGGGCCTTTGCCGGTGACTTGGCAAACTCGCGACATGGCTAAACCTTTGAAATTGGAAGCTTTAGAAGAGCCGGGCTTTATACCAGGCCGGCTAACTTGCGGCAAGGCCTTCGGTCAAATAACGCGCCACATTCAAAGGGTTGCGCACGTTTCGTTCCCCAAACCGATATCATCTCCAGCGTGTTCATCGATGCGCAAGGAATCGCGGCGCTGCGCCAAAGCATCAGGTTTGGCAGCATCCTGCTGCTCTTCCTCGGCGGCCTGGCAGTGTCCCTCATTGTCGGACTGATATGCAGGGCGCTTAAAGCACCGTCGTTTGCGGTCAGCCTCACCTCAGTCGCAATGGCGGACCTGGCTTGGATTGCGGGCTACCAACTGCTCGCCGCGGGCCGTGATTGGGTCGGTCTCCAAGCCCGCTTCAAGAGCGTACGAAGCCAAATTCTGTGGGCCTGTGTGGCGGGCGCGATCGTGCCAATCCTCATCTTCATGGCCGCGGTCAAACTCATGATGTGGTCCGGCATCCAATTGCCGCCTATTGCCACGCCGAATTATCTGATGGGCGGAGCGGATTCGTTGCCGGCCGTTTTGCTGGTGATCGTGATCATCGGTCCGGCCGCCGAGGAACTCATGGTGCGCGGGCTGCTGCTCGATTGGCTTCGGCAAGAAATGCCGGTGTGGCCTGCGATTTTGATCAGTGCGCTGATGTTCGGCCTTCTGCACGGCATTGCCTTGCAAAGCGGGCTGTCGGGCTGGCTGCAATTCGGCTATAGAATTGTGCTCGGAATTTTGGCTGCCTATCTAGCGGTTCGCTCGATCTCGGCTAGCGTTCCCAGTGACCGGGGACGTAGTGCCACCGATCGCCCATGGGCTCCCACTGATCAGCGATCCAGTGCGCCTTGCCGTGTTCCACAATCCAGCTTCCCGATACCCAGCGGTAGGCTCGGCTATTCCATTCCCAATGGCCTGGGGCCCAAACATAGCCGTCGCGCGGGTGACCCATGTTCTCGGCCCGCGGCGGGGGCGGTGCGATATCCGTGATGATCTCGGAAGCAAATGCCGGGGCAGATCCAAGAAGGAGGATTCCGTCGGCAACGCAGACGGCAACCAGTAAGGCGATGCGGGGCAGGCTCATGACTCGTCTCCCAATCTATACGATATGAACGAATCATACCCCTATCGTATAGTTAGTCAACAGAGTTAAGTTAAATCAGCCAAGCTTAGGCTGGCTATTTCGAGCGAGCGAGTACCCGAGCACCCGCCAAATAGGCGCGGGCAAAGGCGCCGAGTTCGCCTTCCATTTGGGCGGTGGTTTCGCTGCGGCTTGCGAGCGGTGCGCTGCCGAAATACAGGGCCCGCGAAAGCTGTTCCGCATTTCGCGATAGCTGCGGATCTTCGGCCATTGCGGCGCGAAACATCTCCAGCATTTCAACATCCAGCTTGGCGAAAATCTCGCCGGCCACGCTGTGCGTGTAGGAGAACAATTCCGCCGCGTGGGGCGATGCGCGCACCAGCGTAAATACCGGCCGATGTTTTGCGACGACGGCGTCCGCCAGCCGCTCATCCAGCGGCGTGTCCGGTTTCACGAGTGCTTGCTCGACCGAGCCGCGCAGAATGCGCGCCATGCGCGCGCATACCTCGACGTAAAGATCATCCTTATTCTTGAAATAGTTATAGAGCGTGGCCTTCGCCACATTGGCCTCGCGCGCGACCAGTTCCATGGTGACGGCACGAAATCCCACCTTCTTGAACAATTCCTCGGCGGTGCGAATCACCCGCTTGTAGCGGGCATTTTCATCGATCAGCGCGTCTTGTGCAGTGCTGGACATGAACGGATCATACGGGAAGTGTGCAAAATGCCCTAACCCTAAGCTCAGGTCACGCGCGCATGCGCAATGTGCGAAGTGCTTGATTGTCCCAGACCACGCTCTCCCGTGCTGTCATATCTGGCGCCGACTTCGCCGCCGTTCAGGTCCTCGATCAGCTCGAGACCGCAAGCCGCTAGATCCGCGGCAAGCGCCGCGGGATCGAAGCCCGACAAGAACGGCTCGCCTATGGCCGCCACTCTTTGCTCCAACTCGCGAAATGCTTCCGACTGCGCTTGAAAGAGACGTTCGTCGAAATAGGTAAAGACCAGCTCGCTGCGCGCGGGCGCGCAAGACGCGATTGACCTGAGCGTCGCGAGGTTCGCGGCGCGCGTCAGGTACATCGTTACGCCCAGCCAGGAGAAAAACGTCAATTCGCCGGCTTGGAACGGCGATCGTGTCAGCGCCGCGGCCACGCTTTCGCGGGAAAGATCCGCGGCAATGAAATGCACGGAGTCAGGCAATGTGATTCCGCACGCCTCGATCCGTTCGAGCTTCAGCGTCTGAGTCGCCGGAAAATCGATTTCGAAGATTTGCAGATCCGCGGCGTAAGGCGGACGCCGCAATGCGAAGCTGTCGAAGCCCGCGCCGATCAGAACGTACTGACGAACGCCTGCCGCAACGGCGGCCTGCAGCGCGTCCTCGGCATATCGAGTTCGAGTGATGACGTTCGGGTAGGCGCGGCTGCTCAGGAGCGATTCATCGCGAATCGACTCGCGCGCGGACTGAGGGACAAGCAGATCGCCCCAGGGATCCTCGATCAGCGGCTGAGGGTCCAGACGCGTATGCGCCGCGCGCATCAGGGAGGTTGCGATCGCTGTTCTGCTGGCTGCTGGTTTTTCCACGGCTGTTCCCTGCATGAGGCACCAGAAGGCATACTGGCGCCGGGATATCGAAATAAAAATCCATTATATGAACGCCGCTTCGAATTGAAACGATTTCTCGGCAAAACGGCACTGGTCACCGGGGCCTCGCGGGGAATCGGCGCCGCTGTGGTTTGCATGATGGCGCAGCAGGGCGCCGACGTCGTGATCAATTTTCGCAGCAAGGGATCTCGGGCCGAGCAAGTCGCGGCCCAGGTCGAGTCGTTTGGGCGTCGCGGATTGCTGGCGCAGGCCGATCTGACCGAGGCAGGCAGCGTCGAGGCGATGGTACGCGCCGTGCAGAATGCCTTTGGACATCTCGACGTTCTGGTGCTGAACGCGAGCGGAGGCCTGGAGAAGGGCAAGCCCGCTTCGTATGCCATGGAACTCAATCTGACCGCGCAGGTGCGAATGCTGGATGCGGCGCTGCCGCTGATGCCGGCCGGCGGATGCGTGGTGTTCGTCACGAGTCATCTGGCGCATTTCTATGGCCGCAAGCCCGTGTACGCAGCGTACGAGGGGATCGCCGCAAGCAAGAAGGCGGGTGAGGATGCGCTGCGTTCGAGATTGCCCGACTTTGAAAACCGCGGTGTGCGCCTCGCGATCGTGAGCGGCGACATGATCGAGGGAACCATCACGCCGAAGCTGCTCGAGCGTACCTCGCGCGGGTTGATCGAGAGCCGGCGCGGACAAGCCGGCGTTCTCCCCACCGTGCAAGAATTCGCTGCGGCGATCGTGGATGCCGCGGCGGACACGCGTCGTGCGAATGGACACGTATTCTTCGTCGGTTCCATCGACTGATGCCGCTTTATGACGCACACTCCGGTCCGCACTCAACAGGAAATCGCCGCATGAGCACAGGTGAAAGTCGCGAACTCAAGCGCAGCATCGGCAACCGACAGCTGAGCATGATCGCCATAGGCGGTGCGATCGGCACCGGCTTGTTCTTTGCCAGCGGCGCCGCGCTCGCGCAGGCTGGACCGGGCGGTGCGCTGCTGGCGTATGCGACCATGGGGCTGGCGGTTTATTGCATGATGCAGTCATTGGGCGAGATGGCCACGCAATTGCCGATTCCGGGCTCTTTCGAAGCGTACGCGGAACGCTTCGTCGACCCCTCGCTGGCTTTCGCCGTCGGCTGGAATTATTGGTTCAGCTGGGCCGTCACCCTGGCCGCGGAACTGGTGGCCGGCGCGCTCATCGTGCAATTTTGGTTTCCGCATGCGAATGCCGCCTACTGGGCCCTGGGCTTTTTTGCAATCCTGCTGGCGCTTAACCTATTGTCGGTGAAAGCATATGCCGAGGCCGAATATTGGTTCGCCGGCATCAAGGTGGTCACCGTGATCATTTTCGTGGCGGTCGGCCTGCTCATGATCGCCGGCATGATCGGCAACCACAGCAGCGGATTTCACAACTGGACCTTGAGCGATCCCAAAACGGGCACGCATGCTCCTTTCGCGGGCGGCTTCACCGCCATGCTCACGGTTTTCTTGGTCGCGGGTTTCTCCTTCCAGGGTACGGAAGGCGTGGGCTTGGCCGCGGCCGAGACGGCCGATCCGGCCAAGAACGTGCCGAAGGCGATCCGGTCCGTGTTCTGGCGCATTTTGCTGTTCTACATCGGTGCGATCTTCGTGGCCGGCACGCTGATCGCCTACACGGATCCGAATCTGCTGAATGCGGATGAAAGCCACATCGCCTACTCGCCCTTCACCATGGTGCTGCAGCAGCTGCCGACGGCCGGCTACTACGCGGCCAATCTCATGAACGCCGTGATCCTGTCGTCGGTGTTGTCGTGCGGAAATTCATCCATGTACGTGGCATCGCGCATGCTGCATGCGATGGCCCACAGCCGCAAGGCGCCGAAGCTGTTCGCCACGCTCAACCGGCGCGGCGTGCCTGTGTTGGCGCTGCTCGCGACCGGATCGGTCAGCGCTTTGGCATTTTTTGCCAGCGAGGTCGGCGACAAGAAGATCTATCAGCTGCTCTACAATGCGTCGAGCTTGAGCGGATTCATCATCTGGCTAGGCATCGCCATCTGCCATCTGCGCTTTCGCAAAGCTTGGGTGGCGCAGGGCCGCAGCTTGGGCGAATTGAAATTCAAGTCCAAATTCTATCCTTTCGGTCCCTGGCTCGCGCTGGTCCTGTTCCTGGTCGTGCTGTTCGGCGCCAACATCGGTGTGTTTCAAACCCCCGTGTTCTCCTGGTTCGATTTCATCACCAGCTATCTGATCATTCCGACCGTCGTCCTCTTGTACCTGGGCCACAAATTATGGAACAAGACGAGCGTGGTGCCGTTGAAGGAGTGCAATTTCGATCCGGAGTAACATCGTTTGGGATCATTGAACATAGCGCTCATGCAACACGGCTACTCCATCCTGGCCGTGATCGTTTTTCTCGAGGCGATCGGCGTGCCGGTTCCCGCCGCGGTGGCGTTGCTGGTTGCCGGCGGCGCCGCGGCGCATGGAGTCTTGCAGGCGCCGTATGTGCTGGGTATCGCGCTCGCCGCGATGCTGACCGGCGACACCTTGATGTTTCTGCTCGGCCGGTACACGGGTTGGTGGCTGTTGGGACTGCTCTGCCGCATCTCGCTCAATCCCGAGGCCTGTATCTTAAGATCGGCCGATTCCTTCTATCGGCGCGGCCGGACGCTTCTGGTCGTCGCAAAGTTCATCCCGGGCATCAATACCATGGCTCCGCCGCTGGCCGGCAGCATGAATATGCGGCTCATGACGTTTCTGCGTTTGGATCTCGCCGGCGCCGTGCTCTATGCCGGATCCTACCTTCTGGTCGGCTTCATTTTCAGCGGCGCACTGGACGTGGTCACGCGAGGTTACGACTCGGCCGGCCGGATCGTCGGCTGGATCGTACTCGGCCTCGTCGTCGCCTATCTGCTGTTTCGCGTCTGGCTCTGGGGAAAGGGCCGCGCATTGACGGCCGTGCCGTTTGCCGATCCGGACGAAGCCGCGCGGGCAATGGCGACCGGTGCCTCGGTGTATGACGTTCGCAGCCACGGTTACTTCGATCCGAAGGCAACGCGCATCTTAGGATCTCGACGGCTCGATCCGAATGTCATTCGTCAGCCGGAGGCGGGATTACCGCGAGAAGGCACCGTATTCGTGTACTGCACCTGTGTTCGCCAAGCCACGAGCGTGCGTGTGGCTCGGGAGCTGCAAAAGCTGCTGGACGCAAACGGCGTACGGGTTTCGGTGATTCGCGGCGGCCTCAGTGCCTGGGTGAAGGCAGGTCTGCCGGTGGAGGACGTGCCGCCCGAGGAGGTGGCGAGCCTTCCGGTATTCGAATGATTTGACGATAATCTCGCGCAAAGTTGCGCCGGGCGTTGACGCGGCGTCTGCTCCTCGAATCCTGCAAGCAAGAAACGCGGGACGCCATTCAGAATGAAGGAGCCCAGACAATCGAATACTCCTTCGGGATTTTCGGCCAGGTTGCGATGCGCGGCCTGTTCACGGACCCGGCTGTCGTCGTGGGCATGAAAAACTTCACCAAATATTTTGATCAGGAGAAAATAAAAGCTTTGATGCAGTCGCCTGCTTCGAAGTAAGAACGGTAACCTTGCGCTCAGAGGCTGAGCTCCAACCGGCCCAAGTCAGCCGGCCGCACGGCTCCCGTCTTCGAAGGCTTCACCAGCTTGAGCGCCGCCATGGCCTTCACCGTCATGAAGCCGAAGTCGAACTCCGTCTCGTCGTGAGACAGGCGCAGCAGGTACCGTGCCGGCGGATGGGGTCAATGAGAGCGCACACGCTGTTTAGGTGAATATCCTATGTGTTGGTACGGG
>DATATA010000051.1:0-2638 GCA_036263775.1 Steroidobacteraceae bacterium | reverse complement strand
CGGTACAATGCTGGCCGACTTCACCGGCTCGTCGCCCCAGGTTGCGGGCAGCGTGAATGCGGTTCGCTCCATCACGCTTTCGGCGTGCTTTTATGTTCTGCGCTGTTTGCTCAAGGAAGATGCGCCGGCGACGGCGGGCATCCTGCGGCCGCTCATGCTTGAAACGCCGGCCGGCTCCATTGTGGATGCGCGCCCGCCTGCAGCCGTGGCCGGCGGCAACGTGGAAACTTCGCAGCGAATTGTCGATGTGCTGCTGCGCGCGCTGGCGCAGGCCATTCCCGAACGCATTCCGGCAGCGAGCGCAGGCACCATGAGCAATCTGACGATTGGCGGTGTCGATCCGCGCACCGGTGAGCCTTTTACCTACTACGAAACCACCGCGGGCGGCATGGGTGCGCGACAGGGACTGAACGGTATATCGGGCGTGCAGACACACATGACAAACTCGCTGAATACTCCGATTGAGGCGCTTGAATATGCTTATCCGTTTCGCGTGCGCCGGTATGGATATCGCTATGACTCGGGTGGGGCGGGAAAATACCGCGGCGGCGATGGATTGATTCGCGAAGTGGAACTGCTCGCCGATGCGCAGATGACGCTGCTTGCCGAGCGCAGAAAATTTCGTCCGTGGGGATTGCAGGGTGGCAAGGACGGCGAAGCGGGCGCTGCGTGGATCAGGAATACCGAGGGCGACAAGGTCGATCTTGCCGGAAAGTGCAGCCATCAAATCGGCAAGGGTGACTTGCTGCACATTGAAACTCCGGGTGGCGGCGGCTGGGGCAAGGGCTGATCGCTGCACTGGACCCGGACCGGACCTCAAATCGGATTTGAGACCGCTTCAATGCACTTGGAGATTTGTGCGATCCCACTCATCGCGATAACGCCGCGATGAGTGGGGCACAGGTTTGAACAGCGACCAGGCGCAGACCTACGCGGGCTTCTTCACCTCGACGTGCGACAGAGTCTCGATCACCGTGGCAATCGCCGAGTGATCCAAATCTCCCTTGCCGTCGGCTACAAGCGAATTCAGCATCTGCTGCACCAGCGCGGTAAAGGGCAGATACACGTTGTTCGCCTCCGCCGTTTGCAGCGCGTTGCGCAGATCCTTCTGGTGAAGCTTGATCTTGAATCCGGGCTTGAAGTTGCGCCCGATGAGCATGGGAGCCTTGGCGTTGAGTACGGTGCTACCGGCCAGTCCACCCTTCACGGCGTTGAACACAACTTCAGGATCGAGTCCGCAGCGAGTGGCAAGCACGAGCGCCTCGCCCATGGCTGCGATATTGCACGCCACCATGATCTGATTGGCGAGCTTGGTCGTGTTGCCCGCACCCACCGGCCCTGTGAGGAGCACGCTTGAGCCCAGAGTCTTCAAAATTGGCTCGGCCTTGGCGAATACTTTTTCGTCGCCGCCGACCATAATGGCCAGGGTTCCGTCGATGGCTTTGGGTTCGCCGCCGCTGACTGGCGCATCGAGAAATTCGATGCCCTTGGCAGCGCAGGCCGCGCCAACCTTCTGCGAGACGCCGGGATTGATGGAGCTCATGTCGATGATGAGCGAACCGGCTTTGGCGGCCTCAAGCACTCCGCCCGGACCGAGCACAACCTCTTCAACCTGCGGCCCATCGGGCACCATGGTGATGATGGTTGTGGTGCGGGATGCAACGTCTTTGCTTGAGCTCGCGCGCTGCGCGCCGTCGGCCACGCTGCTGTCGAGTGCTTTTGCAAACGCGTCGTATGCAATGACCGTGTGACCGGCCTTGATCAGGTTCCTCACCATTGGTCGGCCCATAATGCCGAGGCCGATAAATCCGATAGTAGCCATAAGTTTTCTCCTTGGTACGAATGTTGGTTTGCTGTTTTTATTTCTTGTGGAACCGCGACGCGACTTGCTCCGCGGTACGTGCCAAAAGTCCTACGTCGCTGCCCACGGCGGTGAAGTTGTATCCCAATTCAAACAGTTGCTCCACGTCGTCAAGATTGCCTGTGAGCATGCCCGCGCCCTTGCCGGCGGCCCGGATGCGCGTAGCTGCGTCTTTGAGTGCGGCCTGCACATCAGCGTGTTTTGGATTGCCAAGGAATCCGAAGTCCGCAGCCAGATCGCTGGGCCCGACAAAAATGCCGTCCACGCCGTCGACGGCCGCGATGGCCTCAATCTCCTTGAGTGCGGTGCGGGTTTCAACCTGCACCAGTACGCACGTATCGAGGTGTGCATTCTTGTGATAGCCGGAAATTCGTCCGTAGTCGTTGGCGCGCGGCGTGACCGAAACTCCGCGAATGCCGAGGGGTGGATAGCGCGTTGCCGCCACTGCGCGCGCGGCTTCATCAGCATTCTGAACAAACGGAATGAGCAGCGTGCGTGCGCCCACGTCCATAGCGCGCTTGATGATCACCATGTCGTTCCACGGCACGCGGAATACCGGTTCAGCAGTGCCGCCGCGCATGGCCTGCAACTGCGTTAGCAGCGTGGAAATGTCGTTGGGCCCATGCTCGCCGTCGACAACGATCCAATCAAAGCCTGCGCCGGCGATAATCTCGGCCGCAATCGGACTGGCCAGACCGCTCCACAACCCCACCTGGCGCTGCCCGCTCACGATCGCTTGCTTGAATGTATTGCGCGGCATGCTTGCTGGCCACTCCG
>DATATA010000046.1:0-1884 GCA_036263775.1 Steroidobacteraceae bacterium | reverse complement strand
CTTCCGCCATAATGTCGAGATTGTGCTCGATCACAACCAAGGTGTTGCCGGTGTCGACCAGACGATGCAATACCTTCAAAAGCTTTTCAACATCCGCCATGTGCAGGCCGACCGTGGGCTCGTCGAGCACATAGAGCGTGTGTTGTCCCTCGCGGCGCGCGATGTCCTGCCCGAGTTCGTCGGTGCGCACCTTGGCAAGCTCGGTGACCAACTTGATGCGCTGACTTTCACCCCCCGACAAAGTCGGGCTGGGCTGGCCGAGACTCAAGTATCCCAATCCCACGTCGGCGAGCAGGCTCAAAGGATGATGGACGCTGCGCTGCGCGGCAAAGAACGGCAGCGCGTCCTCGACGCTCATCGCCAGGATGTCGCCGATGCTCTTGCCCTTGAACAGAATGCTCAGCGTTTCGGGGTTGAATCGCTTGCCGCCGCAGACGTCGCAAAGCACCTGAACATCCGGCAGGAAGCTCATCTCGATGCGCTGCATCCCCTGGCCTTCGCAGGCCTCGCAGCGGCCGCCGGCGGTGTTGAACGAAAAGCGGCTGGCGGTGAACCCGCGGATACGCGCATCGGTGGTATCTGCGAAGAGCCGGCGAACGGAGTCCCAGAAGCCGATATAGGTGGCGGGGCAGGAACGCGGCGTCTTGCCGATGGGCGTCTGATCGACCTCGAGGACGCGGCTGAGCGATTGCCAGCCGAGGATGGCATCGCAGCCCTGCAGCACCACGTCGGCCTCGCGCGCACGCCGGGCGCGGCGAGGGCGCGCCAGCAAGCGCTTTAAATTGTTCAGCAGCACATCGCGCGCCAGCGAGGATTTGCCGGAACCCGACACGCCGGTGATCACCGTCAGCCTGCCGCGCGGAATGCGCACGTTCACCTCGCGCAGATTGTGCAAGGTTGCGCCGCTGACCTCGATCACGGACGTTTCGCGATCGACGGGACGGCGGCGGGACCTTGAATGCAGCAGCGGCGCCGCCAGACATCGGCCGGTTGCGGAGTTGCGCATCTGCGCCAGTTGCAGTGCGGTGCCTTGCGCCACCAACTCACCGCCGCGCGTGCCCGCGCCGGGACCCAAGTCGATCACATGATCGGCGCGCCGTATCGTGTCTTCGTCGTGTTCGACCACGACCAGGGTGTTGCCCTTGGCCCGCAATCGATCCAAGGTATCGAGCAGCGTGATGTTGTCGCGTGGGTGCAAGCCGATGGTGGGCTCGTCCAGCACGTAGCAGACGCCCTGCAGATTGGAACCCAGTTGCGCGGCGAGACGAATTCGCTGTGCTTCGCCGCCGGAGAGGGTGGGTGCCGCGCGATTCAGCTGCAAGTACCCTAAGCCAACGTCGCAGAGAAAGCTGGTGCGCGCCATGAGTTCAGTCATCAGGTCGCGAGCGATCTCGAGCTCGCGGCCCATCAATTTCAGTTTCCCAAGCTGCGCCGAAAATTCCTGTACCGGCAAATTCGCAAGCGCGGCAATCGACTGGCCGCGAAACAGTACGCTGAGCGCGACCGGATTCAACCGCTGGCCCGCACATTGCGGACAGGCCTCGAGGGCCGCATCCGCGTCTTCGCGCCACACCGGCTCCTCGCCGCTTTGCTCGGCGTCGAACTGCGGCAATTGCAGCCCGGTGCCAAAACAGCTATGGCACCAACCATGCTTTGAGTTGAAGGAAAACAACCGCGGATCGAGCTCCGGGAATCCGATGCCGCAGTTCGGACAGGCGCGTTTGGTCGAAAAGACGGCTGCCGAGGAGACGGAATCGCCTTGCGTCTGTACATGCACCACGCCCTTGCCATGCTGCAGCGCCAAGTCCAGCTGTTCGCGCAATTCCGCTTCGGCTGCTGCGCTGACCTTGAGTCTCGCAACCGGCAGCTCAATGCTGTGTTCGA